>NZ_CP026105.1:618660-927990 GCF_002902965.1 Paraburkholderia hospita | reverse complement strand
CAATTCGAGATTCACGCGATTACCCGCGCCGTCGTCGTTACCGACGCGCACCAGCACGAAGTTGCCGTGCGACGGCACGTATTCGAGACCGAGCTTGTCGAACGCTTGCGTCAGACGGAGATAGCCCTGCGCATTCAGCTCGGCGCTCTTTTGCAGGAACGGCTTGTCGTTCAGCGCGGCGATCGCGGCCGCTTGCGCGAGCGTGTTCACATTGAACGGCTGACGCAGACGGTTCATCAGATCGGTCAGTTCCGGCTGCGCGATGGCAAAGCCGACACGCAGACCCGCGAGGCCGAACGCCTTCGAGAACGTGCGCGACACCAGCAGGTTCGGATAGCGGCGCACCCACGCGATCGAGTCATAGCGCTTGTCCGCGCCCAGATATTCCGTGTACGCCTCGTCGAGCACCACGGCAACGTGGCGCGGCACCTTCGACAGGAACGCCTCGATCGTCGCGCCGTCGATGAACGTGCCCGTCGGATTGTTCGGGTTCGCGACGAAAACGAGGCGCGTGTCGTCGCTGATCGCGGCGAGCATCGCGTCGAGATCGTGGCCGTACTCCACGGCGGGCACGACGATCGCGCGTGCGCCGAGGCCTTGCGTCGCCAGCGCATACACGGCAAACGAATACTGCGCGTAGACGACCGACTGGTTCTTCTCGACAAACGCATGCGCGGCCAGTTCGAGAATGTCGTTGCTGCCGTTGCCGAGCGTGATCCAGTCGGCGGGCACGTCGTATTGCGCCGAAAGCGCGGCCTTCAGTTCGAAGGCGTTCGCGTCCGGATAGCGGCCGAGTTCGCTCGCCGCCTGCGCCATCGCCGTTTTCGCGGACTCCGGCATGCCGAGCGGATTCTCGTTCGACGCGAGCTTCACGATACGCGCTTCGTCCAGCCCAAATTCGCGCGCGACTTCCGAAATCGGCTTGCCAGCCACATAAGGCGCGATCGCGCGAACGTAGGACGGACCGAAAGACGTTGTCATGTGTATCTCCGGATAATTCCTGGACTTGCTTATTGGTTGCGAAATAGTTGCGAAACGATGTCGGACGTATCAGCGGGCGCGCGGATACGAGCCGAGAATCTTCAGGAAGTCTGCTTTCTGGCCTAGATCGGCGAGCGCGGCTGTAACGGACGCGTCGTCGCGATGGCCTTCGACGTCGATGTAGAAGTAATACTCCCACGTGCCGACGCGGGCCGGACGCGACTCGAAACGCGTCATCGACACGCCGTGGCGGGCGAGCGGTTCGAGCAGCTTGAACATCGCGCCCGGCTCGTTCGCGACGGACACGATCAGCGACGTCTTGTCGTAGCCGCTCGCGCCCGTCGGCTGCTTGCCGATCATCACGAAGCGGGTGCGGTTGTGCGGGTCGTCCTGGATCAGCGCGTAAGCGACTTGAAGACCGTATTGCGTTGCCGCGCGGTCGCCCGCGATGGCCGCGATGGTCGGATCTTCCGCCGCCATGCGTGCGGCTTCGGCGTTACTCGACACAGCCTGGCGCTCGACATGCGGCGCGTGCGTGGCCAGCCAGCGCTGGCACTGCGCAAGCGCCTGCGCATGCGCGCACACGCGCGTCACACCGGCCAGCCCGCCGTTGAGCGTGAGCAGATTGTGATGGATCGGCAGCGCGAGTTCGCCGCCGATCAGCAGTTGCGTTTGCAGCAGCAGATCGAGCGTGCGCGACACCGCGCCTTCCGTCGAGTTTTCGATGGGCACGACGCCGAATTCCGCGCCGCCCGCTTCGACCGAGCGAAACACTTCGTCGATCGACGAACAAGGCAGCCCTTCGATCGACTGACCAAAGTACTCGTGCATCGCCTGTTCGCTATACGTGCCGGCCGGCCCGAGGTACGCGGCCGTGATGTTCTTCTCCAGCGCGCGGCTCGCGGCCATGATTTCGCGCCAGATCGCGCTGATATGCTCGCCGGCGAGCGGGCCTGCGCTCATATCCTGCAGACGCGCGATTACCTGCTGCTCGCGCTCCGGACGAAACACAGGCGCGTTGAAGTGCTTCTTGACCTCGCCGACTTCGAGTGCGACCGCCGCGCGCTGATTCAGCAGCGCGATGAGCTGCGCGTCGATCGCGTCGATGCGTTCGCGCAGCGGTTTGAGTTGAGAATTGAGTTCGTCGTCCATGCTTCTAAAGGACCGCTTCGAGTCCTGTATAGGGCCAGTTCGGAGAGGATGCGCGCGCTGCGACCGGAAAGATCACGCGCTGCGCTGTTCGAATTCCCTCATGTACTCGACAAGCGCTTTGACGCCTTCGAGCGGCACCGCGTTGTAAATCGACGCCCGCATGCCGCCGACGGACTTGTGGCCCTTCAGCTGCACCAGTCCGCGCGCTTTCGCGCCGGCCAGGAAATCTTCATTGCGCGACTCGTCGGCGAGGAAGAACGGTACGTTCATCCGCGACCGCGCGTTGCGCTCCACCTTGTTCAGATAGAAGCTCGATGAATCGATGGTGTCGTACAGCAGCTTCGCCTTCTCGACGTTGCGTGCCTCGATCGCCGTCAACCCGCCCTGCTTCTTCAACCACTTGAACACCAGCCCAGCGATGTAGATCGCGTACGTGGGCGGCGTGTTGTACATCGAATTGTTCAGCGCGACCGTCTTCCATTCGAATGCCGACGGACACATGGCCATCGAACGATCGAGGAGATCTTCGCGCACGATCACGACAGTCACGCCCGCCATGCCGATGTTCTTCTGCGCGCCGCCAAACAACACGCCATATTTGGCGATGTCCATCGGGCGCGACAGGATGTGCGACGACGCGTCGGCGACGAGCGGAATGTCGCCGAGATCGGGAATCTCGAAGGTCTCGACCCCGTGGATTGTTTCGTTCGTGCACAGGTGCACGTAGGCGGGATCGTCGGACAGGTTCCACTCGGCGCGCGCCGGAGCGCGCGTGAAACCGTCGGCCGTTTCACCGCTTGCGGCAATGTGCGCCGCGCCGTATTTCTGCGCTTCCTTGAACGACTTCTGCGACCAGGAGCCCGTCACGACGAAGTCTGCGCGCGCCTTGCGGCCCATCAGGTTCATCGGCACGATTGCGTTTTCGCCGAGCCCGCCGCCTTGCAGAAAGAGAATCTGATGACTGGCCGGCACCTGCAGCAAATCGCGCAGATCGGTCAGCGCCTCTTCATGGATCGCCATGAACTCTTTGCCGCGATGGCTCATTTCCATCACGCTCATGCCGCTGCCGCGCCAATCGAGCATTTCGTCGGCTGCCTGCTGCAGCACTTCTTCGGGCATGGCCGCAGGACCGGCGGAGAAATTGAAGACGCGCATCGTGAGAACCCTGGGAAGCAGGCACGCGGCATGAGAAAGAGCCGAAAACCGCGCCTGAAAGAAAATGGCCGTCTGCGCGCAAGCGCAAACGGCCATTATCGCATTGACGCTCGAAACCCGCCAAACCCCGGCGTTTCAAGGGAATTAACGCATTCCCTCTCACGCCACCCGTGACAGGCGCTCCGAGCGCCGTTCAGCCTCGTTCGACCTGCTGCTTACTTCGCCGGCTTGACGGAAGCGACTTCCTTGTCAGCCTGGTCGCGCGTTGCCTTGATCGATTGCGGCATGTACTTCTGCATCAGACCGTTCACGACGTCGCGGCCAACCTGGTCTTGCACCTGGATGAACTTGCGGCCCGTCGGGCTCTTGTAGAACGCGGTCAGATCGTTGATTTCCTGCGTGCTGTAGTACTTCGCGTAGGCGTCGTACTGAGCTTGCATGGCATCCTGCTTGAACGAATCCGTAGCGAAGACCTGGCCTGCCGAGTCAACCAGCTTCGGCACAGCATTCTTCTGCAGCGACGGGACGGAAGCCTGCTTTTGCTTGTCCGTCATCGTCTTGTTTTCCGACAGCGCGTCCGACAGGATGGCCGGGACGAGTTGCTTTGCCTGCATCTGCGCGCTGTTGCCGATTGCGCCGACCAGCTTCTGTGCGTCGATCGCGTCCAGCAGATTCTTGATGGCAGCCTGCTTCGCCGGGTCGACGGGGGCAGCGGCAGCCGGAGCAGCCGGAGCCGGCTGCTGGGTTTGCAGCGCTTGCGCCATCGCGAGGGTCGGGACGAAAGCGGCCAGAACCATCAACTGCTTGAAACGTTTTTGCATCACTACTCCCTAAGAGAAATTAACCTAACTGCTTCGCCACGCAGGCGGCGCATCGGCCCGATGCGCTCAACATGCCTGCGCTGCTTTACGCATTACTTGAGAAGCTTCGCTGCGAATCACGACGCTTCGCTTTCGTCACCGCCCGCTTCGTCCGCAGGCGCGTCGGCGTCGCCGTCCACGTCTGCTTCCGCTTCAGCAACCTGCTGCAGACCGGAAAGCTTGGTGCCTTCATCAAGGCTGATGAGTGTAACACCTTGCGTAGCGCGGCCCATTTCTCGAATTTCCGACACACGCGTGCGGATCAGCACGCCCGTATTGGTGATCAGCATGATCTGCGCTTCCGCGTCGACCAGCGTCGCGGCGACCACCTTGCCGTTACGCTCGGACGTCTGGATCGCGATCATGCCCTTTGTGCCGCGGCCGTGGCGCGTGTACTCCGTGATCGGGGTGCGCTTGCCGTAGCCGTTTTCCGTTGCCGTCAGCACCGACTCCTGTTCGTCGCCTGCGACGAGCAGCGCAATCACCTGCTGACCGTCTTCGAGCTGCATGCCGCGCACGCCGCGCGCTTCACGGCCCATCGGACGAACGTCGTTCTCGTCGAAGCGGACTGCCTTGCCCGAATCCGAGAACAGCATCACGTCGTGCTCGCCGTCGGTGATCGCCGCGCCGATCAAGTAATCACCGTCATCCAGGCCGACCGCGATGATGCCTTTCTTCAGCGGACGGCTGAATGCCTCGAGCGGCGTCTTCTTGACCGTGCCGAGCGCCGTCGCCATGAAAATGAACTTGTCCGCCGAGAATTCCTTGACGGGCAGCACGACGGTGATCTTCTCGCCGTCCAACAGCGGGAACATGTTGACGATCGGACGGCCGCGCGAATTGCGCGAGCCCTGCGGCACTTCGTAAACCTTCAGCCAGTAAACGCGGCCGCGGTTCGAGAAGCACAGGATGTGGTCATGCGTGTTCGCGATGAAGAGCGTGTCGATCCAGTCGTCTTCCTTCATCTGCGTCGCCTGCTTGCCGCGACCTCCGCGCTTCTGGGCGCGATATTCCGACAACGGCTGCGATTTCACGTAACCGGAGTGCGACATCGTCACGACCATGTCCTGCGGCGTGATGAGATCTTCCGTGTTCAGCTCGGTCGCGTTCATCTCGATGCGCGAGCGGCGTTCGTCACCAAATTCGCTCTTGATCGAGACCAGTTCGTCGAAGATGATCGAAGTTATGCGCTCGGGGCGCGCGAGGATATCCAGCAAATCGGCGATCTGCGCCATGACGTCACGGTACTCGCTGAGGATCTTGTCCTGCTCGAGGCCCGTCAGGCGTTGCAGCCGCATCTGCAGAATTTCCTGCGCCTGCGTGTCCGACAGACGGTAGAGCCCGTCGACCTGCATGCCGTACGCCGGATTCAGACCTTCCGGACGGTACGCGCTGCGGCCCCCCGACGAAGCATTGTCCGTCTCGGCGCGCTGCAGCATTTCGCGCACGATCGACGAATCCCACGGGCGGTCCATCAACTCCTGCTTCGCGATGGGCGGCGTCGGCGCGGCCTTGATGATCGCGATGAAATCGTCGATGTTGGCAAGCGCGACAGCGAGGCCTTCGAGCACGTGACCGCGCTCGCGCGCTTTGCGCAGCTCGTATACAGTGCGCCGCGTCAACACTTCGCGACGGTGCGACAGGAAATGCGACAGCATTTCCTTCAGGTTCAGCAGCTTCGGCTGGCCGTCGACCAGCGCGACCATGTTCATGCCGAACGTGTCCTGGAGCTGCGTCGCCTTGTACAGATTGTTGAGAATGACCTCAGGCACTTCGCCGCGCTTCAGTTCGATCACAACGCGCATGCCGCTCTTGTCGGATTCGTCGCGAATGTCCGAGATGCCTTCCAGCTTTTTCTCATTCACCAGCTCGGCGATCCGCTCGAGCAGCGAACGCTTGTTCACCTGATACGGCAGTTCGTCGACGATGATCGCCATGCGCTGGCCGCGATCGATCTCTTCGAAGTGCGTGGTCGCGCGCATCACGACCCGCCCGCGCCCCGTGCGGTAACCGTCGCGCACGCCGGCGACGCCGTAGATGATGCCCGCCGTCGGGAAGTCCGGCGCCGGCACGATCTCGATCAGCTCGTCGATCGTTGCTTCCGGATTCTTCAGCAGGTGATGGCAGGCGTCGACGATTTCGGTCAGATTGTGCGGCGGAATGTTCGTCGCCATGCCGACAGCAATGCCCGACGAGCCGTTGATCAGCAGGTTCGGGATGCGCGCGGGCAGAATGGTCGGCTCGTTTTCGCTGCCGTCGTAGTTCGGCTGGAAGTCGACCGTTTCCTTGTCGATGTCGGCGAGCAGTTCGTGGCCGATCTTCGCCATGCGGATTTCGGTGTAACGCATCGCCGCGGCGTTGTCGCCGTCGACTGACCCGAAATTGCCTTGTCCGTCGACGAGCATGTAGCGCAGCGAAAAGTTCTGCGCCATGCGGACAATCGTGTCGTATACAGCCGAGTCGCCGTGCGGATGGTACTTACCGATCACATCGCCGACGATACGCGCCGATTTCTTGTACGCCCGGTTCCAGTCGTTGTTCAGTTCGTGCATGGCGTACAGCACGCGCCGGTGAACCGGCTTCAGACCATCGCGGACATCGGGAAGCGCGCGCCCTACAATCACGCTCATCGCGTACTCGATATACGAGCGGCGCATTTCCTCCTCTAGGGAGATTGGTAGAGTCTCTTTGGCGAATTGATCCATTGTCCGTATCGTTTACGCGCGAAGACGATGAGGGAAACGCGTTCTTCACCTCACCGCTTGGGCCTACCCCTATGCATCTGCGAGCGCAGCGCATCACGCGATTCTACCATGCGCCGCATCCGCTCCCGGCGACATGCGTATACCTATTAGTGGGACGCGCGAAAACGGCACCTGGAAGCGCCTCGCGAGCGTGGTGACCGGGCCCGGAAAATGCTCCCTGTCAAGCCGCCCGAAACGGCCTCCGGCGGGCTCTTGACGAACTTGCCACCTTCTGTTGCGCATGCACCACATTCGACCGGGCGTATGAATAGGGGGCGGATTTTTTTATCGTCGGAAGGGAACGATATGGCAAAATGCCAACGCACAAAGTTAGACACTGCTCGAAGTCTACGCACAGCGTCTTTTGTTCCGCACCGATGTTATACTTCGAGCAATGTATGACTGGTCTTTGTCAACAGGCTCGCAGTAAACCTGCGGTAATCTCAATTTCGAGAGGAGAAATATGAATAAACTTTCAAAGCTCGCGTTCATTGCAGCTACCGCAGTTATGGCTGCATCCGCTATGGCACAGTCGGTGCCGGCGTCGCGACAAGCCACCAACGACAACTGGGTGAACGGCACCGGCGAATACGTGTGGATGAACGGCACGAATGAGCTTTGCTGGCGCGACGCGTTCTGGACGCCGGCAACGGCTAACGCAAAGTGCGATGGCGCACTGGTCGCACAAGCACCGACGCCGCCGGCACCTCCGGCACCGGTTGCTCCGGCTATCACCAGCCAGAAGATCACTTATCAAGCTGACACGCTGTTCGACTTCGACAAGGCAATCCTGAAGCCGGCTGGCAAGGAAAAGCTGGACGATCTCGCATCGAAGATTCAAGGCCTGAACCTGGAAGTCGTCGTGGCCACTGGCTACACCGACCGCATCGGTTCGGACAAGTACAACGACCGTCTGTCGCTGCGTCGTGCACAAGCTGTCAAGGCATACCTGGTCAGCAAGGGCATCGAAGCCAACCGTATCTACACGGAAGGCAAGGGCAAGCGCAACCCGGTTACGACGGGCTGCAACCAGAAGAACCGCAAGCAACTCATCGCCTGCCTCGCACCGGATCGTCGCGTGGAAGTCGAAGTTGTCGGTACTTCGAAGCAGTAAGCTACAAAACACCGCAGTATCCAAAGCCCCGCTTCGGCGGGGCTTTTTTTATGCTCCGCCTGCGCGGCGTCAACCACCGCGCGAGACGAGACACGACAAGCGCGACCGGGCGCTTTTTGCCGCCCCATGCGCAGCCCTATATACTCAGGGTTTCTCCGATCCACCCGCCTTCCCGCCCTCGAGGCCGCATCCGTCATGACCAATGCCGATCCCCACGAACTGCAGAAATTCAGCGATCTCGCGCATCGCTGGTGGGACCCGAACGCCGAGTTCAAACCGTTGCACGAACTGAATCCGGTGCGGCTTAACTGGATCGACTCGCACGCGCATCTCGCGGGCAAGCGCGTGCTCGATATCGGCTGCGGCGGCGGGATTCTGTCGGAGTCGATGGCGACTTTGGGCGCCGATGTGAAGGGAATCGATCTTTCCAATCAGGCTTTGGGCGTCGCCGATCTTCACAGCCTTGAAAGTGGTGTAACGGTAAGTTACGAGGAGATCGCCGCGGAGGCGCTGGCAGCCCGCGAACCCACCTCGTTCGATGTCGTCACGTGCATGGAAATGCTCGAGCACGTGCCCGATCCGTCGAAGGTCGTGGAAGCGTGCAAGACGCTCGTCAAGCCGGGCGGCTGGGTGTTCTTTTCGACGCTCAATCGCAATGTGAAGTCGTACCTGCTTGCGGTGGTCGGCGCGGAGTACATCGCGCGCATGCTGCCGAAGGGCACGCACGACTACGCCCGCTTCATCCGTCCGTCGGAGCTTGCCGGCTTCGCGCGCGCGGCGGATCTGCACACCGTCGAAATCAAGGGCATCACCTACAACCCGCTCACGCGCCATTTCGGCGTGTCGAACGATACCGACGTCAACTACATGCTCGCGTGCCGTCGCGAAGCCTGATCCAGCGCCTACTTCAATGAGCGATCCCACGCCCCTGCCACAGCGCGAAGACGACGAAGCATCGGTCGGTCTTTGCCAGGGCATTCTGTTCGACCTCGACGGTACGCTTGCCGACACCGCGCCCGACCTCGCCGCAGCCGTCAACAAGATGCGCCATGAGCGCGGCCTCGAGATGGTGCCGCTGGAAAAGTTGCGCCCGCTCGCGTCAGCGGGTGCGCGCGGCCTGCTCGGAGGCGCGTTCGGCATCGGCCCCGACCATCACGACTACGCGTCCATGCGCGACGAGTTCTTGGCGAATTACGAAGCGGATCTATGCATCGAAACGCTGCTGTTCCCAGGCATTGGTGACATTCTCGATGACCTCGACGCGCGCGGCGTGCGCTGGGGCATCGTGACGAACAAGGTCGCGCGGCTGACGGAACCGCTCGTCGCCCAGCTTGGGCTGGGCGCGCGTGCGGGCTGCGTCGTCAGCGGCGACACGACGCCGCATTCGAAGCCCCATCCCGCGCCGCTGCTGCACGCCGCGAAGGAGCTGGACCTGCAGCCGGAGCGGATCGTCTATGTCGGCGACGATCTGCGCGACGTGCAAGCGGGCTTTGCGGCCGGCATGGTGACGGTCGCGGCGGCGTACGGCTATTGCGGCAACGACATTCCGCCTACGCAATGGCACGCCCAGCATGTCGTCAAGACGACGGGCGAACTGCATAACCTGCTGCGGGACATCAGTTGACGGACTCATCCGCTACGTCCGGGCGGGCGCGTTCGTTTCGCCGTGACTCGCGAGCGCCGCTACTGTAAAATGATTATGTGAGCCACCTGTGTGGCTCATTCCTTCTGCGGGGGCGACCTGGTTTCGACAGGGGTTGCGAAGCGGCTAGGGCATGTCGAGGCCCCGTAACCTCGTAAATCAGCGGGAAAAACGTAACTGCAAACGACGAAACGTTCGCACTGGCAGCCTAAGGGCCGCCGTCCTCTGCCTAGTTCACTGACGGGCTAGTGTCGCAAGACCGGTAGCAATACCGACAGAGGTCATATACGTCAGTTAAGCCTTGGCGGCGTCACGACGTCCGGGTCGAAAATCTAGTGAATCGCTGTAGCGCAGCGTGTTCGTCCGCGTCGCTCCGGTTAAATCAAAAGACAGAACTAAACATGTAGAACTAGTCGTAGAGGACTTCTGGACGCGGGTTCGATTCCCGCCGCCTCCACCAATATTCAATACGGTGCAGCACGCCGCAGTACGAAAACCCGCACAGCGAAGCGCTCTGCGGGTTTTTTGTTGCCATCGGCCGCGCGGCGAATACGACGGGCGCCGGCTAGGCCACCCTATACCGCGTGTCCCAAGCGCGGGTTTTCGCGCATCCGACATTCGTTCGCGCCCCGTTTTCGACCTTTTCTGATAGTCACTGCGGCTGACCCGACGTCAAATGAACGGCCGTCTCCAAGTCCGACGGCACGCCCTATCCGCCCAGTACAACTAACCAAACGGGAGATGCACAAAATGATCCACACAGACGACCCCATCATGGCCCGCCTCGGTGACGCCACCGACCACGGCGGCAAGATCGTCGAGGCAACGCAGGATCTGACGGATGAAGGTATCGCCATTGCGCTCGACGGTCACCTGGTCGCATGTCCGCGCTGCGGCGGCAAATATCCGATCATCGCTAGCGGACGACGCCGGCACAACGGCAAGCGCATCGCCTACATCGGCGACATCACGACCTGTGGCGCGACGCTCGTCCGCGCGTAACCACGCGCGATACACCCCTTCGCGGCAAAAATAAAGCCCGCGGCAGCATCACGCTGCGCGGGCCACGCGCCGGTCGCACTACGTCGGCAGAGCCAGAACCGTCACGCTGCAGCGCGCACGTACACCTCTTCCGTTTCCTGAATGAACTTGCTGTTGCAGAACTCCCGCTCCGCTTTAGCGCGCGCATGTCGCCCCATCGCGGGTAACTGGCCGCGGTTCGCCAGCATCGCGTGCAGGCGCCCGGTCATCGCCTGCGTGTCGCGCGGCTCGACGATCCAGCCGTCGACGCCATCGTCGACGTTCTCAGGCAAGCTCGCGTACCGCGTGACGAGTACCGGCCGCCCCATCGCCATCATCTCGCGGCACGCGAACGAACTGCTTTCCACCGCGTACGACACCATGAAGCCGGCATCGAACGTCGCGACATAGTCGCGCACATCGTCCGTGAAGCCGCTGATCAGCAGGTGCTCGTTCATGTTCAGCGCTTCGATGACCTTGCGCTGCTCGTCATTCGGCTCCGTGCCGACAACAACCATCACGACCTGTTTGCGCAGATCCTCAGGCAACGCGGCGACGGCCGTCACCATGTCCATCGTCCCCTTGTACCAGTCGAACCCGGTAATCGTGCCGACCACCAGCTTTCCGGCATGCTTCGCACCGAGAAGCGCATCGCGCCTGCGCTCAGCCGCTGCGTCATCGAAAGGCGCATAAAAATGGATGTCGACGCCATTGGGAATCACCGATAACCCGCAATCCGCATACACCGACCCTTCGAGCAATTGCGCCGCCGGCTTCGACACGGCGATCACGTGATGCGTCGCGCGCCGCGCCTTGAGTTTCGTCATGAAGTCGCGCTTGACGCGGATCGTGTTGTGCTTGGTGTACACGCAATACGGCCGCTTGAACGAGGCGAACAGCGTCGCCAGCAGCACGAGCCGATGATCGGGCGAGCCGTTCACATGAACCACGTCGAAGCGCTCACGCTCGAGCAGCGCGCGCAGTTCGCGGATCGCGCCGACAAAGCGCCCGAGTTCCTTGAGCTTGGCGGGAAACTCCATCGGCAGCGCGCGGATATTGGCAACGCCGTTTGCATGCTGCAACAGCCTGCTGGTTTTCGGCGCACCGACGAAGACTTCGTGACGCGCGGCCAGGCCTCGCGCAATAGAAACGACGTACGTGACGTGACCGCCTCCCCGACCTTTATGGAAGTTGGTCAATAGTATTTTCATTCTCGGCATTCCCCGTATGCGAGGGCTTGAATTCGCCGCTCGGCTCGCGTCCAACAGTGCAGGCCGGCGCAATGCAATTTGCATTGCCTCTTGATAGATCAGGGGAATTATACCGTCCGGGGTCGCGCCCTTTTTGGCTTCCGGGACAGCCAAAGCGTGGTCAGATCAGAACGAACAGATATGAAAAGTCCCGCTCTCAAACGAGACGGGCCCTCCTGAACGTATGCGACGGGCGCTTTTCGACAAGCAAGCGATGGAATAACAAGGCGCGCCAGCCGTTTATTCGATGCGCGCACATTCAAAGCATTTAAGGCGCGCACCCACCGAACGATTGCATAAACTCCATACACAACACGTCAGAACAGGAGCCGCATCATGCGCAAGACTCTCCTTCTCATCGCCGCGCTCGCCGTGCAACAGGCCGCCTTCGCAGCGCCGCCGAAAACCATGGACGGACGTTTCGTCGACGCACAGGGACGCACGCTCTACACCTTCGACAAGGACACGACACCGGGCAAGAGCGCCTGCTCGGGCGGTTGCGCGGCGGCATGGCCCGCCGCCGCCGCCGAAGCCAGCGACAAGCCCTCGGGCGACTGGACCTTGATCGACGGCGCGGACGGCCAGAAGCAGTGGGCGTACAAAGGCAAGCCGCTCTACCGTTTCGCGAAGGACGAGAAGCCCGGCGACATGAAGGGGGACGGTTTCAAGGACATGTGGCACACAGCGAAGCCGTAATCCAGCCAGCCGTTTCAATGACGCACGCGACGCCGCAAGGCGCCACGTGCGTTGTGCCATTTACTGATCCTCAGGGCACTTGAGGTTGCAGCCGTTCGGATCGCCGTTGTCACCGCGCTTGCGCAGTTTCGTAGGCTTGTCGCTCTGATATTTCTTCGACGGTGCCGATGCGCCGAACGGCATCTGCGGATGCTCGTTCAGCTTGAACTCTTCGGTCAGGATACCGCCCGGCACGCCCGGCGAATTCTGCGCAAAAGCAACGGACATCGTGGCAAACAAGGCGCTGGCCGTGAGGGCGGCAGCGCAAGCGGGAACGAAATATTTCATATCGAATCGATGCGGCAGACAACGCCGCGCAACTGAGGCGGAATGACGAAAGCGTAGAGATTATCGCAAAGCGCCGCGCCGCGCAGCGTCTGTAAGCTTCTTTCGTTGTTACGGACGCTTACCCTGCACGCTTCGGCGGCCCGAGCCGCTTCAACGTCTCAGGCCCCGCTCTCCTCCAGACCTGCTTCCAGTTCGAGCAGTTTCCCGCAATCGCCGGGATCGTAGCCTTCCAGATGCGCAACGCTCTGCCGGAACGCATTGCCGCGCATCACCGACATCACCGTTGTCAGCGGCTCGCGCTCCAGCCGCGCGCGATCGCAGGCAAAGTAATAATCCTCGTCGACGACCGGGATGAAGTCGAGCCCGAAGTGATGCGCAGCCGGTTCGACGCCGAAGCCGACGTCCGCCATCCCGCTTGCGACGAAAGCCGCGATCGCCGAATGCGTCAGTTCCGTCGACGCATAGCCGTTGACGCGATCCGGATCGACACCGACGCGCCGCAGCGCAAGATCGATCAACATGCGCGTGCCGGAACCATGCTGCCGGTTGACGAAGCGGATGTCGTCGCGCGCGAGGTCGGTCAAGCCGCCTATCCCCTTCGGATTCCCCTTCGCGAGAAACAGCCCCTGCTTGCGCCGTGTCAGATGCACGAGCACATGTCGCTGCGGATCGAGCCACTGACGATACTTGTCCGCGCACACCGCGCGAAACTCGCCGCGCGGCAAATGGAAGCCCGCCAGATCGCACTCGCCGCGTGCAAGCGCCGTGATCGCCTCAGCGCTGTCGCGATATTTGATGTCGAGGGGGACTTCGTCGGCGACGAGCGCCGTCACGAGCGCCGCCACCGCATAGCCATGCGATGCATGAATGCGCACGTCTTCGGCGGGCGGCGCCAGCCAGCGGTTCAGATCGGCGGCGACCTCGCTTGCCAGCGCCTGCATGTTGCCGTCCAGACGCTCGCCGCAAAGTCGTTGCGCGCGCAACACTGCCCGCCCGAGTTCCGAGAGTGCCGAGCCGCGGCCACGCTCTTTCTCGATGAGCGCGCCGCCCAGCTGAGTCTCGATGGCGCGCAGCAAACCCCACGCATGACGGTAGGACAAACCCTTAAGCGCAGCAGCCTGCGCGATGCTGCCTGTCTGGTTCACAAGGGACAGTAGCGGCATAGCGTCAGTCAGGCTGGACGTTTGGCCGTTGCTGTCCCGCACAATGAGCTGCGCCTGGCATTCGATTCGAATCATATATGTTCTAGCAGTTCCTATTGCGAAAGCCGATCCACCCGCCTATCGTTCGCATTGATATATCAAACAAGCAAAGCATAGATGCACGGGTTATGAATAACAAGTGCATATATCGACTTTGGAGGAGCCCCACTGTGGATCGACCGAACGCCATTGCGCCAGACGAACTCGTGCAACGTCACGCACGACCCGGCATGTCGCTGGTTGCGCTACTGCACGCCATTCAGGACGACGTCGGCTTCGTGCCGCCCGACACCGTCGCGCCGCTCGCGCGGACGATGAACCTGTCACGGGCGGAAGTCCATGGCGTCATCACTTACTACCACCACTTCCGCCAGTCGCCGGCCGCGCCCGTCACAGTGCAACTGTGCCGCGCGGAAGCATGCCGCAGCATGGGTACGGAAGCGCTCGCGCAACATATCGAGGCGCGCACGGGTTGCCGCTTCGACGCGCACAAGCACGACGCACACAACCACGACCATGACCACGCCTGCGATGGCGCAGTCGGTCTCGAATCGGTGTATTGCCTCGGTCAATGCGCGCTGTCGCCCGCAATGATGATCAACGGCGAACTGCACGCCAAAGTAACGCCGCAGAAGTTCGACGCCCTGCTCGCAGCGGCAATGAAACGTGTGGAGGAAACGGTATGACGCGCATCTACGTTCCCCGCGATTCCTCGGCGCTGGCGCTCGGCGCCGACGCGCTCGCCACGGCCATCGCCGATGAAGCGAAAGCGCGCGGCATCGATATCGAACTCGTGCGCAATGGCTCGCGCGGTCTGCTGTATCTCGAACCGCTCGTCGAAGTCGAGACGTCCGCAGGCCGCATCGGTTATGCAAATGTCGAAGTGGAAGACGTGGCATCGCTGTTCGACGCGGGCTTTATCGAAGGCAAGGCGACGCACACGAAACACGTCGGCGTCGTCGACGAGATTCCGTACCTGAAGAAGCAGCAGCGCCTGACGTTCGCGCGCATCGGCATCACCGACCCGCTTTCGACCGACGACTACATCGCCAATGGCGGCATCGTCGGCCTGTATAACGCGCTCGCGATGTCCGGTGACGCAGCCGTCGACGCACTGATCGAATCCGGCCTGCGCGGGCGCGGCGGCGCGGCCTTCCCGGCCGGTATCAAGTGGCGCACGGTGCGCGCCGCGAAGGCCAATCAGAAATACATCGTCTGCAACGCGGACGAAGGCGATTCGGGCACCTTCTCCGACCGCCTCGTGATGGAAAGCGATCCGTTCGTGCTGATCGAAGGGATGATCATCGCCGGCATCGTGGCGGGTGCGACGGTTGGCCATATCTACGTGCGCAGCGAATATCCGCATTCGATTGCCACGCTCGAAGCCGCGATCGTCAAGGCACGCGCAGCCGGCTGGCTCGGCGACAGCGTGCTCGGCTCGCAGCATCGCTTCGAGCTGTTCGTCGCGAAGGGCGCGGGCGCGTATGTGTGCGGCGAGGAAACGGCGCTGCTCGAATCGCTCGAAGGCAAGCGCGGCATCGTGCGCGCGAAGCCGCCGCTGCCTGCACTCGAAGGCCTGTTCGGCAAGCCGACTGTGATCAACAACGTGATCACGCTCGCGACTGTGCCTATCATCTTCGCGAAGGGCGCGGCGTTCTATAAGGACTTCGGCATGGGCCGCTCGCGCGGCACGCTGCCGTTCCAGGTGGCGGGCAACGTGAAGCGCGGCGGTCTCGTGGAACTCGCGTTCGGCTGCACGCTGCGCGAGTTGATGTTCGACTACGGCGGCGGCACGGCAAGTGGCCGTCCGGCGCGCGCGGTGCAGGTGGGCGGCCCGCTCGGCACCTATCTGCCCGAGAGCCAGTGGGACATCCCGCTCGACTATGAGGAATACGCGAAGGTCGGCGCTGTCGTCGGTCACGGCGGTCTGGTGATTCACGACGACACGTCGAATCTCGCCGATCTCGCGCAATACGCGATGCACTTCTGCGCGCTCGAATCGTGCGGCAAGTGCACGCCGTGCCGGATCGGCTCGACGCGCGGCGTCGAAGTGATCCAGCGCATTCGCAACGGCGACACGTCGACGAAGCAGGTGCAATTGCTGCGCGATCTGTGCGACACGATGGTGTCGGGTTCGCTGTGTGCGATGGGCGGCATGACGCCGTTCCCTGTCGTCTCCGCCCTCGACCATTTCCCCGAAGACTTCGGTCTCGAAACCGCCATTCCGAAAGCGGCAGCCTGACCAAGGAGCCCAACATGTCCGATCCGATCACCTTCAAATCCGGCGGCTGCGGCTCCGGCAACTGCGCCTGCAAGGCGGGCGCGCTGCGCAACGAACGCGGCCCGATGGACGATACCGACTACGGCACGCCGCTGCGTCATTCCGACGTCGACGTGACGCTCGAAATCGACGGCCAGATGATTTCGGTGCCCGCGGGCACGTCGGTGATGCGCGCCGCCGCCGAGGCAGGCGTCAACATCCCGAAGCTGTGCGCAACCGATTCGCTGGAACCGTTCGGCTCGTGCCGCCTGTGTCTCGTGGAGATCGAAGGACGGCGCGGCTATCCCGCGTCGTGCACGACGCCCGTCGAAGCGGGCATGAAGGTCCGCACGCAAACGGACCGTCTGCAAGGACTGCGCCGCAACGTGATGGAGCTGTACATCTCCGATCACCCGCTCGACTGTCTCACCTGCCCCGCCAACGGCAACTGCGAGCTGCAGGACATGGCGGGCGTCACGGGCCTGCGCGAAGTGCGCTATGGCTTCGACGGCGCGAATCACCTGAAGGACAAGAAAGACGAGTCGAACCCGTACTTCACCTACGACCCGTCGAAGTGCATCGTCTGCAATCGCTGCGTGCGCGCGTGTGAAGAGACGCAGGGCACGTTCGCGCTGACCATCACCGGCCGCGGCTTCGAATCGCGCGTCGCCGCGAGCGAAAGCCAGCCGTTCATGGACTCGGAATGCGTGTCGTGCGGCGCGTGTGTCGCAGCTTGCCCGACGGCGACGCTGTCGGAAAAGAGCATCGTGATGCTGGGCCAGGCGGAGCATTCCGTCGTGACGACCTGCGCGTATTGCGGCGTCGGTTGCTCGTTCAAGGCCGAGATGAAGGGCAACACCGTCGTGCGGATGGTGCCGCACAAGAACGGCCAGGCGAACGAAGGCCATGCGTGCGTGAAGGGCCGCTTCGCATGGGGCTACGCGACGCACAAGGACCGCATCAAGAAACCGATGATCCGCGCGAAGATCACCGATCCGTGGCGCGAAGTCAGTTGGGAAGAAGCGCTGAGCTATGCGGCGTCGGAGTTCCGCCGCATCCAGGAAAAGTATGGCCGCGATTCGATCGGCGGCATCACGTCGTCGCGCTGCACGAACGAAGAAACGTATCTGGTGCAGAAGCTGGTGCGCGCCGCGTTCGGCAACAACAACGTCGACACCTGCGCGCGCGTTTGCCACTCGCCGACGGGCTACGGTCTGAAGACGACGCTCGGCGAATCGGCGGGCACGCAGACCTTCGCTTCCGTCGATAAATCCGACGTGATCATCGTGATCGGCGCGAATCCGACCGATGGCCACCCGGTGTTCGGCTCGCGTCTGAAGCGCCGCGTGCGCGAAGGCGCGAAGCTGATCGTCGTCGATCCGCGCCGCATCGACATCGTCGATACGGCACACGTGAAGGCCACGCATCACCTGCAATTGCGTCCGGGCACCAACGTCGCGATTGTCACCTCGCTCGCGCACGTGCTCGTGTCGGAAGGCCTGCTAAATGAGGCGTTCATCGCCGAGCGCTGCGAGACGCGCGCATTCCAGCACTGGCGCGATTTCGTCGCGCTGCCGGAGAACTCGCCGGAAATGATGGAAAGCGTGACGGGCGTGCCGGCGCAGCAAGTGCGCGAAGCCGCTCGCCTGTATGCGACGGGCGGCAATGCGGCGATCTACTACGGCCTCGGCGTGACGGAACATGCACAGGGCTCGACGACCGTGATGGGCATCGCGAACCTTGCGATGGCGACGGGCAATATCGGCCGCGAAGGCGTCGGCGTGAATCCGCTGCGCGGCCAGAACAACGTGCAGGGCTCGTGCGACATGGGCTCGTTCCCGCACGAACTGCCGGGCTATCGCCATATCAGCGACACGGTGACGCGCACGTTGTTTGAAGGCGAATGGGGCGTGACGCTGCAGCCGGAACCGGGCCTGCGCATCCCGAACATGTTCGATGCGGCACTGCACGGCAGCTTCATGGGCCTGTATTGCCAGGGCGAAGACATCGTGCAGTCCGACCCGAACACGCAACACGTGGGCGCGGCGCTGTCGTCGATGGAATGCATCGTCGTGCAGGACATCTTCCTGAACGAAACCGCGAAGTACGCGCACGTGCTGCTGCCGGGCTCGACCTTCCTCGAAAAGGACGGCACGTTCACCAACGCCGAGCGCCGCATCTCGCGCGTGCGCAAGGTGATGCCGCCGCTCGCCGGCTACTCGGACTGGGAAGTGACGATCCTGCTCGCCCGTGCGCTTGGCTACGAGATGAACTACACGCATCCGTCGCAGATCATGGACGAGATCGCACGCCTCACGCCGACTTTCCACGGCGTGTCGTATGCGAAGCTCGACAAGCTGGGTAGCATCCAGTGGCCGTGCAACGAGAACGCGCCGGAAGGCACGCCGACGATGCACATCGACGAGTTCGTGCGCGGCAAGGGCAAGTTCGTGATCACGAAGTACGTCGCGACGCCGGAAAAGGTCAACCAGAAGTTCCCGCTGATCCTGACGACGGGCCGTATTCTGTCGCAGTACAACGTCGGTGCGCAGACGCGCCGCACGGAGAACTCGCTCTGGCACGACGAGGACCGTCTGGAGATTCATCCGCACGACGCCGAAGACCGTGGCATCAAGGACGACGACTGGGTCGGCATCGAGTCGCGCGCGGGCTACACCGTGTTGCGCGCGAAGGTGGCGGACCGGATGCAGCCGGGCGTGGTCTACACGACGTTCCACTTCCCCGAATCTGGCGCGAACGTGATTACGACGGACAGCTCCGACTGGGCGACGAACTGCCCCGAGTACAAGGTGACGGCCGTGCAGGTGATGCCCGTCGAGCAGCCGTCGCAATGGCAGAAGGAGTACTCGCGCTTCAACAACGAGCAGCTCGAGCATCTCAGCAAGCGTGAGATGGCCACAACGTCAGGCAAATGAGGCAACGCAATGGACGCACATAACCTGGTCGACATGGCAAACCGCATCGGCGATTTCTTCGAGTCGATGCCGGACCGCGACGAAGCGATCGACAATATTGCCGATCATATCCGGCGGTTCTGGGAACCGCGTATGCGGCGCTCGATTCTGGCTACGCTGCATGCGAATCCTGAGGGCGTCGAGCTGGAACTGCACGAGATGGTTCGTGAGGCGCTGGTCAGGCATCGCGAGGATTTGACGCCGAAGGAGGCTGCGCCGGCTTAAGGCGCTTCATTTGCCGGGCGTCGGCCGGCGTTCACGCAATAGCAACAGCACTTGGGCGTTCGTGTCGGAAGCGATGCGGACGCTTTTTTTGGGGTTGTCGTTGTTTTGGGTTTGCTGTTGCTGTCGCTGGCATCCGCGCTATGCCTTCGTACTTCACGCGTTGCCCCTGTGCGGGGCGACGCTTGAAGCACGCTAACGAATCGCGGATGCCAGCGCCAAGTCCGGCAACGCCTTCGCAACAAACACCGCTACCCGGATGCCAGCGCAAAAGCAAAAAAACATCCCAGCACCTGCAACGAACTTGTGCATTGGTGCGTCACGGCGCCGCCGGCTCAGACGGCGCACCTTTCGCGAACCACGCTTCGCAATGCCGCAACAGCCCGTTCAGATCGGAGCCAGGCCGGCCGCGCGCGCAAACATAACCGTCAGGCCGCACCAGATAGAACGAAGGCCGCGTGCGTCCGAACGATTCGCTGAGCGACGGCCCGCCGCCCTCGCCGCTCACATCCGACACGCGCCACACGCGCACCGCACCCGGCAGCAGATCTTCGACGGCGGCGGCGAAACGGTCCAGATCGGCAGCGCGCACGGGCTTGCGATGCAATGACAGTATTTTGCCGTTGCCCATTCCCGGTTCCTCCGGCGGATCGACGAGCAGAAACAGCGAGAAGAACGCCGGGTCGTGCAGATCGAAAATGCAGCCGATGCCGGGCACGCGTCCCAACGGTCCATCGACGACATGCACGAGCGCATCGGGCGCGCGTTCGCCTGCGCGCGGCCCGCCGTCGAGTATGCGTTCGAGCGTCAGCGGCGAGCGCCGGTATTGGATAGACAGTTCGCTGACGGTGAGACGCGCGGCATCACGCAACGGCCCTAGCGCGGCGAGCACGGGCATCACGCGCTCGCGCAGCAGCTTGAGCGGCCCGTGGTCCGCTTCCGCCATGTGCGTGACGAAACTCGTCTGCCGCAGCACGTCGCGTTCAATCGGATGACGTTCGAGATGGTACGTGTCGAGCAGCCGGTCGGGCGCGTCGCCCTTCAGCACACGCGCGATTTTCCAGCCGAGATTGAACGCTTCCTGAATGCCCGTATTCATCCCCTGCGCGCCCGCGGGACTGTGCACATGCGCAGAGTCGCCCGCGAGGAACACGCGCTGCGCGCGCAGTTGCTCGACCATGCGGCTATTCAGATGAAAATAGCCGGACCACGACAGGCTGCTCAGTTCGACGGGATGATGAATACGGCTCTTCGCAATCAGCCGGCATTCGTCGAGCGTAGGCGCGGGAATCGACGCAAGCGGCGCCGGGTCGCCGCTCGACGCTGCCTCGGCCGGCTCGCGCGCCGGCATCGCGGGATGATCGGCAATCAGCCGATGCCGGCCCTTGCCCATCGGAAAGAGCGCCGCCAGCCCCGCGCCCGACGCGAAGATATGAAACTCGTCGTCGGACCAGCCGGTATCCGCTTCGACGTCGGCGAGCAGGAAGGTCTGCTCGAAGGTCTTACCCGCGAAGCTCATGCCGAGCCGGTGACGGATCGCGCTGTGTGCGCCGTCGGCGGCGATCATGTACGACGGGTGCAGCGTCTCGATACGGCCGTCCGCGCGTTGCAGTGTCGCGTTGATGCCCGCCGAGCCCTGCGCGAACATCGTCAGCTCGACGCCACGTTCGACGTGCACGCCGAACGTCGCGAGATGCTCCGTCAGCAGGCGCTCAGTGACAGACTGATCGAGAAACAGCAGATACGGATAGCGCGTTTGCAGCGGATCGAAATCGAGCCGCGTCAGCCGATGCCCGTTCGAATACAGATTAGCGGTACGCGCGCGATGACCGAGTTCGAGAAACCGTTCGACGAGGCGATGTTGCTCCAGCAGTTCGAGCGTGCGCGCCTGAATGCCGATCGCGCGCGAATGCGGATCCGCTTGCTGCGCCTTGTCGATGAGCCGTACGGGCACCTGGGCACGCGCAAGACTCATGGCTGCCGCCAGCCCCGTCGGCCCCGCGCCGACGATCAGCACGGGCGGCACGTCGAAGGAAGCACCCGTCATGCAGACCTCCGCAGTCGGACATGCTCATTAGTGTACGCCGAGCATTCCGCTAGCTGCGGTGTGGCCGACGACGCGGCGCATCAAACCCGCATCAGCCATGCGACTTATCGCTCAGTGCGCGTGCGGCGCGCGATCGAGCGAACAGCGGTGCTGCGTCGTGCCCATGTCGACCTGCAGCGTCGCGTGGTGCATGTCGAACTCCGCGCGCAGCGTGCCGACGATCCCGTCGATCACCATGTCGCCCGGATGGCCGTCCGGAATCACGAGATGCGCGGACAGCGCGTTACCCGTCGTCGACAGCGCCCATACGTGCAGGTCGTGCACGTCGGTGACACCGGGCTGCGCGGCGAGATACTCGCGAATTTTCTGCACGTCGACGCCGGGCGGCACGCCGTTGAGCGCGAGCTTGATGGAATCGCGCAGCAGGCCCCACGTGCCGTACACGATCACCGCGACCACGACGATGCTCATCACCGGGTCGAGCCATGTCCAGCCGCTGAAAAGAATGGCGAGGCCGCTAACGGCAACCGCGGCCGACACGGCCGCGTCGGCAGCCATATGCAGAAACGCGCCGCGAATGTTCAGGTCGTCTTCCTGGCCGCGCATGAAAAGCCATGCCGAGAAACCGTTCACGACCATGCCGACGAGCGCGACGATGAACACGTCGAGACCCGCGACGGGCGACGGATGAAACAGCCTGCCGACCGCTTCCGCGACGATCACACCGCACGCGAACAGCAGCAGCCCCGCATTGAGCAGGCTCGCGAGAATCGACGAGCCGCCGAGGCCGAACGTGTAGCGCGCGGACGGGCGGCGCGTCGCGAGCCAGGTTGCGCCCCAGGCGAGCAGCAGTCCGAGTACGTCGGAGAGATTGTGTCCGGCGTCGGCGAGCAGCGCGGTCGAATTGGCGAGCACGCCGTAGATCGCCTGCACGACGACGATCGTGACATTCAGCACGACGGCGAGCGCGAACGCGCGTCCGTGGCCTGACGCGGGCGCGTGATGGTGGTGATGCCCACCGTGCCCATGATGATGCGCGTGCGACCCCTTGTTGCCCGCTTCGTGCGGTTCGTGGTCGTGCGCCGCGTGATCGCACGCGTCCGTGTGCACATGCGCGTCGGACTTCGGCTGATGCTGCGGCGTCGTGCCGTTGGTCTGATGAGCGGTGTATTTCATGCGTGATCCTGCGTGAGGTCGGCGGCGGATTCGCTGACGGGTTCGGCGACGTGCTCGAGCATGTCGGTCAGCATGCCGCTGATGTGGCCGTCGGCGGCGACGTAGAAAACCTGCTTGCCCTGCCGCTCCGCGCGAACGATGCGCGCCGCCCGCAACAGCCGCAGATGATGGCTGACGAGCGAAGGCGACAGATTCAGCGATTCGGCGATCGCGCCCACCGCGCGCCGCTCGTCGACGCAAGCGAGCACGATGCGCAGGCGCGTCGGGTCGCCCAGCAGGCGGAACAAATCGGCGATCTGCACGACACGGTCGTCGGTATTCAGAGAGAGCACGGTAGACATTGAGGGCACCCGTATCGACGCAACGTCGATACGTACATTTGAACATGTGTTCATATGTTATTGAGCAACACTATCCGCGTCAAGTCGGGGGGCATGCGCCGAGTATGGGAAAATGCGCGTTTTCCTGCCTCACACCCTCGCCTGCGTCATGCATCCAGTATTCGACCGCGCCTACAGCGCGCATCGCGACGGACGGCTCGACGACGCCGAGCGCGACTATCGCGCCACGCTTGAACTCGATCCCGTCCACGTCGATGCGCTGCATCTGCTTGGCGTGCTGCGCCATCAGCAAGGCCAGCACGAAGAAGCGGCCGACCTCGTGCGCCGCGCCGCGGATTTGCGCCCGCAGGACGCCGCGCTGCAACTCAACCTCGGCAACGCGCTGAAGGCGCTCGGCCGGCTCGACCAGGCAATCGAACGCTTTCGCAATGCGCTGACCCTCGCGCCGACGTTTCCGATGGCGCATTACAACCTCGGCAATGCGTACGCGCTCGCCGGGCGCCACGAAGACGCGGTCGACGCGTTCCAGAAGTCACTGCGCCTGCAGCCGCTGGACGCGTCGTCACACGTCAATCTCGGCAATGCGCTGCACGCGCTCGGCCGGCACCGCGAAGCCGTCGATTCGTTCCGGCGCGCGCTCGAACTGCGGCCCGGCCATGCGGGCGCGCACAACAACATCGGCATGGCGCTCAATGCGCTCGGCTCGGCCAGGGAGGCGATCGCGCATTTTCGCGCGGCGTTCAAGATCGAACCGCGCTTTGTTGCCGCGCGCTTCAACCTGGGCAATACGCTCGACGCGACGGGACAGCATCACGAAGCCGTCGCCGAATTCGAAGCCGTCCTCACGCTGCAGACGAACCTGCCGCCCGCGCTGTTCGGCCTCGGCAACGCGCTCGCCTCGCTCGGCCGTCACGAAGAAGCCCGGCCGCGCTTCGAGCGCGCCGTGGGTCTCGACCCGAACTTCGCGCTCGCCTGGCTGAGTCTCGGCGCCGCGCATCACGCGCTCGGCGCGTACGACGCCGCCCTGCGCGCCTTCGACCAGGCGCTGCGCCTGCGGCCCGATCAAGCCATCGCGCACATGAACCGCGGCGTGACGCTGCTCACGCGCGGCGATTTCAAGCGCGGCCTGCCCGAATACGAATGGCGGCTGGAAAACACGGCGCTGCCGCCGGACACGGCGCTGCTGCCGCGCTGGAACGGCGAGCCGATTGCCGGGCGCACGTTGTTCGTGCACGCCGAACAGGGTTTCGGCGACACGCTGCAATTCGTCCGCTTCGTCGAGGTGGTGGCGCAGCGCGCCGCGCGTGTCGTGCTCGAAGTGCAGCCGCAGCTGCTGTCGCTGCTCGAACCGACGGCGCAGCAATGGCGTGTCACGCTCATCGCGCAAGGCGCGCCGCGGCCCCGCGCCGACCTGCAATGCCCGCTGTTGAGCCTGCCGCTCGCGCTCGGCACCGAACTGGACACGATTCCGGCGCGTACGCCGTATCTGAATGCGCCCGCCGCGTCGCGGCGCACCTGGCGAGGCTCGCTCGGCGGACAGGCGAAGCGCAAGATTGGCCTTGCGTGGTCGGGACGCGCGCAGCGTCAGGAAAACCGCTCGCTGCCGCTGGCCGCGCTCGAACCGCTGTTCGCGCTCGACGGCATCGACTGGATCGTGCTGCAGCCCGCGCTCAGCGACGACGAACGCGCCGCGCTCGACGCGCATCCGCACGCGAAGAACATTCATCGCTTCGATGAGCGCATCCGCGACTTCGCCGATACGGCGGCGATCATCGAGCGGCTCGACGGCGTGGTGTCGGTCGACACGGCAATCGCGCACCTGGCGGGCGCGCTCGACCAGCCGCTCTGGCTGATGCTGCCGTTCGCCGCCGACTGGCGCTGGTTCACGCGCGACGCGCGCAGCCCGTGGTATCCGTCCGCGCGGCTCGTGCGGCAGCCACGGCCCGGCGCGTGGGGGGAAGTCGTCGACGAGGTTGCGGCGGCGCTACGCAGTTGAGCGCTGCTTTGCCGAAGCCGTCGATCAAATAAAAAACCCCCGCACGCATGCGGGGGTTTTGTTTTTGGCACTGGCAGCGACCGCTTACGCCGTCCGATATTGATTGCGCGCTTCCGGCGTGCGATACAACACGAGCGTCGCGATCAGGCCGCAGACGGCCGCTACGCTCATCCACAGGCCGGGCGCCGCCTTGTTGCCCGTCGAGTGGATCAGGTACGTCGCGATGGCGGGCGTGAAGCCGCCGATCGTCGTAGCCAGGCTGTACGCCAGCGAGAAGCCCGCCGTGCGCACGTCGACCGGCATCACTTCCGTCAGCGCGACGACCATCCCGCCGTTGTAGCAGCCGTACAGGAACGACAGCCACAGCTCGACCATCAAGAGGCGCGCGAACGACGGATCGGCGACGAGCCATTGCACAGCCGGATACGACGTCAGGATCGTGAGGATCGTGAACGTCAGCAGCACGGGACGGCGGCCGATGCGGTCCGAGATCGCGCCCGACACCGGCAGCCAGACCAGGTTCGATACGCCGATGCAAACGGTGACGATCAACGTGTCGATCGACGAAAGTTTCAGCACTTCCTTGCCGAAGGTCGGCGTGTACGCGGTGATCATGTAGAACGACACCGTCGTCATGATGACCATGCCCATGCCGCCCAGCACGACGCCCCAGTTCTGCAGCATCGACGAGAAAATCTCGCCGACCGACGGACGGTGCTTCTTCGCGAGGAACTCGTCCGTCTCCTTCAGCGAGCGGCGAATGATGAACAGGAACGGCACGATCAGACAGCCGATCAGGAACGGCACGCGCCAGCCCCATGCCGTCATCTGGTCGGCGGGTAGCATGCGGTTCAGGACCACGCCGATCAGCGCGGCGAACACGACGGCCACCTGCTGGCTGCCCGATTGCCACGAACAATAGAAGCCCTTGTTGCCCTTGGTCGCGATCTCCGACAGATACACCGACACGCCGCCCAGTTCCACGCCCGCCGAGAAGCCTTGCAGCAGCCGCCCGATCAGCACGAGCACGGGCGCGAGCACGCCGATCGTCGCGTAGCCCGGGATCGACGCGACGGTGAGCGTGCCGAGCGCCATCAGCGCGAGCGTCAGGATCAGGCCCTTGCGGCGGCCGTGATGGTCGATGTACGCGCCGAGCACGATCGCGCCGAGCGGACGCATCAGGAAGCCCGCGCCGAACACCGACAGCGACAGCATCAGCGATGCGAATTCATTGCCGCTCGGAAAATACGTCTTCGCGATCGCAGCGGCGTAGTAGCCGTAGACCATGAAGTCGTACATTTCCAGGAAATTGCCGCTGACGACGCGGAATACGGTACGGACCTTGGATTCGTCCGTCGCTACTTGAGCATGGGATGCAATTGCCATGACTTTCTCGAAATGAGCCCGCTGCCTGCAAGAACAGACAGCGTTGGGCAGTTCAAACGATCCGCCGGGACAGCGCGGATGCCCCTCCGGCTCGGCCGGGTCGCGTCTGCGCCCGTCGGGGCGCAGCGCTTTGCGTGGGCGCGGTATTCTCATGCGGCAAATGCTGTCGAGATATCAGGGTAAACGTGATATTTCGCTTACGACATGGGCCTGCCGTGATAATAACGTTACTCTGAAGGGCGTGCATTTAATACAATTTTCTTACAATCGCGCTATTCCAAGAAAATTCTTCCGATGCGGTTTTCGACCGGCAAGCCGCGCCAGGTGACGCCGGGCGACATGCGCCGTATCGTGACTCTCTGTGACTCTCTTGCCGCCTGCTGACGGCCAATCCGTTCCTTTCTACCGCGCACTACCGCCGCAATGTCCGATTCCGCTTCGCTGCCCGCTCTTTCGTCCCTCACGCTTCGCCCCGCGACCGAGGCCGACGCCGATCTCCTCGCTGCCATCCATAGCGCGAGCTGGCAGGCGACCTATCGCGGGCTGCTGCCGGATGCATTTCTCGACGGCGAGGTCGCGCAGGAGCGCGCGTCGTACTGGCGTGCGCGGATGTCGGCGCCGGGCGCCGAACGGCGGACCGTGCTGGTCGCCGAGCGTGCAGGCGAGCCGATCGGCTTCGTGTGCGTCGAACGTCAGCCGGATTCGCCGTGGGGCGTGCTGCTCGACAATCTGCATGCGCTGCCCGCGCACCAGGGAATCGGCGCAGGCAAGCTGCTGATGCGCGCCGCGCAGGACTGGGCGCGCGAGCAAGGCGAGGCGCAGCTGTATCTGTATGTGCTGGAAGGCAATGCGTCCGCGATCGCGTTCTACGAACGGCAAGGCTGGCAGTTTTCGGGCGCCGAGCCCGATCATATGGGCGGCGTCGACATCACTGCATTGAGATATGTCTATCGTCTGAATCGCGAATCGACACATTATTAAGATAACTAAATATTTAAGATTTATCTGATCGTTGAATCGACAACCGTCTGCCACGATACCGCGACCCAACGCCTCGACCGGGCCGTGAACGTGCGTTGCGTTCACATCTGCTGTCGTCCGCCGCTTCGAGGCCAAACAACACGAACAAGAACGAGGCGAAGACCGTGTCGACATCCCCACTCACACTAGTAGTCGGCGAAATCAGAATGCCGCGCCTTCGCCCTCTTGAGCTGGTGTCCCGCTCGCTCGGCCGAGAATGGTCGCTGCTGCCGCCCAACGTCAGCTTCCGCACGGAACTGAAGGCGCTGTACGCCGCGATGCTACGCACCTTTTGCCTGAGTGCCGACGCTATCCGCACCATGTGCCGTTGGGACCCGGACAGTCTGCGAAAGCCCTCCGCTACCATGGCCACGCTGGCGCCTGCCGCCACGCCCAGCCCGATTCCACTGGGCATGCGTCATCCGACGCGCACGCCGGCTCGTGAGAGCCGTCAATGGAACACGCTTGCGGGCGGCGCATGCGCAATCGGTGGCGTGGCCGCGATTGCGTGGCTGATGGCGAACCATCCGCGACAGCCTGCGTCGCCGACGCTCGCCGACGCGCCCGAGGTGACGCTCAACGCCGCTGCGAATCATGATGGAAACGTGCACAGCCGTTCCGGCAATATCGAACGCCCGGCGGATGCGCCCGTCGCGTGGAATCGCACGCGCGGTGATCTGACGGCGCGCAAACCGGACGAGAGCACGACGATCGACACGTCGGGCAGTGATGCCGGACATGTTTTCTCCACGCGTACCGGGCCAGCAACGACGCATGCTTCCGCTTCGCCTGCTACTGGCCACGAAACGCCTGCTACTCAAGCTTCGCGAATCACCACGGAGCGCGCGTCGCCCATCGCTCCGCGCGCTGCCGATGTCTATGCAAGCGTCCCGCCAAAGAGCGCGAAGCCGTCCGGGATCGATCATGCTGCGCGAGACGTACGCAAAGCTAACTCGACGAAGCGCGAGCGCAATGAGTTTGCCAGTACGAGCGCGCGTCGCGTGCCACATGCGGCGGCCCGCGCGCCGGACATCACGCCGCGTCACGACTTGCATGCATCGTCGGAAGCACGGCTTTCGACGGGACATCGCGCGCGTCACTTGCCTTCTGTCGCGGGCGACTATTCGCCGCTCGCGCCGTCGGCGCGCCTGAATGGCGACTATGATTCCGTCACGATGTCGGCGGGCACGCATGTACGGAACGTCGCGCCGGTCACGATCCGCCAGGACCGCGTGAACACCAACAGCACCGAGTGGATGAACCACATGTCACAGCGGCGCGTCACCGAAGTCCCCGATAGCTTTTCGAAGTAAGTCCGCGAGCGGCGACCCATCCGAATCAGTGTCAAACAAATAGGGCTGAGTCCAGCAAAATCCTGGACTCAGCCCTTTTCTCCTTCCCGCCAAACCACAACGCTGCGTTTCCATTGCCGCAAGGCAAACGCCTCACCGATTCCCCGGCAGCCCAGCCTCCGCCTGACGCTGCAACTGCAGCACCTGCTGCTGCAACTGACGCAATTCCGCCTGTGCCTTATCCTTTTCGTCACGCAACGCGAGCGTTTCGTCCTGCGTTTGCCGCTGATAGTCGGCGACCTTCGCTTCCTGGGCGCGCGCCACTTCGATATCCGCTTGCAGCCGTTGCGCGCGCGCCTGCGACTCGCCGATCACCCGCTCGATCGATGCCTTCTGCGCCTGCAACTGAGCCCGGCGTATCTCGACGTCAGCGAGTTGCGCCGTTTGCCGCGCGAAGCCGGTATAGATGGATTCGGCCCGCGCCTGGTCGGATGTCCTGATGACGCGCCAGAAATGCTTGTCCTGAAACAGCGCGACGTAGTACGTCATGCGCTGCGCGTGGAAGAACAGCGAAGCGCCATAACCACCGTTGTACGTGGTGCGCATTTCCGTCAGCCCGCCGTCGTGGATCAGTTGCATCAGATCGGCGACATCGCCTTGTACGCTACCGCTTGCGTCGACATTCGCATCGAGGCCGGGTGCACTGCCCGTATCGTCGGCGGACTCGGCATCGCTTTGGGTGTCCGACGCGTCGGCGGGTGTGCCTTTCGCCGCGCCCGCGCGCACGACGCCCGCTCCTGCCGCCGACTTGCTGGCCGCCAGCGCGACGCCGCCATGCATGAGCGCGCAAGCAAGCGTGAGCAATACCGTGCGGCGCAGATCGAAGGGGTACTTCATACGTCGATACTCCGTGCGTATCCAGAAACAGCCTCGGATTATCGCGTGGAATATGCCGTTTCTGACGCGCTGTGACAGAACTTTAAATCGAGATGAACGGACAACTAAGCAATTCGACGCGCAAACGCAAAAGATCGTAAAAACAACCGTTGTTTTCCAAGCGCATGGGTTTGCAACCAGGTGCCGCGCAGACTTGCGACAGATAGAAATGAAAACGCGAGCGAGCCATCAGCGGCCCGCTCGCGTCAAATCGAAAAACGCAGAAAACGCAGCAATCAGAAGCGCGTTTCGCGCGCGACCCGCAGGAACGTATCGAGCAACGGCGTGCAATCGAGCAGTTCGGGACCGCCCGCGCGGTGGAACTCGGGGTGCCACTGCACGCCCATCACGAACGGCGCGCGCCGGTAGCGCACGGCTTCGATGATGCCGTCCGTCCCCGACACCGCCTCGATGTTCAGATCGCGTCCCAGCTGGTTGACCGCCTGGTGGTGGATCGAATTGACGATCGCCTCGCGCCGGCCCGGGAACATGTTGACGAGCGTCGAGCCTTCGGGGAAATGAATCGAATGTCGATGCTGGTCGTAATGCTCGTTGACGTGGATGCCCGCCGTCGGCACATCCGTCGCGATGTCCTGATACAGCGTGCCGCCGAACGCGACGTTGATCAGCTGGCAGCCGCGGCACACGCCGAGCACGGGCTTGCCCGACTCGACGAACTCGTGCAGCAGCTCGAGTTCGTACATGTCGCGCACGCGATCGCCGGGCCATTCGGGACGCGTCGCCACCTCAGCGTACGACTGCGGCGACACGTCGGCGCCGCCTTGCAGCAGCAGACCGTCCAGATGCTTCGCGTAGTCGCGCAGGCGGATGTTGCTCGGGTGCAGCATCCCCTGATGGCCGACCGTAGGAATCATGAAGACGAGCACGTCGCGCGACATCACCCAGTGCGCGATCGACTCTTCCAGATACTGCAGCGTCTTCCCGCGCAACCCTCTCGCGCCCGGCTCCGGGTGGAAGATTCGCGCCGACACGCCAATGCGCAACGTCCGCTGTGTGATCCTGCGGCCCGCGCGGTCGAAAATCTGCCGCGCGTGCGCCGCAATGATTCGCCCGAACACGGACCACGCCGAATCGTTGTGCTTCAGATAAGCAGGCGGTCCCGGCGGATAGGCGCTCGCGGGTGGCGGATTGGATGCGCTGAAATCCGGTGCCGAGCCGAAGCCCGGCGGCGGAGAGCCGTCTTTTTTGGCCGACGCGCCGAGCGTGCCGTCCGGCTCGCCGCCCGTAGGCGCCTTAACCGGCGCGCCCGTAGCACCGGACGTCGCGCCTGACTCAGCGCTCGCGGCTGGCGGGTTCGCCGACGCCGCCGTTGCCGCCGCCCGTTCCGCGTTCGACACGACGGACTGCACCCGCGCTGCCGCTTCCTGCTGCGCGCTAGCCTGCGCGGCGCTCGTGCGTGCCTGCTCGGCCTCGCGTCGCTGCGCGGCGGCGGCGTTCTCGGGCGTCACATTGGAGGCGCTTTCGGGGGAATCGGTGGAAGCCGCTTCTTTGGCTTCCCGTGCGGGAGTGGGCGTGGGTGTTGGGGCCGAGGGAGTCGACGAAGGGGCCGGTGACGATGGTGACCCGGCTGCGCCGGATTGGCTCGTCGAAGGAGAAGGTGTGCCGGGTGTGCCGGCGTTATCGGAGTTGTTCTCGCTCATGACTGTTTGACAGACGCGTCTTCGCGCGCGAACGATTAGACATGTCTCATTATCCGCCTCGCGCCCCACCGGGGCAAACCAGCACACAATTCGTCACATCAGGACACAACATGCAACCTTGCGCGAACGTGTCTCAATCGGCGCGATGCGGGCGCACCACATCATGGATCGGGCTGCTCATCGAAGGTTTCGCGCAGCGCGATCTGCATCGTCGCGTGAATCCGCACGCACCAGCGCCACAACAGCGTCAGCAGCAGCGCGGCGACGACCAGCACGGCGACGAGCAGGCCCGTCGGCGGCAGAATCGTGCTCGACAGCGCCGCGACGAGCAGAAACACGCCTAGCATCGAAACGACAGGCACGAGGTCCGAAATGGCGTAGCGGATCGCGCTCGTGAAGCGCCCTGCCTTCGCCGGCTGCACGCTGATTTCGGCCAGCAACAGCGCAAGCGACTTGGTCTTCCGGTAGACGGCGACGAGAAACGGCAGCGAGACGAGCAGCGCCGCGCTCCATAGCACGACGCGCTGCATCGGCTCGGACGGCAGCCATTTCTCGATAAATCCACTCCCGTAAGGCGCGCCATAAGACGCGCCCAGAAAAATCGCCGCGACGATCGCGAGATTGACCGCGATCTGCAGAATGATCCGACGCGTGAGGCCGAACACGGTCGGCTCGCCCGAAGCAGGCCGCAGACTGCCGAGCCACTGCCCGTACATGCCGAACACGTTGGCGACCGTGCGCGGCATCGCGCGGCCAAGGCGTTGCGTGAGCGGGTCGGCGGCGCGGATCAGGTAGGGCGTGAAGAGCGTCGTCAGCGCGGAGACGGCTACGGCAATCGGATAGAGGAACGCGCTCGTCACCTTCAGCGTGAGGCCGAGCGACGCGATGATGAACGAGAACTCGCCGATCTGCGACACCGTCATGCCGACGCGCATCGCCGTGCGCCCGTCCTTGCCCGCGAGGAAGGTGCCGAGCCCGCACGAGACGATCTTGCCGAGAATCACGGCAACCGTGATGACGGCGATCGGCCACGCGTAGTCGACCAGCACGGCCGGGTTGAGCATCAGCCCGATGGTCACGAAGAAGATCGCCGAGAACGCGTCGCGCAGCGGCGCGATCAGATGCTCGATGCGGTGCAGGTGGCGCGACTCGGCCATGATCGCGCCGATCAGGAACGCGCCGAGCGCGATGCTGTAGTCGAGCTTGACGACCAGCAGGCAGAACGCGAAGCAGAAGCCGAGCACGGAGACGAGCAGCATCTCGTCGCTCTGCGACTTCGCGACGTAGTTGAGCGCGCGTGGCACGACCAGAATGCCGACCACCAGTGACACCGTCATGAACAGCATCAGCTTGCCGAGCGTGACGAACGCGACGCCCGCCGACAGCTCGCCCGTCTGCGCAATACCCGACAGCAGCACCAGCATCGCAATGGCGAGAATGTCCTCGACGATCAGAATGCCGAACACCAGTTGCGCGAAGCTCTCACGCTTGAGGCCGAGTTCGGAGAGCGCCTTGACGATGATGGTGGTCGACGAAATAGCGAGGATCGCGCCGAGAAACAGCGAATCCATCGAACTCCAGCCGAACGCGCTGCCGATCTCGTAGCCGATCCACAGCATCAGCACGATCTCCGACAGCGCGGCGACGATGGCCGTCGCGCCGACCTTGAACAGCTTGCGCAGGCTGAACTCGAGACCCAGCGAAAACATCAGGAACACGACGCCGAGTTCGCCGAGCGTCTGGATGGTCTGCTCGTCGTGGATCAGCTGGAACGGCGGCGTGTACGGCCCGATGATCACGCCCGCCGCGATATAGCCGAGCACCACCGGCTGTTTCAGGCGATGGAACAGCACGGTAACGACGCCGGCGAGCGCCATTACGACTGCCAGATCCTGAATGAAGCCGATGCCGTGGTGCATAGTCTTGTTCCTTACAAAAAGTAATCCAGAACGCGATGGTAACGCACGAACGGTTAAAAACCATTTAGCGCAGCACGAAGAAAGGATACAAACAGCGGCTTTCGGCGAAACTCGCGCGGCGTCGCGCGGTCTTGATGCATTCGCGCCGATCGCGCCCGACGCGTCACAATACGGTTCTCGACTGCCGACCTTCGATCTCAACGCCATGACCAACGCCACGTCACCCGCCGCGTCACCCGATTCAACGCCCTTCCCGCCGCTCGCCCAGCTCGCCGCCGATCTCGCCGCCGGCCGTACCACCAGCCGCGCGCTCGTCGAAGCGGCGCTCGAACGCATCGCCGATCCCGCCGGCCAGGGCGCGGCCGTCTTCATGCAGGTCGACGCCGACAACGCCCGCGCCACCGCCGACGCGCACGACCGCCTGCGCGCAGCCGGCACCGTCCTGTCGCCGCTCGCGGGCATTCCCGTGTCGGTGAAGGACCTGTTCGACATCGAAGGCCAGGTGACGCGCGCCGGCTCGAAGGTGCTCGCGAACGCCGCGCCCGCCACGTCCGACGCCCCCGCCGTCGCGCGACTCAAGCGCGCGGGCGCCGTGATCGTCGGACGCACGAACATGAGCGAATTCGCGTTCTCCGGCCTCGGCCTCAACCCGCACTACGGCAACCCGCTGTCGCCGTACCGGCGCGGCGTGAAGGGCGACGAACGGGTGTCGGGCGGATCGTCGTCGGGCGCGGCGGCGTCGGTGGCGGACGGCATGGCGGCCGTCGCGCTCGGCAGCGACACGGGCGGCTCGCTGCGCATTCCTGCCGCGCTATGCGGCCTGACAGGCTTCAAGCCGACCGCCGACCGCGTGCCGAAGCAAGGCGGCGTGCCGCTTTCGCCGACGCTCGACGCCTTCGGCCCGATCGGCGCGACGGTCGCGTGCTGCGCGCTGGTCGACCGGATTCTCGCCGGGCTCGAGCCTGTCGTTCCGTCTGCGCGTCGGCTGGAAGGCGTGCGCCTCGGCGTGCTGAACCATTACGTGACGGACGATGTCGAGCCGGAAGTCGCGCAGGCCTACGACACCGCGCTCAAGCATCTGGAGGCGGCGGGCGCAATCGTCAGCGACGTGCGCTTCGCGCCGCTCGACCGGCTCGCCACGATCAACCGCTTCGGCTTTTCGCCGATCGAAGCCTACGCGTGGCACCGGCCGCTCCTGGAAGCGCAACGCGACGCGTACGATCCGCGCGTGCTCACGCGCATCCTGAAGGGCCAGCCGGCGACAGCCGCCGACTATCTCGACCTGCTCGCCGAACGCGCCGCCATGCTGGCCGAAGCGCGCACGATGTGGCAGCGCTTCGACGCCGTCGTCGCGCCGACGGTGCCGATCGTGCCGCCGCGCGTCGCCGGCCTGGTCGATGACGACGAGGCGTTCTTCCGCGCCAACGGCCTCGTGCTGCGCAACCCGAGCGCTTTCAATTTTCTCGACGCGTGCGCGATCTCGCTGCCCTGTCATCCACGCGGCGGCGCGCCTGTCGGGCTAATGCTGGCCGCCGCGCCGCACGCGGACGACGCGCTGCTGGGAATAGGACGGGCCGTCGAAGCGGTATTGAATACGATTCGCTGAGATTTGTTGACATGGGCGGCGTCACTTGCGGAGGCCCCGGCATGTGCCGTGTGCTTCGGCTAGAATCGCCGCACCTTTTACCGAACTTCCACCGCTAGCAGGATCATGATTATCGATAACGTTACATTGCGCCGCGAGCGCAGTCTGCTCGTTCTACTCGGTCTCGTCTGTCTCGCGCTCGTGGGGGGCGCGCTATACCTGCAGTTCGTCGAGCACGAAGATCCTTGCCCGTTGTGCATCATCCAGCGCTATTTCTATCTGCTGATCGCGATCTTCGCGTTTCTCGGCGCGCGGCTCCGCGGCTGGACGGGCGTCAGGCTGCTCGAACTGCTCGCGCTTTTGTCGGCGCTTGGCGGGCTGCTGACGGCCGCCCGACATGTGTATGTGCAGTCGCATCCGAACTTCAGCTGCGGGTTCGATGCGTTGCAGCCGATCGTCGACGGTCTGCCGCCCGCTCACTGGCTGCCGGGCGTGTTCAAGGTCGCGGGTCTGTGCGAAACGCCGTATCCGCCGATTCTCGGTATTTCTTTGCCTGGCTGGTCGCTGATCGGGTTCGTCGTTGCGTTTGTCGCGCTGGCGCTCAGTCTGTGGCGTAATCGCCGCGCGCGGTAAGAAAGGGTTACCGAGGGTTTTCTGGGGAACGCGGGTTCAAGTGGTCAACGGTTCCGTTGGTGTGTTGGCCCGCGGCTGGCCTTTTTGCCGGCATTTGCCTTTTCTTCGCTGGCATCCGCGCTATGCCTTCGTGCTTCAAGCGTCGCCCCTGTGCGGGGCGGCACCTACTTTTCTTTGCCGCCGCAAAGAAAAGTAGGCAAAAGAAAGCGGCTCACCCCGCCAACTCTTCTTCCTGCCTGCGGGCCCCCAACGGCCCCGTCCTTCATGCGGTAACGCGCTATCGCCTGCCCGTTGCCAACGCTTCGATCAGATGCCTCACCCGCTCCAGACGCCCGCACAACGGCTGGCGACAGCGAATGGTTTCTGCCGCCCAGGTGGCAAACTGTGTGTAGGTTGTCGCACCGCACAGGTTAGTGCTCTTACCAGTAACACCAGCCTTGCTTCCCAGTCCGGAGTGAGGCGCGTATGGCGCGAAAGCCGACACACAGTTTGCCACCTGGGCGGCGGAGGACTATCTGGCACGGCGTGCTGCGACGCGGGTACATGAAGCGGGTGAGGCGTACAGAGAGAGCGTTGGCAACGCACGCGAACAGGTGCGTTGCCGCGTGAAGCGTGGGACCGGCTGGGGGCCCTCAGGCAAAAACTAGAACTGGCGGTGTTAGCCGCTTTCTTTTGCCTACTTTTCTTTGCGGCGGCAAAGAAAAGTAGGTGCCGCCCCGCACAGGGGCGACGCTTGAAGCACGAAGGCATAGCGCGGATGCCAGCGCAAAGGCTAAAAGCACCAAACGCCATGCGCAGCAAACACCACAACGCGGGATGCCATCAAAAACCCAAACCATACCCCCGCCCCCACCGCAAAGCCAAAAATCCGACCAGCATCTTGCGCTGCAAAAACCAAATCCCGGCTACCCGCAAACGTCGATGCTGTAGGCATACCGCCACACCACCGCCTGTTCGGCACAAACCCTGCGCACATCGAAGCACCGCCCAGCAAGGCTCCGCGCGAAATTCGCGCCCTCGCAGCGCACCACGCCTCCCTCCCTCATGACCGCCGCCGAATAACCCCCATTCGCGCGGGGAAATATTTTTGGGACAAAGTGGTGTTATGTTCGACCATGGATGGCGATCTACGTGCGCGAGGCCAGCTACGGCGCGGCCCCAAGCGTAACGCGCGCCCGGTCCGCAATGTCTTCAGGATTCGCCGTGACAACGCAAACCATCCGCTTCTATCACCAGGGAACCGTCCGCGAGCTCAGCGGCGTGCCCGCTTCGCGCACCGTGCTCCAGCACCTGCGCGAAGATCTGCATTGCACGGGTACGAAGGAAGGTTGCGCGGAAGGCGATTGCGGCGCTTGCACGGTCGTCGTCGGTGAACTTGATTCGCGCGGGCAACTGACGCTCAAAGCCGTCAATGCGTGTATCCAGTTCCTGCCGACCCTCGACGGCAAGGCGCTGTTCACGGTCGAAGACCTGCGTGCCGCAAGCGGCGCGCTGCACCCGGTTCAGGAAGCGCTGGTCGACTGCCACGGCTCGCAGTGCGGGTTCTGCACGCCGGGCTTCGCGATGTCGATGTGGGCGCTGTACGAGAACCAGCCCGCGGGCGCTGGCCTGCCGACACGCGACGAAATCAACACCGCCCTCTCCGGCAATCTGTGCCGCTGCACCGGCTACCGGCCGATCGTCGAAGCGTCGCAGAAGATGTTCGACGAGCAGCAGTATCCGCGCGTCGCGCTCGACCGCGCCGCTGTCGTCAATGCCCTGCAATCGATCCAGCGCAACGACACCTTCGAATACCGCGCGCCCGACACACGCGGCACCGACTACGGCACGCCGGCTTTCTTCGCCCCCGTCACGCTCGACGCATTCGCCGCGCTGCGCGCGCAGCACCCGCATGCGCGGCTGCTGGCGGGCAGCACCGACGTCGGCCTGTGGGTCACGAAGCAGTTCCGCGATCTCGGCGACATCCTGTATATCGGCAACGTCGCCGAACTGAAAACGGTCGAACGCGATGCGCAGACGCTGACGATCGGCGCGGCGGTGTCGCTCGAAGACGCGTATGCCGCGCTGACAGCCGACTATCCCGAACTCGCCGAACTGTGGACGCGCTTCGCGTCGCTCCCCATCCGCAATGCAGGCACGCTCGGCGGCAACGTCGCGAACGGTTCGCCGATCGGCGATTCGATGCCGGCGCTGATCGCGCTCAATGCGCTCGTCGTGCTGCAGCGCGAGCGTAAGACGCGCACGCTGCCGCTCGACGCGTTCTACGTCGGTTACCAGAAAACGGCGCTCGAACCCGGCGAGTTCGTCGCGGCGATCCGCGTGCCGCGTCCCGCGCCGGATCTGCGTTTTCGCACGTACAAGGTCGCGAAGCGCTACGACCAGGACATCTCGGCCGTGTGCGGCGCGTTCGCTCTGCGCATCGCCGATGGCGTGATCGCCGATGCGCGCATCGCGTTCGGCGGCGTGGCCGCGACGCCGAAGCGCGCGCAGCACGCCGAGGCCGCGCTCAAAGGCGCGCCGTGGGACGCCGCCACCACGCAACGCGCGATGGACGCGCTCGCCGCCGACTATCAGCCGCTCACCGACATGCGCGCGACGAGCGCCTATCGGCTGAAAGTCGCGCGCAATCTGCTGTGGCGCTTCCATCTGGAAACACGCGACGCCAATCCGCTCGCGCTGTGCGACGTCAACGCGTTCGCATTCGATGCAGCCGCGAGCGCGCAGGAGCAGAGGCCATGAACAAGCAGACGGAAGCCTTCGTGCATCACGCATCGCTTGCCGCACACGACGCGCAAGCTGCCATCGGCGTGCCGCTGCCCCATGAATCGGCGACGCTGCACGTGAGCGGCGAAGCCACCTACACCGACGACATCCCCGAGCTTGCACAGACGCTGCACGCGGCGCTCGGTTTGTCGCGGCATGCGCATGCGCGCATCGTGTCGCTCGATCTCGATGCCGTGCGCGCGGCACCCGGCGTCGTCGCCGTGCTGACAGTCGACGACATCCCCGGTGAAAACAACTGCGGCCCCGTGCTGCACGACGACCCGATTCTCGCCGACGGCGAAGTGCTGTATCTCGGCCAGCCCGTCTTCATCGTCGTTGCGCAAAGCCATGAGTTGGCGCGGCGCGCGGCGGCGCTCGCGAAGAGCGACGACGTCGTGCGCTACGAGCCGCTCGAAGCCGTGCTCACTGCCGCCGAAGCGAAGGCGAAGAAGCAATATGTGCTGCCACCGCTGCATCTGAAGCGCGGCAAGCCCGCCGAGAAGATTGCGCAAGCGCCGCATCGGATGACGGGCACGTTCGAAGTCGGCGGCCAGGAGCAGTTCTATCTGGAAGGCCAGGTCGCGTATGCAGTGCCAAAGGAAATGGACAGCATGCTCGTCTATAGCTCGACGCAGCATCCGAGCGAGATGCAGCACGTCGTCGCGCATATGTTCGGTTGGCCGACGCATAGCGTGATGTGCGAATGTCGGCGCATGGGCGGCGGCTTCGGCGGCAAGGAGTCGCAGTCGGCGCTGTTTGCGTGCGCGGCGTCGCTGGCCGCGCACCGGTTGCGTCGCCCCGTGAAGCTGCGCGCCGATCGCGACGACGACTTCATGATCACGGGCAAGCGTCACGACGCGATCTACGAATACGAAGCCGGCTTCGACGACGACGGCCGCATTCTCGGCGCGCGCGTCGAGATCGCGTTGCGGGCTGGGTTTTCGGCGGATCTGTCGGGCGCCGTCGCGACGCGCGCCGTGTGCCACTTCGACAACGCGTATTACCTGTCGGACGTCGATATCGTCGCGCTGCCGTGTAAGACGAACACTCAGTCGAACACTGCGTTTCGCGGCTTCGGCGGCCCGCAGGGCGCGCTCGTGATGGAAGTGATGATGGACGGCATCGCGCGCGAGCTGAGGCGCGATCCCCTCGACGTGCGCCGCGCGAACTTCTATGGCATCAAAGAGCGCAATGTGACGCCCTACGGCCAAACCGTCGAAGACAACGTGATTGCGCCGCTGACGGATGAGCTGATTGAATCGAGCGACTACACGGCGCGGCGCGCAGCGATTGCAGCGTTCAACGCGTCGAGCCCTGTGCTCAAGCGCGGCATCGCGTATTCACCAGTGAAGTTCGGCATCTCGTTCAACGTGCCGTTCCTGAATCAGGCGGGCGCGCTCGTGCATGTCTACAAGGATGGCTCAGCGCTCGTGAATCACGGCGGCACCGAAATGGGCCAGGGGCTGAACACGAAAGTCGCGCAAGTCGTCGCGAACGCATTCGGCCTGCCGCTCTCCCGCGTGCGCGTGACGGCCACGGATACGTCGAAGGTGGCGAACACATCGGCGACGGCGGCGTCGACGGGCAGCGACCTGAACGGCAAGGCCGCCGAAGCCGCCGCGCACGCGATCCGCGAACGCCTCGCCGTGCTGGCCGCAAAAGAACTCGGCGGTAACGCTGAAGATGTGACCTTCGAAAACAGCGAAGTACGCGCGAACGGCGCGGCGATGCCGTTTGCGCAACTGGTCGGCGCGGCGTATCTCGCGCGCATCCAGTTGTGGTCCGACGGCTTTTATACGACGCCGAAAGTGCATTGGGACGCGAAGACGCTGACGGGCCATCCGTTCTACTACTTCGCGTATGGCGCGGCGGTGTCCGAAGTCGTGATCGATACGTTGACGGGCGAATGGAAGCTCGTGCGCGCCGATGCGCTGCACGACGCCGGCCAGTCGATCAATCCCGCCATCGATCTCGGCCAGGTGGAAGGCGCGTTCATTCAGGGCATGGGCTGGCTCACGACGGAAGAACTCTGGTGGAACCGCGACGGCCGATTGATGACGCACGCGCCGTCGACGTACAAGATCCCCGCCGTCAGCGATACGCCCGCCGCGTTCAACGTAAAGCTGTACCACAACCCGAACGCGGAGCCGACCGTGTTCCGCTCGAAGGCCGTCGGCGAGCCGCCGCTGTTGCTGCCGTTCTCGGTGTTCCTCGCGATCCGCGATGCTGTCGCGGCCACCGCGCCCGATGCACCGCACGCCCCTGCACTGCGCGCGCCCGCGACGCCCGAAGCGATACTCGATGCGATCGACGCGCTGAACGCAAGCACGCCTGTTGCAACAATCGCCGCAGCGGCCAGTCCAACGTCGCAGGAACCTGCGGGCGCGGGCACGACGGCATAGCAACACACACGCATAAAGTGCCGCGCGACACGACCGCAACGCACAGAAGATCAACCGGCTGCGCGGCCAACCCGCGCGGCCTCGTATGGAGAACCGCCGGATGCATGCCTGGCTCACCGATCTGCAGCAACTGCTCGCGCACGGCGACGCCGTCGTGCTCGTGACGGTCGCGCGCGCCGAAGGTTCGGCACCGCGCGACGCTGGCACGAAGATGATCGTCACACGCGATTCCGCGCGCCATACGATCGGCGGCGGCCATCTCGAATGGAAAGCGATCGAAAGCGCGCGCCGCGTCTTGCGCGACGGCATGCGCGCACCGAACATGCGGCGGCTCGAACGCTTCGCGCTCGGACCGAGTCTCGGCCAATGCTGCGGCGGCGCTGTCGTGCTCGCGTTCGAGCGGCTCGATATCGGCGACCTGGGTTGGGTGACGTCGCTGGCCAAGCGCTTGGCCGCGGGCCATTCGATGGTGCGTAGCGTATCATTCGGCCCCGCACCCGATGCGGTGATGCTGTCCGATCCTGAACCGGGCGTCGAAAGCGCCGACTGTTTGCTGTGGGACGGCGCGGGCTTCGACGACAGCAGCGCGCTGCTCACCGAGACCATCGCGCCGCGCGACTTCCCCGTCGTGCTGTTCGGCGCGGGCCACGTGGGCGCCGCGCTCGTACGTGTGCTCGCGACGCTGCCCTGCCACGTGCACTGGGTCGATGAACGCGACGCGCAGTTCCCGGCACCTGACACACTGGGCGCAACGAACGTGACGATCGAAGCGAACGACGCACCCGACGAAGCAATCGACAAGGCCACGCCGCACACGTACTTCATCGTGATGACGCACAACCACGCGCTCGATCTCGATCTCGCCGAGCGCATCCTGCGGCGCGGCGACTTCGCGTTCTTCGGCATGATCGGCTCGCATACGAAGCGCAAGCAGTTCGAGCACAGGCTTGCGGCGCGCGGTTTCGATCCTGCCGCGATTGCGCGGATGAAATGTCCGCTTGGCGTAGACGGCATCGTCGACAAGTCGCCGGAAATCATTGCGATTTCGGCGGCGGCGCAACTGCTGCAGGCCGTCGAAGCCAACGCTGCACATGCGGCGCAGACGGCCTGAACATCGAATATGCATCGAACGCATTGGGGGACGTCCGACCAGCCATCGGGCGTTGAATAAATCAACCGATAACCCGAATCATTGACCGACCATGACGACAACCACACTTTCCCCGCTAGCTCACAAGACGAACGGCGCACCGAAGGCCGAGCTGCATATTCATATCGAAGGCTCGCTCGAACCTGAGCTGATCTTCAAGCTGGCCGAACGCAACGGCGTGAAGCTTGCGTACGACTCGATCGACGCGCTGCGCGCCGCGTACGCGTTCACCGATCTGCAGTCGTTTCTCGACATCTACTATGCAGGCGCAAGCGTGCTGCTGAAGGAAGAGGACTTCTACGACATGACGATGGCCTACGTCGAGCGCGCGCTCGCGGACAACGTCGTGCATACGGAAATCTTCTTCGATCCGCAGACGCATACCGAGCGCGGCGTGCCGATTGCGACCGTGGTCGCGGGCATCGAGCGCGCGCTGGCCGAAGCGGAAACGCGCGGCCTCACGAGCAAGCTGATTCTGTGCTTCCTGCGGCACCTGTCCGAAGAAGATGCGCTCTCAACCTTCGACGAAGCGCTGCCGTTGTTCGACCAATACAAACACCGGCTGATCGGCGTCGGCCTCGATTCATCGGAGCGCGGCCATCCGCCGTCGAAGTTCGAGCGCGTGTTCGCCAAGGCTCGCGATAAGGGCTTGAAGCTGGTCGCGCACGCGGGCGAAGAAGGTCCGCCGTCGTACATCTACGAAGCGCTCGATCTGCTGAAAGTGGACCGTGTCGATCATGGCGTGCGCAGCATCGAAGACCCGGCGCTCGTCACGCGGCTTGCCGACACGCGCGTCGCGCTGACGGTGTGCCCGCTGTCGAACCTGAAGCTATGCGTGTTCGACGATCTGACCAAACACACCTTGAAGGCGCTGCTCGACAAGGGCGTCGCCGTCACCGTGAATTCCGACGATCCCGCCTACTTCGGCGGCTACGTCAACGAAAACTACCTCGCGACGATCGACGCCCTCAAGCTCGACGACGACGAGGTGTACACGATCATCCGCAACAGCTTCGAAGCGTCGTTCGTGACGCCTGCGGAGCGCGACGCGATGATCGCCAAACTCGATGCGCATTGGCGCGCATCCGCTTGATCCCCGCTTGATCTTATAGTTCGGAGACGGTTTCACCATGACTCAAACAGCTTATCGCGCGCAACTGCTGACGTTCAACGGCGATCCTGCGCAATCGTCCAATGCTGCAGTCTTCAACGAAGACGGCCTTCTGATCGTCGAAGACGGACATGTCGTCGCGGCGGGCGCGTATGCGTCTGTCGCTGCGCAACTCGCGCCCGCCACGCAGGTGGTCGAGATGCGCGACAAGCTGATCGTCCCCGGTTTCATCGATACGCACATTCATTATCCGCAGACGGACATGATTGCGTCGCCGGCGCCGGGGCTGTTACCGTGGCTCGACACGTACACTTTCCCGACCGAGCGCGGTTTCAGCGACGCTGCTGTCGCGCAGGACACGGCGCGCTTTTTCATCGACGAGCTGCTTGCGTGTGGCACGACGACGGCACTCGTTTACTGCACGGTGCACAAGCAATCGGCGGATGCGTTGTTTACTGAAGCGCAGCGGCGCAATGTGCGGATGATCGGCGGCAAGGTGCTGATGGACCGCAACTGCCCCGAGTTTCTGCGCGACACCGCGCAATCGGGCTACGACGACAGCGCCGAACTGATTGCACGCTGGCACAACAAGGGACGTCAGATGTACGCGCTGACGCCGCGTTTTGCGCCGACTTCGACGGAGGCGCAACTCGAAGCGACGGGCGCGCTGGCGAAGCTGCATCCTGATGTGTTCATTCAAAGTCATGTCGCCGAGAATCATGACGAAGTGAAGTGGGTCGCGGGTCTTTTTCCTGGTCATCGCAGTTATCTCGACATCTACGATCACTATGGGTTGTTGAGGCCGCGGGCTGTGTATGGGCACTGTATTCATCTCGATGCTGAAGATCGGCGGCGCATGGCCGAGACGCGCTCCGTTGCTGCCCATTGCCCGACGTCGAATCTGTTTCTTGGAAGTGGCCTGTTTGATTTCGACAAGGCTGCGGAATCGGGGATGCCTGTTGCGCTGGCGACCGACGTGGGTGGCGGTACGTCGTTCTCGATGCTGCAGACCATGAATGAAGCGCATAAGGTTGCGCGGCTGGGTGGGCATCATTTGACCGCTACGCGGATGTTCTGGCTGGCTACTGCTGGCGCGGCTGAGGCGCTTGATCTTGCCGATCGGGTTGGGACGTTAAGGCCTCGGGCTGAGGCGGATTTTGTGGTGCTTGATCCTAAAGCTACGCCGTTGTTGGCGCGGCGGACTGCGCGTACTGAGACGCTTGAGGAGCTGTTGTTCGCGTTTGCGCTGCTTGGGGATGATCGGGCTGTGTTTGAGACTTATGCCGCTGGGCAGCGGGTGCATCGGCGTGATGATGTCCGGCAAAGCGTTGCCGGGAGCGCGCGGATCGCTGCTTGATTTTTTTTCGTCTGCGACGCGTTGGGGGGCGCGTTGCGTGGGGCCTGTCATAGATTTTGTGTTCAAGGCATAACATGTAGCTCAAGGAGCATGTATGCCACGCAAACCCAAGACGACTACCGAAGCGCCGACAGTGTTACCGTCCATTCCGAAGGAACTGATCGACCAGTTCGTGAAGGGACCCATGACTGCCGAAGCGGTGCACGCCGCTTCAGCGGCATTCAAGAAGGCGCTGATCGAGCGGGCGCTGGGCGCCGAACTTGGACACCATCTGGGTTATCCGGCGGGTGCCGTGCGGCCCGAAGACGCGACCAACCAGCGCAACGGCAAGAGCGGCAAGACGGTGCTGACCGACGACGGCCCGCTACGCCTGGCGATCCCTCGTGACCGCGACGGCAGCTTTGCCCCGATCCTGATTCCGAAGCACGAGCGACGTTTCACCGGCTTTGACGACAAGATCATCGCGATGTACGCCCGTGGCATGACGGTGCGAGAGATCCAGGGGTTTCTGGCTGAGCAGTACGGTACCGATGTGTCGCCGGAATTCATCAGCTCGGTGACCGATGCCGTGATGGACGAGGTGAGTATCTGGCAGGCGCGCCCGCTCGAGCCGATGTACCCGGTAGTGTTCATTGACGCGCTACGCGTCAAGATCCGCGAGGAAGGGATGGTGCGCAACAAGGCGATCTATCTGGCGCTGGGCATCCTGCCGGACGGCACACGGGACATCCTGGGGCTGTGGATCGAGAACACGGAAGGCGCGAAGTTCTGGATGAAGGTATTCAGCGACCTGAAGGTGCGTGGCGTGCAGGACATCCTGATCGCGGTCACCGATGGACTGAAGGGCATGCCTGAAGCGCTGGGCGCGGTGTTTCCGGCCACCACGCTCCAGACGTGCATCGTGCACCTGATCCGCAACTCGCTGGACTACGCGAACTGGAAAGACCGGCGGGGGCTGGCTGCCGCCCTCAAACCGATCTATTCGGCAACGGGCGCTGAAGCTGCGCAGACCGAACTGGACGCGTTCGAACAGGGCGAGTGGGGCCAGAAATTCCCGACGGTGGTGGCCGCCTGGCGTCGGGCCTGGGATCGCGTGATCCCCTTCTTCGCGTTTCCGCCAGCGGTTCGCAAGGTGATCTACACGACCAATGCCATCGAAAGCGTCAATGCCCGGCTACGCAAGATCGTCAAGACGCGTGGACACTTCCCGACGGACGAGGCCGCGACCAAACTGCTATGGCTGGCCTTGCGCAATATCACGGCTGACTGGAGCCGTGCTGCGCATGACTGGAAAGCCGCGATGAACCAGTTCGCGATCCTCTACGAGGATCGCTTCACCAGGAATCATTTGTAGAATGCAATTGATGAGCCTGCCAGATGGCAGGCTTTTATCTGCCTTGCACACAAAAATTCAGACACTCCCCGTTGCGTGGGTTTGCGCTGGCATCCGCGTTTTGTCTTCGTGCTTCAAGCGTTGCCCCTGTGCGTTTGCCTTTTCGCTGGCATCCGCGTGATGACTTACCCGTTCAAGCGTCGCCCCTGTGCGGGGCGGCACCTACTTTTCTTTGCCGCCGCAAAGAAAAGTAGGCAAAAGAAAGCGGCTAACACCGCCAACATTTCTTCTTGCCTGAGGGCCCCCAACCGGTCCCACACTTCACACGGCAACATTTCTGTTCGCGTTCGTTGCCAACGCTTCGAATGACCGCCTCACCCACTTCAAACACCCGAACAATAGCTAGCGGCAGCGAATGGTTTCCGCCGCCCAGGTGGCAAACTGTGTGTAGGTTGTCGCGACGTATAGCTTGGCGCTCTTACAGGGTGGGACGCGTGCGCTGTCGGTCCGAAGTGAGGCGTGTGAGGTGCTACGGCCGACACACAGTTTGCCACCTGGGCGGCAGTGGAATATCTGGCACGGCGCGTTGCGACGCGGACGCGTGAAGCGGGTGAGGCGTCAATTCAGAGCGTTGGCAGCGAACATGAGTCACGAGGTTGCCGTGTGAAGCGTGGGACCGGTTGGGGGCCCTCAGGCAAACACAAGAGTTGGCGGTGTTAGCCGCTTTCTTTTGCCTACTTTTCTTTGCGGCGGCAAAGAAAAGTAGGTGCCGCCCCGCACAGGGGCAACGCTTGAACTGCAGACACCGTAACGCGGATGCCAGCGAAAACACAAGCAAACCACCCCAACGTCGCCAGACAAAACCAAAACCTAAACCTTGCACACTTCATACAGCGCATTCAACCTGCGCACAGGATCCGCAACAAAAGGATTCGTCTCATCCCACGCATAACCGGCCAGCACGGCGCTGATCATGCGCCGAATCCCTGGTGTTTGTTCGGGATAGAAGATGATGTCCTGCAACTCGCCGGTATACCAGCGCTCGACGAACGCGCGAAACGTATCGATCCCCTTGCGCAGCGGAACATCATAAGCAGACTGCCAGTCAACACTCTCGCCAGCAAACTGACGCTCAAGCGTCCCAACAGCAAGATGCGCGGAGCGCAAAGCAATAGTCACACCCGACGAAAACACCGGATCAAGAAACTCACCCGCATTCCCGAGCAATGCAAACCCAGGCCCATGCAGTCGTTCGACATTCGCCGAATACCCGCCAATATGCCGCACCGGCATCAAAAACGGCGCATTGCCAATCAGACGGTTCAGCGTCGGCTCACTCTGAATCAACGCCCGCAACTTCGCCTCACGCTCGGCCTCGGGCACATCAAGAAACGCAGCCTCCGCCACGCATCCCACCGATGAACGCCCGTTCGCCAACGGAATCATCCAGTACCACACATCCCGATGCTCAGGATGCACAGCAACTGTGATCTTGTTGCGATCGTGCGCGTCGACAGGAATACCATCACGCACATGCGTAAAGATAGCGGCACGCGTCGGCATGCGCGTCGGCGCTTCGAGATTCAGCAGCCGCGGCAGCACGCGACCAAAGCCGCTTGCGTCGAGTACGAAGCGTGCCTGCACCTGATACGCGTTGCCCGCTTCGTCAGATACATCCAGCACGGGCGCGTCGCCCGTCTTCATCGCGCTCACCGTGTGGCCGAAGCGCACGTCGGCGCCCTGCTGCACCGCGCAGCGGATCAGCAGATCGTCGAACGTCGCGCGCTCGACCTGGTAGGTCGTGCCCCAGCCGTCCGAATGCTTGTCGCGAAAGTCGTACGCGCACGACTGGTCGCGATACACGAAGTGCGCGCCGTTCTTGTACTGAAAGCCCGCTTCGACGACCGCCTGCAACATGCCCGCCTCTTCGAGGTAAGCCATGCTCTGCGGCAACAGGCTTTCGCCAATCGAGAAGCGCGGAAAATGCTGGCGCTCGAGCACGAGCACGGAATGCCCTGCCTTGCGCAACAGCGCCGCCGCAACGGCACCCGAAGGTCCCGCTCCGATGATAGCCACGTCTACCGACGCATTCATCGACGAATCCATATTCATTGATCTTCCTTCACATAACGTATTGCGCACGCAACGCTTTCCATCCTTACCAGCGATTACAATGACGCACAATCATCCAGATCAAAAACAATCCAAAGACCATCACCGACCGGGGAATAACGTGCAGTCCACCGAATCATCCAGCGTGACGGACCGCGTACCGAACGTCGTACCCTTCGTACCGGAAACAGCGTTCGGCGTCTGGTTCCTGCGCACCCATACGTGGGAGCACCATGTACTGCGCGTCGCAATCAACGACCTCAAGCGCCTGATCGATACGCCGCTGCCCGCTACACCCGTGATCGTCGACGTCGGCTGCGGACAGGGCATTTCGTTCCGCCTGCTCGCGCAGGCGTTCAAGCCGCAACACATCATCGGCATCGATTTTCATGAGCAGTCGCTCGCACTTGCCAAAGAGTCTGCGCAAGTTTGCCGCCAGCACGCCGACACCCGCGCAACCGGAATCGACGTACTGCACGGCGACTGCGCGAACCTGCCGCTGCCCGATGCGAGCGCCGACATCGTGTTCTGCCATCAGACCTTCCACCATCTCGTCGAACAGGAACGCGCGCTCGCCGAGTTCCGCCGCGTGCTGAAACCGGGCGGCGTGCTGCTGTTCGCCGAATCGACGGATGCCTACATCAAGTCGTGGGTGATCCGCCTGCTGTTTCGTCATCCGATGCATGTGCAAAAAAGCGCCGACGGCTATCTCGACATGATCCGTCGCGGCGGCTTCACATTCGGCGCGCACAACGTCTCGCTGCCGTATTTGTGGTGGAGCCGCGCCAAGGACTTCGGCCTGCTCGAACGTCTGCACATCTACACGCCGAAACCCGGCAAGCGGCGCGAAACGCTCGTCAACGTCGCGGCCATAAAAACAGATTGATGGCATCGAGCGGCTGCATCGCAGATCGGCGCTGCAGCCGTCCCAAGCATTAAGCCATTACTTCTTCAGCGTCACCACATCACCCTTCAACGCGACACCAGCAATCACCGCGCCCGCACCGCAGGTGAACTCCGTTGCGCTCTCGCGCACTTCGTTCTTGTAGTTGCTCTTGATGTTGATGACGGCGTTGCCGCCTTCCTTGCGCGCGCGATCCTGCAGCTCGATCACGGCCGACAGGAACACGTGCTGGCACGCCGTCTCGTCGCTTTTGCCGAACGCGTTGGTCTTCTTGTTCGTTGCGAACTCGCCGTAGCTCTTCACGACGCCCGGATGCTTCTGCCCCGCGAAATACAGCGGGATATCGTCGCCAACTTTGCCCGGCTCGCTCGCGAGCGCGGCGGCGACGGGATAGCTCTCGACGCTGTCGCGCGCGAAGGCGTGCGAGGCGAGGCATGCGACGACAGCTGCGCAGATCAGGTGACGCTTCATGGTTATGACCCTCGTGGTTGGAATTGTTATTGCGTTTCGAGCATCACGACATCACCGCGCACCGCGAGTGTCGATCCATTCAGGCTCGCGCCGCAAGTAAACTCGGTCGAAGAAGCCGATTCGTTATGCTGAAAGCGCGTCCTGACGTCGACGACGGCGTTCGCGTGCTGCGTGCGCGCATAGTCGCGCAGTTCCTGCACCGCCTTTTCCAGCGCAATACTGCAGTTGGCCTCCGGGCTGTTTTCCACCTTGCGCAGCACACGTACGGCAAATTCCTTATTGCCGTACGACTGCTTGACGGGCGCATGCGTCTGGTTGCCGAAGTAAAGCGCGACGTCTTGCCCGTTCTGCGTCTGGACCGCAGCCGGCATCGGCAGCGATTTGATTTTGGTCGTGCAACCGGCCTGCGTCAGCACGACGGCAGCCACCAGCCCCAGTGCGATTTTCGTTTTCATTGTTCGACTTCCCGTTTTAGTTGTTTATTCTGCGTACTGCTGCTTGCTTCGCTTACCTGCTTGCCTGTGATTGAGCCCGACAGGCGGCGGTCACATCCTTGCGAACATCAGGCTCGCGCAACTGCCGCCAAAGCCGAACGACACCGACAACGCGCTATTCATCTGCGCTTCGCGCGTCGCCTGCACGAGCGGCATGGACTGCGCGAGCGGTTCGAGATGCTCGATGCCCGTGGTCCCCGCGATAAAACCGTCACGCATCATCAGCAGCGTGTAGATCGCTTCGTGCGCGCCGCATGCGCCGAGCGGATGCCCCGTCAAACCCTTCGTCGACGAAAACGGCGGCACGTCGTTACCGAACACCGCTTGCAGCGCGCGCAGTTCTTCGATGTCGCCAAGCGGCGTCGATGGCGCGTGCGCGTTCACGTAGTCCGGACGCGTGCCCGCTTCGTCGAGCGCCGCCTGCATCGCGCGCGCGATGCCCTGCGCGTGCGGCGTCACCATGCCCGCGCCGTCGGTGCTGTGGCCAAAGCCCGTCACCTCCGCGTAGATGCGCGCGCCGCGCGCGAGCGCATGGTCGAGCGCTTCGAGCACGAGCACACCGCCGCCCGACGCGATCACGAAGCCGTCGCGCGCGGTGTCGTACGGACGCGACGCGCGCACGGGCGTGTCGTTGAAATGGCGCGACAACGCATGCATCGCGTCGAACATCAGCGTCATGTTGTCGTGCAGGCATTCGCTGCCACCCGCGAGCACGACCTGTTGACGCCCCGTCTGAATCAACTGCATCGCCTGGCCGATTGCGAGCGCCGACGTCGTGCAGGCCGACGACGGCGAATACGTGACGCCTTCGATCCCGAACACCTGCGCGACATTCGCCGACGCCGTGCTGCTCATCGCCTGCGGTACCGTATACGGTGGCGTTTTCTCGACGCCGCGCAGATTGGCCACCACCATCGCGTCGTCGTACGCCGACATCGTGCCCACGCCCGAACCGATCACAGCGCCGACGTCAGGCGAACGCAGCGACGCGAGGTCGAGGCCCGCATCGTCGATCGCCTTGCGCGCCGCGTGACAGGCGAAGCGCGCGGTGTCGCCCATGAAGCGTTCGAGCTTGCGTTCGAACGGCGGCTCGCCCACCACCGACGCCACGCCCGCGACCTGCGTGCCGAAGCCGCGCTCGCGCCACGCATCGACGCGCGTGATGCCGCTGCGCCCTGCGCGCAGCGCGTCGCTCACGTCGTCGAGCGTATTGCCGATGCACGACACGATGCCCATGCCCGTGACGACGACACGCTGCAAGCCTTGCGAACGACTACGGCTCATCGAATGCGCCTGAAAATCAACGACGTATTGATGCCGCCAAACGCGAAGTTGTTGCTCATCACATAGTCGGCGTCGATGCTGCGCGCTTCGCCCATGATGTAATCGAGCGGCGCGCACGCGGGATCGACTTCCGTGAGATTGAGCGTCGGCGCGTACCAGTTGCGCTTCATCATCTCGATCGTCCACCACGCTTCGAGCGCGCCGCACGCGCCGAGCGTATGGCCGACGTAGCTCTTCAGCGAGGAAATCGGCGTGCGCTCGCCGAAGGTTTGCGCCGTTGCCTGGCTTTCCGCGATGTCGCCGCGATCCGTCGACGTGCCATGCGCGTTCACATACGCAATCGCGTCCGCGTCGAGCTTCGCGTCTTCCAGCGCGAGCTGCATCGCGCGCGCCATCGTGGCCGCCGTCGGCTGCGTCATGTGCGCGCCATCCGAATTGCAGCCGAAGCCGACGATCTCCGCATGAATCGTCGCGCCACGCGCCTTCGCATGTTCGTATTCTTCGAGCACGAGTGTGGCCGCGCCCTCGCCGACCACGAGACCGTCGCGCTTCGCGTCGAACGGACGCGGCGTCAGATGCGGCTCGTCGTTGCGCGTGCTGGTTGCATACAGCGTATCGAACACGGCGACAGCCGGCCCCGACAACTCTTCCGCGCCGCCCGCGAGCATCAATGTCTGCTTGCCCGTCGCGATCGCTTCATACGCGTAGCCGATCGCCTGGCTGCCCGACGCGCACGCCGACGAGGTCGGCACGATGCGGCCTTTCAGGTCCCAGAACAGACTCACGTTGACGGCCGTCGTGTGCGGCATCATCTGCACGTAGCTGTTCGACGTGACGTTGGCCATCGACCCCGTTTCGAGCATCGTGCCGAATGCGCGGATCGGTTCGACGGAACCCGACGACGAGCCGTACGCGACGCCCATGCGGCCGTCCTTGATCGATTCATCGTTTGCGAGGCCCGCGTCGGCGAGCGCCAGTTCGCTCGCGCGCACCGCGTACATCGACACCGCGCCCATCGAACGCGTCTTCTTGCGCGGCCAGTCAGCGGGTTGAGCGAACGCGGGCAGCGGCGCCGCGAGGCGCGTATGCAGCGACTCGAAGTAGTCCCACTCCGGCATGCGCCGCACCGCATTGCGGCCCGCCTTCAACGCGGCTTCGATTTCGTCCCAGCGGCTGCCGAGCGCCGTGACGCCGCCCATGCCCGTAATGACGACCCGCTTCATCAGATCATCCCGCCATTGACGCCGATCACCTGGCGCGTCACGTACGAGGCCGCATCCGACATCAGGAAGCTGACCACCGCCGCGACTTCAGCCGGTTGACCGACACGGTTCATCGGCACGGTCTTCAGTGCGTGTTCGAGCGGCATGTCATCGAGCATGCCCGTTTCGATCAGCCCCGGCGCCACGCAGTTGACCGTGATGCTGCGCGACGCGAGTTCGACGGCGAGCGCCTTCGACGCGCCGATCAGCCCCGCTTTTGCCGCGCTGTAGTTGACCTGCCCACGGTTGCCGATCACGCCCGACACCGACGCGATCGTCACGATCCGGCCGCCCTTCTTCGCGCGGACCATCGGCATCGTCAGCGGATGCACCACGTTATAGAACGCGTCGAGACCCGTTTCGATTACGACGTCCCAGTCTTCGTCGGTGAGCGCGGGAAAGGCTGCGTCGCGCGTCACGCCCGCGCTGCACACGATGCCGTAGTACGGGCCGTGCGCAGCGACGTCCGCTTCGAGCACTTCGCGGCACACCGCGCGCTCGCGCACGTCGAACTGCAGCACACGCGCCGAGCCGCCTTGCGCGGCGATGCCCGCCGTGACGGCCTCGGCTTCCGTGCGGCCCGTGCGGCAATGCACGGACACCGCGAAGCCGTCCGCTGCCAGTTGATATGCAATCGCGCGGCCAATGCCGCGGCTGGCGCCCGTAACCAGAACTCGCCGGCTCATGAACTGATACTCCCTTCGATGAACGTCTGAAAATCGCCCGGTTGAAAGACCTTGATGACAGCGTCCGCGCAACGCGCGCCGTCATGATCGATCGTGCATTCGTAGGCGCTGTGGCCTGCGTCGCTGCGCAGCACTTCCTGCACGCTGATCGTCAGCCGCGCGTCGCGCGCAAATGCGCTCACGTGCGCCTTGTAGCTGCGCGTGCCGAGCAGCACGCCAGGACGCGCGCGGCCACCCGCACGCATCGCGAGCAGCGCAATATGCGCGGCGACGCCCTGAGCCATCAGCTCGATGCCGATCCATGCAGGCATCGCGCCGTTTTCGTCCGCGTACCATGCGTCGCCGCGCACGGTCGCGTATGCCGTCAATGCTTCGTCACCGCATGCGCTCACGCCATCGACGAGCAGCATCGTGCCGCGATGCGGCAGGATCGTGTCGATGGGTGGAAAGGCTTCGCTGGTCTCAGGTGTGGCCGTCATGTCGTTATGTTTTTTGCTGCGTGCGTTCGCGCCGTTCAGCGCGCCAGTATCAAGCTGACGTTGCTGCCGCCGAACGCGAACGAATTGCTCATCACGTATTGCGCGCCGTCGCGCGGAATGCGCCGCTCGTCCTGCACGAGATCGAGTTCGGGCAACGCCGGGTCGGCTTCGCCATCCCATCGATGGCGCGGCATCGCGACGTCGCCGCGCGCGAGCGTGAGCCACGCGAAGCCCAGCTCCGTCGCGCCCGCCGCGCCGAGCTGGTGCCCCGTGAGCGGCTTCGTGCCGCTCGCGGGCACGCCGTGCGCGAACACGCGCGACATCAGATGCGCTTCCATGTCGTCGTTCTTGCGCGTAGCCGTCGCGTGCAGATTCACATACGCGATCGCCGACGGCTCGACGCCCGCGTCCTTCAGCGCCGCGCGCAACGCAAGCTCGCCGCCGATGCCCTGCGGGTCCGGCGCCGACACATGATGCGCGTCGCTCGATTCGCCTGCGCCCGCAAGGCGCACTTCACCTTCCTCGCGCGTCATCAGGAACACGGTGGCGCCCTCGCCGACATTGATGCCGTTGCGGTTGCGGCTCATCGGATTGGTGCGCGTCACGCTCGTCGATTCGAGCGACGCAAAGCCCTGCACCGTCAGCTCGCATAGCGAATCGACACCGCCGACGATCATCGCGTCGCATACGCCCAGTTGCAGTAAACGGCGCGCCGACACGAAGGCTTTAGCGCTTGACGTGCAAGCCGTCGAAATCGTGAACGCGGGTCCTTGCACATTCAACGCGGCGGCTGCGAACGGCGCGGCGGTGCCGATCTCCATCTGCCGGTAGTTGAAGTTGTCGGGTAACTCGCCCGCTTGCGCCTGGTGCACGAAGGCAACCTCGGCCGCGTCGATGCCCGATGTGCTCGTGCCGAGCACGACGCCGATCCGATGCGAGCCGTAGCGCTCGCGCGCCGCCTCGATCTCGGGACCAATCTGTTCGAGCGCCGCGAGCAGCATGCGGTTGTTGCGGCAATCGAAGCGCTTGAGCGTCGCAGGGAGCGCGATGTCGAGCGGCGTCGACACGCGGCCGACGTACGCATCGCCGATGCCCGTGTGCATCAATCCCATACCGGGCGATTGCGCGGCTTCGAGCGCGGGCACGATCGAAGTGACGTCGCCGCCGAGCGCATTGACCATGCCGAGCGCATGCAGATAAACGGGTGACAGCGTCATGCGACTCTCCTTCTTCCAGGCGGCATGCCGATCGGCGCAAGCAGCACCGACACGAGAATGCCGAGCGCCAGCGTGGCGCCAAAACTCTTCAATGCGGGCATCGCGCTTAAGGCCAGCATGCCGAACGACAGCAGCGTGGTCGCCGCCGACAGCAGCACGCCCGTCCACACCGCGCCGAGATCGGCGTGATCGCGCAGACAGCCTTCGCGCAGGAATACCGCATAGTTTGCGCCAACGCCGAGCACGAGCATCAGCGCGAGGCAGTTGAACAGATTGAGCGGCACACGCGCGTAGCCGAACGCGGCGAGCGTCACGCCGATGGCGAGCAGCACGGGCAGCGTCGTCGCGATGCCGCCACGCGGCGTATAGCGCACCATCAGCAGAATCAGCACGAGTAGCAGCGCGCCCGCAAGCCAGATGCCGCTGTCGAGGCGATACGCGCCGAACAGCTTCGAGACGCTCGCGGCCTTGTCGACGAATACGACGCCATCGACGGAATGCGCCGCGCCGATCAACGCGGCGACGTTTTGCGGCGTCACGCGCTGCGGAATCACGATCGCCGCGTAGCCGTGCTCACCGCGTGCGTCCACCGCGCCCAGCCACAGATGGCGATACGGTTGCGACCAGGGCGCAGCGAGCCAGCGCTCGACCGTCAAAGGCGCTGCGTTCGACTTCGCGTAAGCAGCGAGCCATGCATCCGCAATTTCGTCGCGAAAGCCCGCTTGCAGCAGCATCGAACGAAGCGCGGCGGGATCGTTGAACACGTGCTGCGCGAGCACGTTGCGCGTGTCGGCCTGGCGTTGCGCCGACGGCACGAACTGCGTCACCGATTGCCAGCCATTCACCGCTTTCGCGCCGCTCAATGCATCGAGCTTCGCGCCGAGCGCTTCCGCGCGCTGCAACACGGCTTCCTGCGACTGCCCACGCACGACGAAGAACTGCGCAGTGTTATCGACGCCAATCGCATTGCGCACCTGATCTTCCTGCGCGACGAGCGCGGGATCGCGCTGGATCAGCAGATGGATATCGTCGTCGCTCGTGAGGCGCAGCCAGCCTGGAATCGCGATCAGCACGAGCACGCCCGCGACGATCCACGCGCGCCGCCCGCCGATGGCCGCGTGCCAGCGTTCGAGCAGCGTCGCGGCGCGCATGAAGAGACGCCGCTGGGCGTGCTTCGGCCCCTTGACGAGCAGCACGGGCAGCAGCCACAGCACGGACGCGAACGCGGTGCAGATGCCGACGATCGCAAAGCACGCAATCTGCTTGAGCGCCGGGAACGGCACCCACGCGAGGATCGCGTAGCCGAGCAGGCTCGTCGCGAGCGCAACCGTCAGCGGGGGCCGCACCGAGCGTGCGCCCTGCCGGGCATTCCAGCCACGCTGTGCGCCGAGATAGACGACGAAATATTGAATCGAATAGTCGACGGCCTCGCCGATCAGGCTCGCGCCGAACACGAGCGTCAACAGATGCAGCTTGCCGAACACGAGCATCGTGACGGCGAGCGCGCAAACAATGCCGAGTGCCGTCGACACGAAGCCGAACAGCAACAGACGCGGCGAACGGAACACCCACAGCATCAGCAGCGCGATACCGCACGCGGACGCGATGCCGATCAGATGCACTTCGCGCTCCGACGCGCTGCGCGCCGATTCCGCATAGAACACGGCGCCCGTGCGCGCGACACTCGCGTCGGGATAGCTCGAGTTCAGCGTTGCTTGCGCCTGCGCAACGGCCGACAGCACCTCGCGCTGCGTCTGCGATTCGTACGCCGAACCGGGCAGCGTCGTGACGACGAGCACGCTCGTCAGGTCGCCGCGATGCGCGACGAGCATGTTGTCTTCGAGATCGAGATTCGAAGTGGCGAGCGGCAAGGCGCTCAGGAAGTGTTCGAGCCAGCCGAACGGATCGTCGGCGAGTTGCGTGGCGAGTGGGCCGCGCACCGGGTTGTAGATGCGCTGCATCAGCGCATCGTGCAGCGATGCCGTGTTATTTGCGACGGCGTCGCGATCTTCGCGCGTCAACAGGCCGAAGCGATACGGCATGTACAACCCGCCGATCTGCGACATGTCGAAGGGCGGCAACTCCGCCGTCACCGACGCGAACGCACCGCTCTTCTGCAACGCCGCGCCGAACTGTTTCGCCGCCGCTTTCGCGCGCGCGTCGTCCTTGCTCGTCACCAGAAACACCGTGCGATCGCCGAGCGCGTTGGCGAGCGTATCGACGGCTTTTTCAGCGACGGGATCGGCTTCCGTCGCGGGCAGGAGCGCGAGCAGATTCGTCTCCAGCGGCGACGGCCCAATGAAACGAAAGACGCAGTACAGCGACGCGACGAGCGCGAGCACGAGCCATGTGGCTCTGATGCCCCACAACTGCGTCTTGGTCCACTGTCGCGCCATCAGCATCATTGTGCTCCAAGCAACGTGCGCTCGCCGGGCGCGAGATCGTTGATCGCTTCGCTCTTCGCGAACTCGATTTGCGTGACGTCGCCGTTAGCCAGCGTGATACGCAGCGTCTGCAGGAATTCACCGCCCGTCATCTGCAAGCCCTTGATCGACTGCGCGAGCTGCGGCTGGTTCGGCTTCAGTTCGAGCTTCCATTGCGACGGCGTGCCTTGCGCGTCGACATCGAACTGCGAATAGAGCGCGGACAGATCGCCGCCGAGCATCGCGCGCATCATCTTCGATACCTGTGCGACACCGCGCACGCCCTGCGCGCTCTTTGTATTGACGCGCTTACCGTTCGAGTCGACTTCACTGACGCCTGCGTCGGTGATCACATACGTTGCCTTGTACGGCGTATCGACGCGCCAGATCACGCCGCGCTCACGGAAAAACACGAGCGTGCCCGTGCTCACCAAAGGCTGCTTCATCGCGGACAGCGTCTGTGTCTGCGTGAACTGCGCGCGCACGCCCTTCGCTTGCGCAAGACGCGACGCGACCTGCGAGACGAGCGCGGGGTTGCCGTTTTGCGCTTGAGACTGCGTCTGCTGTGTCGCCGCGTATGAACTCACGCTCACCACAGCAAGCAACGCAGCTATCAGCGTAACGCGTAATGTCAGCGTGCCCATGCGCGCTCCAGCTTTTCGAACACGACAGACGGCGACACGAATTGCGTTTCCTGCGTCGCGGCATCGATCGCGACCTGGATCGTGTAGCCCTTCGTCAACCGCGTGCCCGTCGCGCAATCGACGATTTCGTAGCCTATTTTCAGGCGGTTTTCGAATTCGAGCAGCTCCGTGCGCACGTCGATCCGCTGGCCGTATGTCGCGGGCCGCACGTACTTCAGATGCGCCTCGACGATCGGCCACAAATAGCCCGACGCCTGCATCTCGCGGTAATCGTAGTCGAACGCACGCAACAGCGCGGCGCGGCCGATCTCGAAGTACTTCAGGTAATGGCCATGCCAGCAGACGTTCATCGCGTCGACATCATGAAACGGCACTTCGACGATCGCGCTCGCCTTCAACGTCTTGCCCGGGTGGCGTTCATTCATGATGCGCGCCTCCTTCAACCAGGGCGCAATCGGCAATGCGCGCCGTCAACGCGCGCAGATCGCTTTCGAGCGCGCGGTCTTCGTCGACGAACGGCGACATCGCGGCCACCTCTTGAGCGAATGCACGCAGCGGCGCGGGCACGGTCGTCTCACCGTTGATGCGCACACGCAGCTTCAGCGCCTGCACGGTGGCGAGCGTATGCGCGGCCGCGACCTGCTCCGTCAGTTCGAGCACGCGCAGGCAATCGCGCGCGGCGATCGTGCCCATGCTGACCTTGTCCTGGTTGTGCGCTTCCGTCGAACGCGAGAACACGCTCGCGGGCATCGTGTGCTTCAGCGCTTCCGCCGTCCACGCCGACGACGAAATCTGCACCGCCTTGAAACCGTGATTGATCGGCGCGCGCGCCGAGGTCGCGCCCGTCAGGTTGCGCGGCAAGCTGTTGTTGAACTTGTCGTCGACGATCAGCGCGAGTTGCCGGTCCATCAGATCGGCGAGATTGGCGACGGCCGTCTTCAACGCGTCCATCGCGAATGCGATATGCCCGCCGTAGAAGTTGCCGCCGTGCAGTACGCGCTCGCCGTCCGGGTCGATCAGCGGATTGTCGTTCGCGCTGTTCAGTTCGTTCTCGACGTCGCGCCGAACCCACGACAATGCATCGACCGCAACGCCGATCACATGCGGCGCGCAGCGGATCGAATAGCGATCCTGCAAACGATGGCCCGGCGTATCGTCGCGGCCCGCGAGGTCCGCGCGAATCCACGCGGCGGCTTCGGCCTGGCCCGCGTGCGGTTTCGCTTCGAAGATCATCGCGTCGAAGTGCGCGGCGCGGCCATCGAGTGCAACCGTCGACAGCGCCGTCAAACGCGAGGCAAGACGCGAGAGATGTTCGGCACGCGCGAACGCGAGACACGCGAGGCCCGTCATCACGGCCGTGCCGTTCATCAGCGCGAGGCCTTCCTTCGGCGCGAGCGTCAGCGGCGCATGGCCAAGCTGCGCCCACACGCCGGCGGCATCGCGCAGCGTGCCGTCGAACATCACGTCGCGTTCGCCGACGAGCGCCGCCGCCACGTACGACAGCGGCGTCAGATCGCCGCTCGCGCCGACCGAGCCTTCCGACGGAATGCGCGGCAGCACGCGATGATTGATCAGATCGGCGAGCCGTTCCAGCAGCACGGGGCGCACGCCGGAAAAGCCGTACGCCAGCGAGTTCAGACGCGCGGCGATCACGGCGAGCGCTTGTGCATCGTCGAGATATGCGCCCATTCCGCAGCCGTGATAGCGCGTCAGTTGCAGCGGCAAGGCTTCGACGAGTTCCATCGGCACATCGACGACGCACGCGTCGCCATAACCCGTGTTCACGCCGTACACCGTTTCGCCCGCGGCGAGATGACGGCGCAGAAAATCCGCGCCGCGCTGGATGCGCGAGCGCCAGGCGGGATCGCCGCTCAGTGCGACGCTCGCACGTCCCTTCGCAATCGCGACGACCTCTTCGATCGACAGCTTGCGCCCGCCGATTACCACCGCGCGCGGCGTTGCCGTGTGCGCAGCGCGTGCGTGCGCATCGTCGATCAGATCATGTTCCGACATTCGCGTCTCCGTGTGGGATGCCACCCGTTATCGTCTTTCGGGGGCGCGCCCAGAAATCGAAGAAATTGAACCATTGATAAGGTGCCTTGCGGCAATAGTGCTCGAGGCGCGACGCATAGCGCTGCGCCCAGGCGGCGATATGCTGTGCGCGTTCGCGGCGCGGCAGGTCGATGCGCTCGGCGAACGGCTCGAAGTACAGGCGGTAGCGCTCGCGATTTCGCTCGTCGCGCTCTTTCAGGCAGAAGAACAGATACACCGGACAGCCGAGCGCATGCGCGAGCACATACGGCCCTTGCGCGAACGGCGCCGTCGCACCGAGGAATTGTGCATCGGTCGTGCGGCCCGATTCGCGCGCGGGCACTCGGTCGCCGACGATCACCAGCAGCTCGCCCGCGTCGATGCGCTCCTGCATCATCATCGACGTCTCGGGTCCGAAGTCGCTGACTTGCATGAGCCGCTTCGCGAACTCGCTGTTCGCCGTCGACAGCACGCTGTTGAAGCGCTTCGCGTGCTCCGTATAGACGATGGCCGTGACCTTCGCGTGGCCGCCGTTCACGGCGAGCGCGCGCGTCATTTCGAGGTTGCCGAGATGCGCGCCGATCACGAGCGCGCCGCGGCCGCTCGCGACGAGCGCGTCGAACGCGGACGAATCGTCGAAGATCACGTCGTTCGAATCGATGCGGCCCGACCAGGCGGCGAGCTTGTCGAGACCCGATTGCGCGAACGCGAGCATGTGCCGGTATGCGGAGCGCCAGCCCGGACGCGGCGTGCGCTCGCCTTGCGCAGCCTGTTCGAGATGTGTGAAGTACGTGCGAGAAGCAGAGCGCGCAGCGCGGCCCGTCATCAGAAAATACGCGACGATAGGATGCAACCACAGCGCGGTGAAGCGCATGCCGAACAGCTTGCAACTGAGCGCAAGCAGCGTCATGCCAAGGCGGCTGCCGCGCTCTGCCATGCGCCACCATTTCGCGTTGTCGCCATGCGAATTCGAAGCGGCGGACTTGCGCGGCATGAACTTGTGCGCGAGCAGCATCGGCAGACGCAGCAGCATCCCGCACACAAGGCGCGTATGACTTGCGCTGATGCGCACGTTGTCCCACAGCACGTCGAAGTGCGACACGCCGTCCATCGCGTACGTGACGCGCGTCGGAATCGCGCGGAACGCGAGGCGCCGCCAGTACAGCCGCACGAGAATCTCGATGTCGAAGTCCATGCGCGTCGGCAGATCCACGCTGTCGATCAGCGCGCATGCGGCGTCGAGCGGATACAGACGGAAGCCGCACATCGAATCGCGGATCGTCAGCGACAGCGTTTCGATCCATACCCACACATGCGTCAGATAGCGGCCATAAAGGCGCGACTTCGGCACGCTCTCGTCGTAGACAGGCCGGCCGAGAATCACAGCGCCCGGCTCGGCGCGCGCGGCATCGAGGAAAAGCGGCACGTCGTTCGCATCGTGCTGGCCGTCCGCGTCGATCTGCAAGGCGTGCGTATAGCCCGCTCGCTTCGCCGCGCGCAGTCCCGCCATCACGGCCGCGCCCTTGCCGCCGTTGACGGGCAGGCGCAGCAGCGTCATCTGCTCGCGATGCTGGCAAGCGAGCTTCGCGAGCACGGCTTGCGTCGGTTCATCGCTGCCGTCGTCGACGACGAAGATCGGCAATCCGTGCACGGCAAGACGCTCGACGGTGCCGCCGATCGCGTCCTTGTGGTTGTAGATCGGAATGACGATGCACGCGTTGAAACCTGCGTCGCTCATGCGCGCTCCCGATACACGATCACGCCCGACGAACTGTCGCGGCCATCGACGCGAAACGCGAACAGCACGCGCCGCCGCGCGGCATCGTGCGACAGCTTCAGGTCGAGCACGGCGCCCGGCATCACGGGCGCGGTGAATTTCAGGCGATCGACGGATTCGATCTCGCGCACGCCCGTCACGTGCGCGGCGGCAAGGCGAATCGCCCAGTCGAGCTGCACGACGCCGGGAAGGATCGGCAGGCCGGGAAAGTGGCCTTTTAAATGAACGAGCGTTGGCGGCACGCGCAGTTCGTAATGCACGTCGTCGCCGTTGCGCGCTTCGGACAGCAGTTCGAAGCCGTCGTCGCGCGGCTCGAAAGCGGCGGCCACGGCGGCGGCGGGCAGCTTGCCGCGCGCGTCGAACGGCAGCGCAATGCGAAAGCGCCAGTGACGCGGCAGCACGACCACGTCGAAATAGGCGGCGAGATGGCGGCGCAAGGTCTTCGCGAGCGCGACGCGCCCCTCGTTGCGCAGCGCCGCGCTGCCCGCATCGTTGAGCGCGACCACCGCGCCGAGACGTTCGCGCGACGCGCCCGCGAGTGGCACCACGGCCGCCTGCGCGACATACGGATGCAACGCGAGACGCGCTTCGACTTCGGGTAGCGACACGCGCTTACCGTCGAGCTTGATCACGCGGTCGAGGCGTCCCTGTAGACGGAAGCGGCCGTCGTCGTCGAACACGATGGCGTCGTCGGTGCGATGCCAGTCGTCGTGGCCCAGATGCGGCGAGCGCACGTTCAGCGCACCGTCTTCGCCGCGCTGAACGTGTACGCCGTTGACGGGCCGCCATGCCGACGTCTCGTTCTGACGACGCCACGCAATACCGCCCGTTTCCGTGCTGCCGTAGATTTCGATCGGCGCGCTGCCGAAAGCGGCGGCGTATTCAGCGGCGGATTCGGCGGAAAGCGGCCCGCCCGACGAGAAAAACGCGCGCGGCACGGGCGTCAAAGCCGCGAAGCCCGGCATCGCGGGCCAGCGCGACAGTTGCGCGGGCGTCGACACGACCACGGCCGCGCCGCATTGCCCGATACGCGACTGCACGTGTTGCGGCTCGATGCAGACGGCGCGATCGAACGCGCGTCCGGCCGCGAGCGGCCACATGACGCGAAACAGCAAACCGTAGATGTGATGATGCGGAACGCTCGCGAGCATCGTCGCATCGCCGACGAGTTCGCCCCATTCGCGTTCCAGCGTGTGCACTTCGGCGTCGAACTGCGCGAGCGTCTTGTGGATCGGCTTCGGCGTGCCGCTGCTGCCCGATGTGTAGAGCGTGAGCGGCGCGTTGGGATCTATTTTTAAAGGCGTTTCGGCGCATGCCTGCGTTGCGGCATGTGCACGGACGTCGGCGTCCGTCAGCACGGCGTCGTAGGCATCCGCGAGATCGGCGAGATAGCCGGGCGTCGCGTTCGCCGGAATCACGGGCGTCTTGCCGCAGGCGAAAAGCGCGTACAGCGCGCACGCGAAATCGAAGGGATCGTCGATGCACAGCGCGTAGCGGTGCGCCGGTGTTTCGCGCAGTTGCAAAGCGATGGCGAAGACGCGCGCGCGAAACGCTGCGAAATCGATTGTGTGGTTTGCTTCGTCGCCACGGCAGACGGGCACGTGCCCAGCGCGCTCGCACGATAGCAGATCGTGCAGCGCGATCATGCCGCCTCCGAGCGTCGCACGCGCGGCAGGATCACGAGATACCGCCACGCAATTTCGCCGGCCAGCAACAGGCCGATAAGACCGTAAGCAATCGCGCCGTTATACAGCGACCACGCTTCGCGCGGCCAGTAGAGCGCGGTGTAGAGAGAGAACACGCCATTCGCGAGGAAGAACGCGCACCAGATCTGCGTCACGCGGCGCGTGTGGCGGATCGCCGGCTCGCTCAGATTGGGCGTGCCGATGCGTGCGAATTTCTCGATCATCGTCGGGCCGCGCACGAGCGTTGCGCCGAACGCGATCAGCAAACCGAGATTCACCAGCGACGGATAAATGCGCAGCAACAGTTCGCTATTGGTCCACACGATGGCGGCGGAAGCGATGCTCAGCATGAACGCCACTGCCCAGTCGACCCGCGTGAGCTTGCGCAGCGACGCGCCGAACGCGCCCGTGCCCGCGCAGCGCTGCAGCCACAACAGCGCAAACAGCAGGCAACCGACGAAGCGCGGCGCGTCCCAGAACCACGCGCACAGAATGACAGCGGGGTATGCGAGCTTCGCGAGCACACCCAGCGCGAAGCCCGCCCAGCTACGCGGGCGCTCGCCGTCGTTCGTTGCCTGCACGGCTGCTGGCGTTGCAGCTTGCGTGGCGCCCGGCGCCTGACTATCGTCCGAGGCGCCCTGCGCGTGCGAACGTTGCGTGTGCATCAGCCCTGCGCCGCGAGCAGCGACTCGACAGCCGCGATCACGTCGCCAACCGTGCGCACCGACTTGAACTCCTCCGGCTTGATCCGGCGGCCCGTCATCTCCTGCAGCTTGATCGCGAGATCGACGGCGTCGATGCTGTCCAGATCGAGCTCTTCGAACAGGTGCGCTTCGGGCGTCACGCGTTCGGGCTCGATGGCGAAGTTCTCTTTGAAGATGGCGCGGATGCGCTCAAGAATCTCGGTGTCGGTCACGGTCATTCCCCTTTCTTTGTGGTATCGCCCGATTCATGCGCAAGCTCGCGCTGGCTCGCCACCAGCGCCGCAAGTGTATTGATCGAGCGGAAGTGCTCTCGCGTGCGTTCGTCATTCGCCGCGATCGTCAATTGATAGTGTTTGCGCAGCACGATGCCGATTTCGAGTGCGTCGATCGAATCGAGACCGATGCCGTCGGTATCGAAGAGCGGCGCATCGTCATCGATGTCGGCGGGCGTCAGGTCTTCCAGATCGAGTGCTTCGATCAGAAGCTGTTTGATTTCAAGCTTTAAAGAATCCATAGTCGAACAGGTGCTGGGTGATATGTGCTTCGATGGCGCTCGTCACCGTGCGAGCGGCCAGCGCGGGCGGTTCGTCGTGCGCCGCGAGCGCGTCTGCGCCGAGCGGCTCGAGCACGTTGACGCGCATGCGGAACGCACGCTCGGGCACGTTGTACCAGCGCATGCCCTTCGTAAAAGCGGGTGGATCGCAATCCATCAGTACCGGCAGGATCGGCGCGCCGGACTTGAGCGCCATGTGCGCGAAACCGCGCGAAAACGCATGCATCCGGTTGCGCGCCGGGCTGCGCGTGCCTTCCGGAAAAATGATCATCGTGTAGCCGCGCTCAAGCTGCCGCGCGCCCGCTTCGACGAGATCGATCGGATCGGCGTTGCTCACGTATTCGGCCGCGCGCACGACGCCCCAGAAAAACGGGTTGCCCCAGTGCGCGCTCTTGACGACGCAGCACGCGCGCGGCGTCAGCGACAGCAGCACCATCACGTCCAGCCACGTCGGATGATTCGCGACCACGATGGCCGGGTCGTTGTCCTTGCGACGCAGCGCAGCAACGCCGTGCGCATCGAGTTCCATCACGCCGGCCCACTTCAGCACGGCGACGAGCGCGCGAAAGAACGCGTGAATGATCGCGGTGATCGCGCGCTGCTTCGACGCGCGATGCGGCCAGATCCACGCGATCGGAAACAGGATCAGCGAAAAGCCGAGCCCGCAGATGCCGAACGCCGTGAATGCGAGCGCCGTCGCGACGAGGCGCCAGTGGTAGTCAAGCCACGCCTTCATCCCAGCTCCATTCCCAGACCGCGTATTCGCCGCGCCATTGCGCAGCTGCATGCGTGTCGAGGCAGTGATGCACAGCCTGACTCTGGGTTGCAAAGAGAGTGCCCGCGCCTTCGGGCGGTGCCTTGCCGTCGGCGACGGCCGTGCGCGAACAGGACAGGTGGCCCGCCGGTGCTTCGTCCAGCAGGATCGCGACCGCGCCGCCCTGCACTTCTTCTTCGATCGTGCCGTAGCCGGGATCGGCCGGTTCGTCGGCGTAGACGAGCAGCACGGGCGTCGAGGTGTCGGTGGCGTATTGCGCGTGCGCTTCGAGCAGCGCGTAGCCGAGCGTCTCCGCACCGGCGGACAGCGCGCTCGCAGCCGTGCGGTCGCCGCGCGAAATGCCGAACACGCCCGTCATCGCGTTGAGCACGGAAAGACTGAAGGCCGTTGGCGACACCGGCTCGCCCGCGCTGATGTTGCGCAGGATGTCGGTGGTGCGGCGCAGCTCGCCGTGGCGCGACGCGAATACGATGCGCACGTTCGGCCGGTCGGCGGCGCAATCATGCGCGACTTTCAGCGCGATACGCGACAGCGTGCTCAGGCGACGCCGCACCATCGGCTCGATAAAGCCAATATCGGGTGCGGCGGCTGCGACGGCAGGCCAGGAAGACCAGCGAGCAACCGGAATAGTCCAGTGCAGATCGGGCATATCGGTGTTCGCGCGTGAAGGCTGCTGACGCCAGAGGCGCGCTCGCCATCGACAGCACGTGAAGCGCGCTACTCCGGGGCGAGGCGCTGCGCCAGTTCGGTGAGTCCACTTTTATTTTAAGGAGTCACCCAAATAACGGCACGCACCGGTGATTATTTAGGGGCGGGACGCCAAAACAGGTTTTCGTCTGGTCATTACGTAGACCGCCCGAAATGATACAGAGCATTCTGGCCGAAATCAGCCAGAAAAGACGTATCTATCTGTATCCGTCTCGTGCGCGCGACGGAAGCGTTCCCATGCCTTGCGCAGCCCGTCCGGGCAGCCTTTCGCCCGGCCTGACCGCGCGCCAGCACGCCAGGCATTCACGCGGTTTGTAACGCTTCCATTCGCGTTGGCAGCGCGCGACGGATCCGTAAAAAAAACGATAATCGCGCCCGATTTTGCAATGACTTGCTGTAAGTGAACCAACGGCGAACGTAAGTAGCGCGGAGTCTTCGCCTTTGCGCAAGCTGCCGTGCTATACTCCGCCCCTCATTGGGGAGTAGCCGCCCCGCTTCATGCCCGCGCAACGGCCCAGCTTCTGGCCGGCGAGCGCAGCGCGCATGATTTGCGGGGGCGCCTGTCAACAGACTTGGCCGTATTGGCCATGGCAGACGCAGCCTCTGGCCTGGCGAGACCGATGATCCACCGCCGCTTTAGGGCCCGGCGCGTTGTGGGTCGTCGCTCGCACACATCTCGGCCCGGGGAATCTATCAAAACGTGGAACAAGCCTTTCTGATCTCGACGGGCGCGGTCGCGCTGGCTGAAATCGGCGACAAGACCCAATTGCTGTCGCTCGTCCTCGCCGCCCGCTACCGCAAACCGCTGCCCATCATTCTCGGCGTGCTCGTCGCGACGCTGATCAACCATGCGGGCGCCGGCGCGCTCGGCGCCTGGCTCGGCTCGCTCGTCACGCCGACCGTGATGCGCTGGGCGCTGGCGGCATCTTTCATTGGTATGGGCTTGTGGATTCTCGTGCCCGACAAGCTCGACGACGCCGAAGCGAACACGAACCGCACGCACTTCGGCGTGTTCGGCGCAACCGTGGTCACGTTCTTTCTCGCCGAAATGGGCGACAAGACGCAGATCGCGACGGTCGCGCTCGCCGCGCGCTTCCATGATTTCTTCGGTGTCGTCGCAGGCACGACGCTCGGCATGATGCTGGCGAACGTGCCGGCGATCCTGCTCGGCGACCGCTTCGCGCACAAGCTGCCGACCAAACTCGTGCACGGGATCGCTGCAGTCATGTTCGTCGTGCTCGGCACAATGGCGTTGATGGGCATCGGCGTCTGACCGTCTGTCGGGTCATCCGGCAATCGCTCCGGTAAAAAGCAACAGCCGCATCGCTCACACGATGCGGCCGTTTTTTTATGGACAGCGCGTAATGAACCGCTTCCTGAACCGCGCTTATTGAACCGTCTTTGCACCCGAGGCTGGCACCGGCGGCGCGGCATTGTCCGCCGTCACTTCGTTCGAAATCCCGCCCTTCCCGTCGACGGGCAGCTTGACGGTGCGCACCACGCCGTTGCCCATCGGGAAATCGGACATCGCGCTGCGCGCCAGATACGGCATCGCGGCGATCAGCGAAGACTGCTCGTCCGTGTTGCGCGCCGTCACGTTATACAGTTCCTTGCCCGTCGCGCGATCCGTAATGCGGATGCCGAGCAGATGCGTGTACACGGGATAACTCTGGTTCACATAGCTCGGCGAGTACGGGCCCCACGGACCCCATGGGCCCCACGGGTCGAACGGACGGCCCCAGTAGTACGGGCCGGGCCACGCGCTGTAGTAATAGACGGGCTGCGCAACCGTTACGGTATCCGAGCGCATGCCATACGCGAGCGCGACCAGATAGTGCGCCTGGCGCTCGTCGGTCTGTCGGAACGCATGCGTCGCGAGTTCGTTTGCGACGATCTGTTCGTAGGTGGCCTGCTCAAGACTGTTCGTTTGCTCAGCCGTGCGCGCAAACGCGTAAGTGCGCGTCGCGTCGCTGCCGCTCCAGTCGGAAAAAGCCGTCACCTGCGAGGTCACATAGGTCGTGCAGCCAGCCAGCAGCGTGGCGAATGCCGCAAGCACGAGTGCGGCGTGGCGGGTCAATCGGTCGAGCTTCATGGTCGTCCTCATTGGTATCGTCGCTCGCGCCTGCCGCGCGAGCGGCCCGATAATACGCTGACCGGACAAGGCGGTAAAAAGTTCTATCCGCACGATCAGCCTAGGCTTTGTACAATGGTCCGATCACCCGGCGCGCATCTACCAGTATGGATATAACGCGCCGGCTTCGAGCTTATTCCCGACACGACACCATGGCCGATACCGAAACGCCTCAAGTGATCCGCCGCGCCGACTACGCGCCGCCCGCTTTTCTCATCGATACCGTCGCGCTCGAGTTCGATCTCGTGCCCGAGCGTACGGTCGTCAGGAATACGATGCGCATCCGCCGCAATCCCGACGCGGTGCGCGCCACGCATCTCGAACTGATGGGCGAGGCCCTGCAGTTCGTCGAGGCATCGATCGACGGCAAGCCGTATGCCAACGTCCACGCGCACGAGCACGGCCTCACTGTCGACAACGTACCCGATTCGTTCGAGCTGACGCTGACGGGCATCTGCAATGCCGCAGCGAACACGACGCTGTCGGGCCTGTATGTGTCGAGCGGCAACTTCTTCACGCAATGCGAGGCGGAAGGCTTCCGGCGCATCACGTGGTTCCTCGACCGCCCGGATGTGATGGCGACCTACACGGTCACGCTGCGCGCCGACAAGGCCGCGTACCCGGTGCTGCTGTCCAACGGCAACCTGCTCGAAGAAGGCGACCTGCCCGACGGCCGCCACTTCGCGCGCTGGGAAGATCCGTTCAGGAAACCGAGCTATCTGTTCGCGCTCGTCGCGGGCAAGCTGGTCGCGCTGGAGGAACGCGTGAAGTCCGGCTCGGGCAAGGAAAAGCTGCTGCAGGTCTGGGTCGAGCCGCACGATCTCGACAAAACGCGTCACGCAATGGATTCGCTGATCCACTCGATCCGCTGGGACGAAGAGCGTTTCGGCCTGGAGCTCGACCTGGACCGCTTCATGATCGTCGCCGTGAGCGACTTCAACATGGGCGCAATGGAGAACAAAGGCCTTAATATCTTCAACACGAAGTACGTGTTGGCCAATCCCGAAACGGCGACGGACACCGACTTCTCGAACATCGAAGCCGTGGTCGGCCACGAGTACTTCCATAACTGGACGGGCAACCGCGTCACCTGCCGCGACTGGTTCCAGCTGAGTCTGAAGGAAGGGCTGACCGTGTTCCGCGACCAGGAGTTTTCCGCGGATATGGCAAGCGGCGGCAGCACGGTCGAGAATCAGGCGGCACGCGCGACCAAGCGTATCGAAGACGTGCGCGTGCTGCGTCAGATGCAGTTCGCCGAGGATGCCGGTCCGATGGCGCACCCGGTGCGCCCGGAAAGCTACGTCGAGATCAACAACTTCTACACGATGACCGTCTACGAGAAGGGCTCGGAAGTCGTGCGGATGTATCAGACGCTGTTCGGACGCGAAGGCTTCCGGCGCGGCATGGACCTGTACTTCAAGCGCCACGACGGCCAGGCCGTCACCTGCGACGACTTCCGTCACGCGATGGCCGACGCGAACGGTCGCGACCTCGCCAAGTATGAACGCTGGTACAGCCAGGCGGGCACGCCGCGCATCACGGTCGACACGCACTATGACGCGTCGCAAAAGCGCTACACGATGACGCTCACGCAGGGCTACGGCGATGCCGCGGCGGCAGCGCGTGACACGCAGAAGGGTCCGTTGCTGATTCCGTTCGCGATCGGCCTGATCGGCGACGACGGCAACGACATGCCGCTGCGCCTCGAAGGCGAGGCGTCGGCGTCGCCGCACACCACGCGCGTGCTCGAATTCACGGAGAAGGAACAGAGCTTCACGTTCGTCGATGTGGCCGAAAAGCCGCTGCCGTCGCTGCTGCGCAATTTCTCGGCGCCTGTCGTCGTCGAATACGACTACACGGACGATGAACTCGCGTTCCTGCTCGCGCATGACAGCGATCCGTTCAACCGCTGGGAAGCTGGCCAGCGTCTCGCGACGCGCGAGCTGCTGACGCTCGCCGAACACGCGGCAACGGGCAAGGCGCTGGAACTCGACGATACCGTCGTCGCCGCGTTCGGCCGCGTGCTGAACGACGAGACGCTGTCGCCCGCGTTCCGCGAACTCGCGCTGATGCTGCCGTCGGAAGCGTATCTCGCCGAGCAGATGGACGAGTCGAATCCCGCCGCCGTGCACAGCGCGCGCCAGTTCGTGCGCAAGCGTCTCGCGTCGACGCTCAAGGGCGACTGGCTCGCGGTCCACGAACGGCATCAGACGCCGGGCGCCTATGAACCGACGCCAGAAGCAGGCGGGCATCGCGCGCTGAAGAATCTGGCGCTCGCCTATCTCGCCGAACTCGACGATCCCGCCGACGCCGTGCGCCTCGCGAAAGCGCAGTACGACGCAGCGAACAACATGACAGATCGGGCGGCGGCGCTATCCGCGTTGCTGACGGCGGCTGCGTCGAACGGCGGCGCGGCAGCCGCAGACGCACTCGACGACTTCTATCGCCGCTTCGAGAACGAGCCGCTCGTGATCGACAAATGGTTCGCGCTGCAGGCAATGCAGCGCGGCACGAAAGCGCGACCCGTTATCGAGATCGTGCGCAAGCTGATGGCGCATCCTGCGTTCACCCTGAAGAACCCGAATCGCGCCCGCTCACTGATCTTCAGCTTCTGCTCGGCGAACCCGGCGCAGTTCCACGCGGCAGACGGCTCGGGCTATGCATTCTGGGCCGAGCAGGTGATCGCGCTCGACGCGCTGAATCCGCAAGTCGCGGCGCGCCTCGCCCGCGCGCTGGAACTATGGCGGCGCTTCACGCCGGCGTTGCGCGACCAGATGCGCGCGGCACTGGAAAAGGTCGCCGCGCAGGCGAAATCGCGCGACGTGCGCGAAATCGTCGAGAAGGCTTTGGCCTGATTTTCTGACGGTACTGCTGTATGCAAAAGCCGGCACATTTGCCGGCTTTTTTTCATCTGTTTCGCGGAATGCGATTTTGCCTACGCCGCTCTGCTGACTGGTTGCGCGTCGTTGTTGCGATCACACTGAACGTGTTCATTTGATGGTTTACGTTTAACATGACACGTTATACACTTCCCGTGATCTCTACTTTTAATGACAAAGAAACTGCGGCCGTCTTCAACGGCGTATTCGTGCGGTCGCTGCCGCGCGAAGTACAGCTCGCCGCGCGCCGCAAGCTCCTGTTGATCGATGCCGCAGAGTGCATCAACGACATGTTCGTGCCACCCGGCAACCGGCTCGAACTGCTGCAAGGCGCGCGCAGCGGGCAATGGAGCATCCGTATCAACGCGCAGTGGCGCATCTGTTTCCAGTACATCGACGGCGACGCGCTCAATGTCGAGATCGTCGACTATCACTGAATCATGGGAAACCATCATGGTCATCAAACGCTCTGAACTCGAAAACCTCGACTTCTCCGACGTTTCCACCGGCGAGCGCATGCCTGAAGCAACGCCTGGCGACATCCTGCGCAGCGAATTTCTCGAACCGCTCGGCATGTCGGCCCACGCGCTGTCCATTGCGCTGCGCGTGCCCGCGCCGCGCATCAATGACATCGTGCGCGGCAAGCGGGCCATTTCGTCGGAAACCGCTTTGCGTCTGTCGTGCTTTTTCAACAATAGCCCGCTCTTCTGGCTCAACCTTCAGATCGCCTACGACCTGCGTGTCGCCATTGCGGAATCGGGCGAGCAGATTAAGCGCGAGATCGAGCCGCTGCCGCCGTCGCGCCGGCCAAAGCATTCGCAGTTGTCGCGCGAGCAGCTAAAAGCTGCCGAAGACGCAGCGGCCGCGACGCGCAGGGTCGCTGCCTCGCGTTGACGCATTCATCCCGTCGGAAGGCACGACGGGAACGCGACTTCGGACAGCGATTTTTTAAAGTCACGGAACCCGCACATCGAAAGGTTAAAATCAGGGAATTCCCAAGCCTCTCCGGAGTACTGCAATGTCTTTGCAACGTCGTACCACCCTTACGAAGTACCTGATCGAGCAGCAGCGCGAGAACAACAATCTGCCTGCCGATCTGCGCCTGCTGATCGAAGTCGTTGCGCGCGCGTGCAAGGCCATCAGCTATCACGTCAGCAAGGGCGCGCTCGGCGATGCGCTGGGCACGGCCGGCAGCGAGAACGTGCAGGGCGAAGTGCAGAAGAAGCTCGACATCCTGTCGAACGAAATTCTGCTCGAAGCCAACGAATGGGGCGGCAACCTGGCCGGCATGGCATCGGAAGAGATGGAACAGTTCTTCCCGATTCCCGCGAACTATCCGAAGGGCGAATACCTGCTCGTGTTCGACCCGCTCGACGGCTCGTCGAACATCGACGTCAACGTGTCGATCGGAACGATCTTCTCAGTGCTGCGCTGCCCTGACGGCCAGCAGCCGACGGAACAGTCGTTCCTGCAAAAAGGCACGCAGCAGGTCGCGGCGGGCTATGCAGTCTACGGCCCGCAAACCGTGCTGGTGCTGACCACGGGCAACGGCGTCAACTGCTTCACGCTCGACCGCGAGCTGGGCTCCTGGGTGCTCACGCAAAGCGACATGCGTATTCCTGTCGAGACGCGTGAGTACGCGATCAACGCGTCGAACCAGCGCCACTGGCTTGAGCCCGTGCAGCAGTACATCGGCGAACTGAACGCAGGCACGGACGGTCCGCGCCAGTCGGACTTCAACATGCGCTGGATCGCATCGATGGTCGCCGACGTGCACCGTATCCTGAACCGCGGCGGCATCTTCATGTATCCGGCCGACAAGCGCGATCCGTCGAAGCCCGGCAAGCTGCGCCTGATGTATGAAGCGAACCCGATGGCGTTCATCGTCGAGCAGGCTGGCGGCGCGGCGACCAACGGCGAGAAGCGCATCCTCGACATCCAGCCGAAGAGCTTGCATGAGCGCGTCGCGGTGTTCCTCGGCTCGAAGAACGAAGTCGATCGCGTGACCCGCTACCATCTCGAAAAGAAAAGTTGAGAAAAGCACTTGCGTACCGATACAGAGCACTCTATAATCTTGCTTCTTCGTTGCTGACGAACTAACGAAAGCAACAACGGGGCCGGAATAGCTCAGACGGTAGAGCAGCGCATTCGTAATGCGAAGGTCGGGGGTTCGATTCCTCTTTCCGGCACCAGCAGATTCAAAAAAAGCCCAGTCCTCGTGACTGGGCTTTTTGCTTTTCTCTTCCGCTCACGTGTGTCCTGCGTGCATAGCGCCGTTCATCCCAACACCGACCGCGCAATCACCGTCCGCTGAATCTCGGACGACCCTTCGTAGATACGCAAGATCCGCGCATCGCGCACGTAGCGCTCCAGTGGCATCTCGCGCGTGAAGCCGTAGCCACCATGCATCTGCAACGCCGCATCGGTGACAAACGCAACCATCTCCGACGCATAGAGCTTTGCCATCGACGCACTCTGCGTGAACGGCTCCCCCGCCGCGCGCTTCGCGGCCGCCTGCAAGGTCAGCAGCCATGCAGCTTCGAGCCGCGTCTTCATGTCGGCGATCGTCCATTGCAAACCTTGCCGGTTCGACAGCGGCTCGCCGCCAACCCGCCGCCCTTTCAGCCAGCCAATCGCCGCTGACAAGGCCGCCTCCGCAATTCCAATAGACGTTGCGGCCACATCGAGCCGGCTGTTGTCGAGCACTTTCATCGCTGTGCGAAAGCCGCTGCCTTCCGCGCCGAGCCGATTCACAGCGGGGACGAAGCAATCGAGCGCGACTTCGTGCGCCGGCGCGCCGCGAATGCCCATGAGTTTTTCGGCGGGCGCGACATCGACGCCCGGCATATGCCGGTCGACCACGAAAGCGCTGATCCCGCGCGTGCCCGCCTCGGGATCGGTCTTCGCATACACGACGATGAAACCGGCCGCATTGGCGTTCGAGATGAAGTGCTTCACGCCCGTGAGCCGGTAGCCGTCGCCTTCGCGCGTGGCGCGCGTCGCCATGTCGGCGGGATTGGAGCCCGCGCGCGGCTCGGTCAGCGCAAACGCGCCGAGCTTTTTACTGCTGGCCGCGTCGGGCAAATAGCGATCGCGTAACGCATCGTCGCCACCGATCAGGATCGAATCGGTTGCGAGATAGTGCGCGCCGATCATCGACGAAGTCGACGCGCAGGCCTTCGCGATCTCTACCAGCGACAGCACGAGCGCCACCGGCGATGCATCCACCCCGCCCCATCGCTCCGGCAGGTTCATGCCCATCACACCGAGTTCGGCGAGTTGTGCGACGTAACGCGTCGTCGGAAGCTCCTCTCGATCGACTTGCGCGGCGCGCGGCGCAAGTTCGCTTTGTGAGTAACGCGAGATCGCATCGGCAATCTCCAGGTCACTGTCTTCGATGCCCAGCCGCTTATGCATGATCTCGCTCCTCGTTACGATTGACATCGGTCGCACTGATTGCATGAACACCGAACGCGCCGCGCTCGCGCAACGACGCGATGTCGTCGGCGTCATAGCCGAGTTGCTGCAACAGCGCGTCTGCATGTTCGCCGAGCGCCGGCGCAGGCGACACGCAATTGGCCCCGTACGCGGAAAACTTCACCGGCTGCGACGGCATGCGCTTCGTATGTCCTCCGTCTCGCCGCACCTCGGTCAGCAAAGCGCGATGCGCAGCGTGATCGCTTTCCAGCGCCTCCTGAAGATTGCGAATCGGCGCGACGGGAATGCCCGCTGCGCCGAGAATGCGACTGACCTCATCAACGGTCAGCGCCGACGACCACGTCTCGATCGTCGCGCGCAAATCGGCTTCGTGACGGCAGCGTGATGCGTCGCTGGCGAAACGCGGATCGTCGGCGAGATGCGGTGCGCCGATTGCATGCGCAAAAGCCGAAAAGAGCTTGTTATTCAGCACCGCGACGACATAGAAACCATCAGCTGCCCGATACGCGCCGAACGGCGCCGACGACGGATGCCGGTTACCCACGCGGCGCGGCGCGATTCCCGTCGCGGCGTAGCGCGCGACGAGCGTCGCGCTCAGGCCGAGCGTCGCGTCGAACATCGACACGTCGACATGCGTGCCCTTGCCGCTCTTCTCGCGGCCGAGCAACGCAGCAAGCACGCCCCACGACGCGAACAGTCCGCTAACGACATCCGACACCGACTCGCCGATCATCGTCGGCGGGCCGTCGGGCGAACCCGTTGCGTCCATCAGCCCGCACATCGCCTGCAGGATGATGTCGTAGGCAGGGCGATGCGATTCGGGACCCGTCTGCCCGAAGCCCGAAACGCTCGCATACACGAGCGTTGGATTGGCGGCGCTCAAATCCGCGTAGCCGATGCCCAGCCTGTCCGCGACGCCCGGCCGGAAATTCTCGACGACGACATCGGCATCCGCGCACAACGCGCGCGCGAGTTCACGGCCCGCTTCCGTTTTCAGATCGAGCACGATGCTGCGCTTGTTGCGGTTCATCGCGGAGAACAGACCGCTCTCGCCGTCTGCCGCAAACGGGCCGACAGCACGATAGTCGTCGCCCGAAGGCGGCTCGATCTTGATCACATCAGCGCCCAGATCGCCGAGCAGCGCGGCGCAATACGGGCCGGCCAGCACGCGCGAGAAGTCGATTACGCGCAAGCCTTCGAGCGGCAAATTCGCATGTTGCATCGAATGCTCCTTTCAGCAGAGATGCAACGATTCTCGGCCGCACAGGCTATCAAGTAAAATATGGAATCAAACTAGCACCTATAGGATTTCCTGATGCGTGTCTCGTTGCGGCTTCTGCGTTATTTCACGGCGGCGGCCGAAACGGGCAGCACGACGGCGGCCGCAAAACTGCTGAACGTATCGCAGCCGTCCATTTCCGTCGCCATTCGCGAACTGGAAGCGCTGTTCGACGACACGCTGTTCACCCGCGAATCAGGCGCAAAGATGACGTTGACGCGCTTCGGCGTGCGCAAGCTGGCGGAGGCGCATCAACTGCTGAACGCCGCTGCGTCGTTCGAAGCCGACGACAGCGGCGACGCCGCAGCGGGCGAAGTGCAGATTGGCGTATTCAGCACGATCGCGCCTGTTTATCTGCCCGAATTGCTGCGCATCGCGCGCGCACGCTTCCCGGATCTGTCGATACGCTTCATCGAAGGCGATCTCTTGCAGCTCGAAGATGCGTTGCGCAGCAGCCGTATCGAACTCGCGCTGATGTACGACGTAGGCTTGCCCGCCGATATCGAGCGCGAATGTCTTGCGGAACTTCGTCCCTACGCGCTCGTGCCGGCGGAATCGAAGCTCGCGAAGAAAGCGGGCAGGCTGTCCCTGCATGACCTCGCGAAAGAGCCGCTGATCCTGATCGATCTGCCGCACAGCCGCGAGTTTCTGATGGCGCCGTTCTGGCAATGCGGGCTTGCACCCGAAGTGCGTTATCGGGCGACATCGCTGGCGCTCGTGCGCGGGATGGTGGCGAACGGGCTCGGCGTATCGCTGCTGATCACACAAGGCGATCAGGCCGCAACGTCAGGCGCGATCGAGCGGCCCATCCGCGAAGAGACCATTCGCCAGCCGCTCGTGATTGCGCGGCCCGCGCGCGCATCGCGCACGAAAGCATCGGAACTCGTCGCGCAATGCATGCGCGACGCAGTCAACCAGGCGTTGGCAAAACGCGCGGGACAAACGAACAAGGCGGCGGGCACGCGCCGCCGCACTGCGCCACCCACATAGCGCCCTAGCGATGCCAGGCGTCGAGCGTCGCGGGCTGCAACAACCCGCTCGACGCCTGGCGCGCGCCACGCGCGTCGATCAGCAGCGTGCGCGGCATCTCGCCGCGCCAGTTGGGGTCGAGCGCACGGCGCAGCTTCTCGGGGATCGCCTCGGCATTCGCGTAGAGCGCGGTTTGCGGCGGCAACGGCAACGTCGCGAGCACTTGCGACAGCGCGGCCGCGTTGTCGTCGATGGAATCCATCGCGATCATCGTCAGGCGTACGTCGCGATGCTTCTTCTGCCATTCGACGATGCGCGCCGTGTTCTCGCGGCAATAGCTGCAATCGAGCGACCAGATTTCGACGATCTGCGGCCTGCCTTGAGAAGCCGCAAGCACCGCGTCGACGTCGAGCGCGCGCAGCGGTTTGAGATCGACCGCCTGCGCGTTGAAAGCGATAGCGCACGCCGTCAGCGCCATGAAGATTCGCTTCATTTACTTCGCCTCCTCGACGGGCACGAGCATGTAGCCGTTGTTCTGCGTGCGCCACGACAGATAGACGCGGCCGGCGTCGTCGAGCAACTGCGGGTTGTCGCTGCCGCCCGCCGTCTGCGCGAGCGTCCGCGGCGCGCTCCAGTGCGCGCCTTCGTCGTCGGAGCGGCGCAGCATCAGGCGCATCGTGTCGCCGTCGAAATCCTTCCACGCGAGCCACAGCGTCTTGCCTTGACCGATCAACGCCGCGTGCGACGCCTGTTCGTCCGGCTTGCCCGTGTCGCCGAACGCCCACGGCTCGCCAATCGGCTTGCCGTCGGTGGACAGGCGCGAATAGTAGACTTCGGCGCGTCCATTGACGACGCTGAACCACGCCATGTGGCGCACGCCGTCCGGCGTGATCGCGAGCGCCGGGCCGTGCTCGGGGCAGGCTTCCATATGCCAGCCGGAGAATGTGGCGCGAATCGGCACAACGGGCTGCTGCGCGTCGACGGGCAGCACGGCGAGTGCGTGATCGCGGATCTGGCATTCGAACACGTTGCGCCACATGGCCTGCACGCGGCCTTCGCTGTCGAGCGCGAGAGCGATGCGGCAGCACTCGCACGTATGGTCGGCGACCTTGCGTTCGGGCTGGAACGTCTGCCCGCCATCCGTCGATACCGCGAAGTAGACGGCCGCGCCGTCGTACGGCTTGCCCGCCTTTTTTGCCAGCGTCAGATCGCGCTTGTCGATCCACGTAACGAAGAGGCGCCCTTGCCCGTCGACGATCAACGAATCGAAGCGATGCGTGATCGGCTGCCGGTCGCCGTGCACGGTGGCGGGCACGCTCCACGTCGCGCCGCCGTCCGTCGAGCGCGAGAAGCGGACCATGCCCGTGTACGGCGCGTCGAGCGGCATCGACCAGGTCACGTAGATCGTCGTTGCGTCGGGACTGGCGGCGATCTTCGGACGATTCTCGGCGCTCGTGTAGATCGGTTCCGGCATCGCGTTGACAGTAACGGGCGGCGACAGCGTGCGGCCCCGATCGTCCGAATGCGCAACCACGACGTGTTGCCCCTCGACCCACGCAACCCACAGGCGATGCTTCGCATCGAACGCGGCGCCAGTCGCGAGCGGCGTTTTCGCGGGCTTCGCCACGGCGGCGCCCATGTTTATGCCGCCCATGCCGTCCTTACCGCCCTTACTGCCCGCCATGTCCATCTGCATGCCATGCGCGGCGTGCGCGTCGCCCGATGCGTCATGCGCCATCAGCGGCTGCGTCAATGAGAAGCCAACGGCCCACACGGCCGCCCATTTTCTTAAAGCATCCATTTGAGTTCTCCGTAGAAGGTGCGGCCCGGATACGGGTGAAAGACGTAGTAGCGGCGGTCCGTCAGGTTGTCGATGCCAACCGACGCGAGCCAGTGCTTGCCGACCTGATAGCGCGCCTTCAGATCGATCACGAAGAACGAACTGGTGCCGCCGTAGACGTCGGGATTGATGTCGCTGTTGTCGAGCGTGTTGTACTGGCGGCCCGAGTAGCGCAGTCCCACGCTGCCCTGCCACTGCTGCGTGAAGTGGTAGTTCGCGAGCAGGTTGGCCCGCACCACGGGAATGCGCGGGAAGCGCTTGCCGACATACGACGGGTTCGCCGCGTCGGCGAGAATCTTCGAGTGGGTCGCCGTCACGTTCGCGTCGAGATCGAGCCCGTGCAGCAGCACGTTTTGTCCGGAGAATGCGAGTTCGACGCCGCGCACACGCACGCGGTCGACGTTCGAGATGTTCGTGACGGTCGTCGAACCGCTGACGGTCGTCTGACTGTAGATCGCGTCGCGCAGATCGCTCTGGAACACGCTGGCCCGCACGACGCCCACACCGACGTCGCGTTCCGCCGTGAAGTCCCAGTCGATCGCCTTTTCCGGCTTCAGCCCAGGATTGTTGTTGACGATCGCGTTGTTCGAGATCGTCCCCTGGAACAGCTCGGCGACGCTCGGAAAACGCGTACCCGTCGCAAACGACAGACGAAACAGCCAGTCTTGCGTCGCCTGCCATTGCACCGACGCTTTCGGCGACAGCGCGTTCGCGCTGCGGTCCGCGTAACCGAAGGTCGACGAGCCGTTGCCGAGCGCGCCGTCGTACGCGTCCCAGCGCTCGTAGCGCAGGCCGAGCGTCGCGAGCCAGCCGGGCGCGAATCGCCAGGCGTCCTGGCCGTACAGCCCCTGGGTGCGCGTGTCGCCGCGATAGGTGCTGGCGAGCGTCGACGGCGAGCCGTTCAGCCAGTCGGGCGTGTTGTACGTCTCGTTGCGCAGAAAGTAGTTGTCGAAGTGATAGCCGACCGTCAGCGCATGGCCCGCGTACAACGGCGATTCCGCTTTCAGGTCGAAGGTGCGCCAGCCCGTGCCGTCGCCGTAGAAGATCGTGCCGGGGCCGCCACCGTATGCCGCGGGCGGCGCAGTCGTCGACGAGCGCAGCGTGTCGCGCGACACGTCATACGCCGATACGATGCCCGACAGCTTCCAGCCCGAATCGAGCCGTCCGTTCAGCCCGAACGCGTAGAGCCAGTTCTCCTGATCGCCATTGGCGGGCGAGAACGCCGTCGGCGAGATCGTGTAGTTCTTCCCGCCGATCGTTACGTTGCCCGCATAGACGGGGTTGCCCGCGGCGTCCGTCAGAAACGTCTGCGCGCGGTCCTTGTAGTGGTTTTCCCAATGGCCGAGTGTGAGCGTCGCGTCGACGTGATCCGTGATCGCGTAGCCCATGCGCACGCTCTCGTTGATCTGCTCGGTGCGCTCCATCATCTGCGGACCGACGATCACGCGCGGCTGGCCGTTCGGGCCGATGTCCGTGGCCGCGCCCGTCACCGCGACGGGCGCGCCGAGCTTCGCGTTGTACGTGCTGTTGGGGCTCGCGTACTGCAGCGGCTGGCTGTTGTTCTCGAGGCGGTCGAGCGTCAGGGAATACCAGAAACGGCCGACGCGATCGGCGATATGCGCCGTCTCGTGATTGCCGCCGAAGTTCTTCGAGAAACCGTACGCGTCGTCGTAATGCTGCGTGAAAAGCTGCGTATCCAGCGACGCCTCGAGCTTCTCCGGCTTGCGCGTCGTGATCTGCACCGTCGAGCCGATCGAGTTGCCCGGATACAGCGCCGAGAACGGGCCATACAGCACTTCGACCTGCGCGATGTCGTCGGGCGCGATCAGCGACCAGCGCGGCGGATACGCGTAGCTCGAGCCCAGCAGGTTCGACAACAGCAGCCCGTCGGCATAGACGAGACCGCGCGCGCTTTGCAGTTCGTTGAAGTCGCGGCCGGCGAAGACCGAGTTGCGGTCGCCGGTGAAGCGCTTGCGCACCATCACGTTCGGCGCGTACTTGAGGGCGTCTTCCGTGTTGACGATATTGCGCGCGTCGATCTGCTCACGCGTGACGGTCTCGACGACGCCGGGCGTATCGGGCGCGAACGTCGGCGCGGTGCGCGCGGCTGTCACGCTGACGGCCTGCAATGTGTTGGCAGGTTCCGTCAACGAATTCGCGGAGCTGTTCGTTACAGAAGGATGGGAGACCGAAGTATCGGACGCGGAATGGTCGATGACGGCACGATCGGTCGTACTTTCGTCGGCCCAGGCGGGTTGAACGGCGAACACTGCCGCGCACGCGAGCGATAGCCGCGTGCGTGCGGACAGCGCAGCGGAAACGATGCGCATATGAGTCCTGTGGACATGATCGAAGGCGCCATGCCGACCCGGATGTCGCCGCACTGCGCCGCGTGAAGAACACGGGCGGACAGAGCACTCGGGACAAAGAGGCGCGCATGGCGGCCCGCCGCCCGCTACGTCATAACGACGTCAGACGCGGGCAAGCGGACTGGCTGAGACAGCTAGCTTCAGATCGACGGGACAGGTGGTGCGCGAGGCTGTGCGACGCGTACGCTGCGGCGCACAAAGACGGCCTCCGGCTCGATGGCTTGCGAGTACGCAAGCGTGCGGACGGAAGGCACAACGAACGGGACGCTGCTGCCAAGCGCGAAGTTGGCGGCAAAGCCCGGACAGTAGACACAGTGGGGAACGACGAGGTGCGTCTTCGACGTGTTGTCGTGCGAACCATCGAGATCGATGACGACGTTCTGCGCACCGGCTGCGTGACAAAGCTCGACGGATAGCGGGCCTTGAGCGCCCGGAGCACGCGCATAGCCGATGACAGGCGACAGTACATTGAGTACCAGCGCCAGCCATACGAGGCCGATCCAGCGTGTCGAACGTGTCATCGCGACTTGGAAAAAGTGAGCGCGCGCAGTATAGCAAGCGGCCGCGAGACAGTCTTTAGACGTACTGCAATACCGACAATCGTCAAATTTTAAACAAGGCGCTTCAATCCCTGGGAGCGTGTGCCGTTAAAGCAACAAAGAGCGCGCCAAAACATCGGCTGTATGCGGCAGCGCTGGTACGCCACGCGTGCTGAGGGACATAATGAATTCGTAAAGGAGAACCCATCATGGATAGCAGACCGCCAAAGATTCCGACCCCCGACAAGGTGCTCAGCCCGGATCCGGAACCTGCAGGCGTTGAGTTTCTGGTCGCGGAACTGCCCGAGCATGTTCGCGCGTTCTTTGACGAACAACGCAAGATGTGCGAGTCGAAGTAACGGTCGATCTGTGCATTGCAGCATCGGGGGTCGCGCAGCGGATGCATGCGCGTAGTGCTGATGCGCGTCTACACGCTTCATTGATTGACGCGTGGCGTTGGCGCGCGCCGATGTTCCGGCCTGGCTCAACGCTGATTTCGTTCTGCTGAGCGCCGCTGACGACGCGTCATTGTGTCGCGGGTTCGCGCGTCCGTTCGAGTTCGACACTCACCCCTCCTCTTCTTCGCTTTGCCTGCGCATGTTGCGCATGCATGGCGCATCTTCCCGCGCTTCGTCTATTCTTCTGTCTTTTCCTTTATCTCTTAGGCGGCCGCGTGCTGCATCAAGCTCAATGACCCGTCCGAATCTCATCGGCGCGCTTGGCGCGATCCTGTTCGCTTCAGCCCTCGCCTTCACGCCGGTATCCGCCCGCGCCGACGGCGACGACACCGCGCTGACGAATCTGATTGCACTCGTGTCGCAGCGACTGTCGCTTGCCGAGCCTGTCGCGCGTTACAAGTGGGCGCATCATCAGCCGATCACCGATACGCCGCGCGAGCAGGCCTTGCTCGCCGACGTCGAAAAGCGCGCAGCGCGCGCTGGCGTGGACCCGGCGTTCGCGCATGAGTTTTTCCAGGATCAGATCGATGCGAGCAAGGAAGTGCAGAACGCACTCTTCGACACGTGGCGCGCAAGCCGCCCGCCCGAAGGCGCGGCGCCGGATCTCGCGACGAGCCTCAGGCCACAGCTGGATAAGTTGACGCAATCGCTGATCACCGCGCTCGCGCGCGTTCAGACGCTGCGCGCGCAGGACGATTGCCCGACGCGCGTGGCGCGCGGCATCGACAACTGGAAGTCGCTCACTCGCTACGACAACACCCGCAATGCAGCGCTGACGCGCGCGCTCGGGCACGTGTGCGAATCGGGCGGTGTCGGAGCGACGGGCTAGGCTGCGTCGGCGGGCGCCGCTGCGAGGCTGGCGCCTGCCTCGGGCTGGACGGCCTGACGGCTGAGCGGCAGCACACTCAGGCCGCGTGCGAGATGCGACTGCAGAACGCGCCACGTCGATAGCTCGAACGCGCCAAGGACGCTCGCGGCGAGCAGCGTCGATGCCTCGGCCAGCGACGGCGCGTGTCCAAGATAGCGCCACTGATCCACGACATGGAACACGCGCGCCCCCTCGGCCGCGTCCCGCTCCTCGAACGCGATTGCGCCGTCGTAAGGCCAGGGGGCGTCAACGGGATCGGCGCGGCTCACGCGCGGCACGCGGTTATGCGGCGGGCGAAGCGCCGCGATCATTTGCGCTTCGGCAAGCAGCGCGCCGATTTCCCCGCCTGTGCCGCGCCACTCGACGCGGCGCACCTGCTGTGCGAGCTTCAACTCTTTCGACGAACGGCGCTCGCCCGTCAGATGCGTGCGCAGACGCTGGCGCACGCGCACGCTTCGTCCGACGTATAGCGGCGCGTCGTTCTCGCCATAGAACGCGTAGACGCCGCAGCCGGCAGGCGCGGTATCGAGCAGTTCTTCCGTGATATCACCCGCGATCCGGAACCGGCGCATGGTCTTGTCGATTTGCGCACGCAGCACCTCGACGGGAACGAGGCCGTGCAACCGCTGCCAGAACTGCCAGAGCAGATCGGCATCGGCAAGCGCGCGGTGCCGGTCCGACGGCACGAGCGCATGCCGTTCCACGAGCGCGTCGAGGCCGTGACGCTTTTCGGCAGGAAACAGCGCGCGCGAAAGACGCACGGTGCACAACATATCGGGATTGAACGTGAAGCCCACGCGCTGGAACTCGCTGCGCAAAAATCCACGGTCGAAGTTCGCGTTATGCGCAATGAAAAGCTTGCCGTCGAGCCGCGCGAAAAGATCGGCGGCAATCGACTCGAAGGTGGGCGCGCCGCGCACCATCGCGTTGGTGATGCCCGTCAACTGCTGGATGAAAGGCGGGATCGGCTGGCCGGGGTCAACGAGCGTGGTCCACGTGGACGCACCATCCGGCCCCAGTTCGACGACGCCGATTTCAGTGATCCGGTGATCGCCGACGGAACCACCCGTCGTTTCCAGGTCGACAAAAACAATCGGCACATCGAGGGCCGGTTCAAACAGAAGCAGTTCAGACATGTGAGGAAACTGTGCAATGCATAACTTTGCACAAGTATGCCCTATCGGCGGCGGCCGTTGCGCGGGCAATGTCGAACAGCGGGAAATGATGCACGATCGGTGAAGGGGCCGATGGGAATACGTTTATTCGACTGAGTGACCATAAATAAATCATCAATCAGGGATTACACGAATATGACATATTGATGTGCGGTCGAAAGAAACTGTCGGGCGTTTTCGAACAGCATTCTCCTTCGGACTGACTTGGGAGCGGATTAATTCTGGATTGCAGGCAATAAAAAACCCTCGTGAACGAGGGTTTATCCTGAGAGCCAGCGGCTCGGCCGCGTATTACAGCGGCTGGATGTTCGCAGCCTGCTTGCCCTTGGGTCCAGCCTTCACCTCGAACGACACGCGCTGGTTCTCCTTCAGCGACTTGAAGCCGTCCGCGCGGATTTCCGAGAAGTGCGCGAAGAGGTCCTCGCCGCCCGCGTCGGACGTGATGAAGCCGAAGCCCTTAGCATCGTTGAACCATTTGACGATACCAGTTTCCATGTTCCACTTTTCCTCAATTTGATAAGACAGGTAATGCCGTTAATGCCGATTACGATTCACGATTCCGCAAACCGTGAATATATGCGCGATGCACAATCAAGGTTTCGCCATCGGAAATCCAGCAAGGCATTTATAAGGGGAAGCGGATATAAGCGTCAAGCGGTTTCAAATCGAAAACTGGATGCACGTCAAATGCGCTGTTAAAGCGAACATAAAGTCAGGAATTATTCAGCTGGCTCATAATTCCAACCGGTCTGAATTGCCGATCTGACTTGTCTAACAATTAGATGTCAGAAAACTTTTCCGGTATGTAACAAAACGTGTCATTCGTAAGTGTTTTCACGACTTGTTAAGGTGAACTGTCAAACGCAAGATTTCAGCCAGCAGTTTGCAATCGGAGAAATGCCATGTTGTTCGATACCCTTCGCCGCATCGCCGCACAACTGTTGCCATCCACGAAGGGCGCACCGCTCTCCGAAACAGCTTCGCAACGCCCGTCCCTGCTGGAGTTCGACCCGATGTGGCACGGCGACCACTGGCAGAACCTGCTGTCATCCCCAATGGACGCGCGTCATTACGTGATCGAAGATTGGACCTTGACGCCGGGACTCGAATTCGCCCCGGTTAGCCCGGATGGAAAGCGTCAATAAGTCAACGCAGTAGCCGGAGGCAAAAAAGCAAAAAAAAGCGCGACTCTTGAGAAGTCGCGCCGACAAAGGTTTGGAGATCTTTTTCGTCAACGAAAAAGTCTGCTTCGAAAAGCAGAGATTTCAGTATAGCGCCCGTGGTGGATTTGATTAGCTTCGACTCTCGCAATCAACTATTGCAGAGCTGACAACAATCGCGATTCAGCGATTTTTGCGTTGTTTTTGCACGTCATTTCATGTCGTAATTGAACAACGCGCAAAGGTTGACACCTGGGGCTGGCACGAGCCAATCGGCCGCAAAGCCTTTATCAATAAGGCTTTAAGCCTCCATCTCGATAATTTCCTATCACGTAATACTTTATTGCTGATTTCGGAACGGCCATCGGGCGGGTCACGTCTCTACACTTTGCCTACCCGGAAACGAACGCACGTCGGTCACCGTGCGTTGTTCACGCGACCTTGCCTCTCGCAGCATTCGCGTGAAGTTTCCTTCAAGCCTGGGTTTCCAAAACCCATCCTGTTCTCGGAGTTACAAAGATGAAAAAGACTCTCATGGTCGCGGCCCTCTCGGGCGTTTTCGCAACCGCTGCGCACGCTCAAAGCAGCGTCACGCTGTACGGCCTGATCGACGCCGGCATCACGTATACCAACAACCAGGCAACTGCTCCGGGCCAAGGTCACAGCAACGTCCAGATGACGAGCGGCTCGGTGAACGGCAGCCGTTTCGGCCTGCGTGGCGCTGAAGACCTCGGCGGCGGCCTGAAGGCTATCTTCACGTTGGAAAACGGTTTCGGCATCAATGACGGCACGCTCAAGCAGCAAAGCCGTCTGTTCGGCCGTCAGGCGTTCGTTGGTCTGGCAAGCGAGCAGTTCGGCGCTGTGACCCTCGGCCGTCAATATGACAGCATGGTCGACTACGTTGGTCCGCTGTCGCTGACGGGCACGCAATACGGTGGCACGCAGTTCGCCCACCCGTTCGACAACGACAACCTGAACAACTCGTTCCGCGTCAACAACTCGGTCAAGTACCAGAGCGCGAACTACGCGGGCTTCAAGTTCGGCGCGTTGTACGGCTTCTCGAACCAGGCTGACGGCTTCTCGAACAACCGTGCATACAGCGCGGGTGCGTCGTACAGCTTCGCCGGCTTCAACTTCGCTGCTGCTTACCTGCAACTGAACAGCAACGGCGCGACGGGCTCAGCTGCTGCGTTTAACACCGGCGGCGCAGTCAACGGCGACAACACGTTCTTCGCTGGCCGCCAGCAAACGTGGGGCGCAGGCGGCAACTACACGTTCGGCCCGGCAACGGTCGGCCTCGTGTACTCGCAAACGAACCTGTCGAAGATGGCTGGCATCAACCAGGGCGCATCGGGCAACCAGGGCCTGCAGAACCGTTTCGGCGGCGACAGCGGTCACTTCCAGAACTACGAAGCGAACGCACGCTACGCTCTGACGCCGGCAATCAGCATCGCTGGCTCGTACACGTACACGAAGGCAAGCCTGGGTGGCGAGCACCCGCACTGGAACCAGTTCAACCTGCAAACGGCTTACGCGCTGTCGAAGCGTACCGACGTGTACCTGCAGGGCGAATACCAGCAAGTCAGCGAAAACTCGCTCGTCAACGCCAACATCAATGGCCTGAACGCGTCGGCGAACGAGAAGCAAGTTGCTGTGACGGCTGGTCTGCGTCACCGCTTCTAAGCATCAGCAGTACTTGCAGCATGAAAAAGGCGCCGCTTGCGGCGCCTTTTTTTCGTCCGGGCTTCGGCGTTCGGTCGAGCCCGCTTCCTGCGGCATTGGCCTACGCGTTCTCAGACGGGAGAGGACTCAAGCCTCCTCTTCTTCACGCGTCGGATACGCTACGTCGAGCACGTCGATCGGCTGCGGCCCGGCAGGCGTATGCAACGTCACCTGATCGCCGACCTTCGACTTCAGCAGCGCACGCGCGATAGGCGAAATCCAGCTGACGTGCCCTTCATCCAGATTCACCTCATCGATGCCCACGATCCTCACCGTATGCGTCTCGCCGTCTTCCGTCGCGTATTCGACGGTCGCACCGAAAAACACCTGATCCGTGTTTTCCTGGCGGCTGCTGTTCACGACTTCGGCGAGATCGATACGCTTGGTGAGAAAGCGGATACGCCGGTCGATCTCGCGCAGCCTCCGCTTGCCGTAGATGTAATCGCCGTTCTCCGAACGGTCGCCGTTCGACGCCGCCCACGACACCAGCTTCACCACTTCCGGCCGCGCCTCGTCGATCAGGTGCAGCAACTCGTCACGCAGTCGCCGGTAGCCGGCGGGCGTGATGTAGTTCTTCGCACCCGCGGGCATGTCGGGTTGCGCGGCTTCGAGATCGTCGTCGTTCTCGTCAGTCGATTCTTTGACAAAGGCTTTATTCATGGTGGTTCAGCATTGAAGCGGACATCCGCATCTCTAGCCTACATGATACGGCTGCTGTCACAAATTTCCCGGGCGCCCCTTCCCTTTTTCCGATACCTTGCTATAATCTCATTTCTGCGTGCGGCTGTAGCTCAGTTGGATAGAGTACTTGGCTACGAACCAAGGGGTCGTGGGTTCGAATCCTGCCAGCCGCGCCACTTTTTACGAGGGCCTTCCTCCGGGAAGGCCCTTTCGTTTCACCGGGGTGTACGCAAAGCAGCATGCGTTGCCCGAGCAGTTCAAGTTTAGCGTGCGGCTGTAGCTCAGTTGGATAGAGTACTTGGCTACGAACCAAGGGGTCGTGGGTTCGAATCCTGCCAGCCGCACCACCCATGAAGGGCCTTCCATCCGGAAGGCCCTTTGTCTTTTCCCTTCCTGCTTTTCTCTGTCAGCGGCGAGCGTTCTGGCGACAACGAACGGCCCGTCGCTTCAGCGCGGCGCCGACTTGATATCACCGATCTCGCCATCCGGTTTCGGCAGCTCGTTCTCGACGCCCAGCGCCGCCGTCTGCTCGCCGATCGGCGTCGCACGCGTGCCAAACAGCGACTGGGGCTGACGGAGAACATCGTCGACGGTATCGCCGAACTGGCTGCTCACGAACGCCCTCAGAAGCGCGATACGCAGCGATTCGCCATGCGCGGACACCGTCCGGTGGCCGCCCTCGAAGTCCGCGACGCAATGTGCCGCGCCGTCGCGCGTGCGCTCGCGCACTTCGAGCCGCTGCGCGCGCTCGAGCACGACGGCCGCCGCCTCCCATGACGTCGACGGCGTGAAGCGCCCATCCCACGGACGGCCACGATCGTTGCCGCGTATCGAGACGACGCGCCCGCTGTCGGTAAAGTAGATTTCGCGCACGAAGTCGTGCAGGCTGCGCGCGACCCAGTAGTCGAGCGCCAGATCGGAGAGATCAGCTACGTTCATCGCGTTGTTCCTGTGGACAGGCAAAGGCAGAGCGTCATCGTGCAAAACAAGTGCAAGCGACGCGCCCGCCTCCCAACTTCGATTTCAGTAATCGGCGCGCTCGCGGTCGATCCGCATGCCGCCGTCGTGATGACGATGCCCTTCTTCGCTCGGCCGTTCGCGCGCGATGCGCATCACGTCGAGATTGGTCCGCACGCGGCGCATCACGTTGGCCAGATGCACGCGGTCGCTGACCTGGATGACGAAGCGCAGCACCGTCGATTCCTGCGACTGGTCTTCGTCCATCGCAATGTGAACGATGTTCGCGTCGGCGGACGTGATATCCGCGGCAACGCGTGCGAACACGCCCTTCGTATTCTTGACCAGCACCTTGATCGCGACATCGAACAGGCGGCCCGGCTGCGGCGCCCATGCGACGTCGATCCAGCGGCCCGGATCACGCCGGTGAATGCGTTGCGCGACGCGGCAATCGGTAGTGTGAATCGCCATACCGAGGCCGATGCCGATGTAGCCCATGATGTCGTCGCCGGGAATCGGGCGGCAGCACGCCGACAACTGCACCGACATCCCTTCCGTGCCCGTGATGACCACGGGCGGCGCAGTCGACGTGCCATGCTCGCGCGGGTGGTCGTCGTCGCCGTCGTGACCCTCGCGGCCGTTCATCAGCACTTCGATCCGTTTGGCCATCACGGCCGCCACACGCCTACCAAGACCGATATCCGCGAAGATTTCCTGGCGGTTCTTGTTGCCCGTCCATAGCACGAGCTTGTCCCACACTTCCGGCGTGACGTCGGAGAGCGCGAGCCCATAGCCCTTGAGCGACTGATCGACGAGACGTTCGCCCAGCTGCACCGACTCGTTCAGGCGCATCGTCTTCAGATAGTGGCGGATCGCAGTGCGCGCCTTGCCGGTGCGCACGAAGCCGAGCCACGCGGGGTTCGGCTTCGAATACGGCGCCGTGATCACTTCGACGATATCGCCGCTCTTCAACTCGGTACGCAGCGGCAGCAGTTCATTGTTGATCTTCACCGCGACACACTGGTTGCCCAGGTCGCTGTGGATCGAATACGCGAAGTCGAGCGCCGTGGCGCCGCGCGGCAGCGCCATGATCTTCGACTTCGGCGTAAACACGTAGACGGCATCCGGGAAGAGGTCGATCTTCACGTGTTCGAGGAATTCACTCGAATCGCCGACTTCGCTCTGAATGTCGAGCAGCGACTTGAGCCACTGATGCGCGCGCTTCTGCACGTCGTTCAGATCGGCGCCGCCGTTCTTGTACAGCCAGTGCGCAGCGACGCCCGCTTCCGCGATCTCGTGCATCTTGCGCGTGCGCACCTGGAATTCGATCGGCGCGCCAAACGGGCCGACCAGCGTGGTGTGCAGCGACTGATAGCCGTTGACCTTCGGAATCGCGATGTAGTCCTTGAACTTGCCCGGCACCGGCTTGTAGAGCGCATGCAGCGCACCGAGGCAGGTGTAGCATTCGAGCGGATTCTCGACGACCACGCGGAAGCCGTACACATCGAGCACCTGCGAGAACGACAACTGCTTGTCGCGCATCTTCTTGTAGATGCTGAAGATGGTTTTCTCGCGGCCCGTCACTTCGGCGTCGAGCTTCGCGTCCGAAATTGCGCGCTGGACGGATTCGAGAATCTTGCCGACCACTTCGCGGCGATTGCCGCGCGCAGCCTTCACCGCTTTTTCCAGCGTCGCGTAACGGTGCGGATTGAAGTTCGCGAAGCTCAGGTCCTGCAGCTCGCGATAGGTATTGTTCAGGCCGAGCCGGTGCGCGATCGGCGCGTAGATATCGAGCGTTTCGCGCGCGACGCGGCGGCGCTTTTCCGGCGGCACGGCGCCGAGCGTACGCATGTTGTGAAGCCGGTCCGCGAGCTTCACGAGAATCACGCGCACGTCGCGCGCCATCGCGAGCAGCATCTTGCGGAAGTTCTCCGCCTGCGCTTCCTCGCGGCTGCGAAACTCCATCTTGTCCAGCTTCGACAACCCGTCGACCAGTTCTGCGACCTTCGGGCCGAACCGCTCCGCGAGTTCGGTCTTGGTCACGCCCTGATCTTCCATCACGTCGTGCAGCAGCGCCGCCATGATGGACTGCGCGTCGAGCTTCCAGGACGCGCACGTTTCCGCGACGGCAACCGGGTGCGTGATGTAGGGCTCGCCGCTTTGACGGTATTGCCCGAGGTGGGCTTCGTCGCTGAAGTGGAAGGCCGCCTTGACCTCTTTGATCTCTTCCGGGCTCAGGTAGTCCGAAAGCGCGGTAGTCAGCTTGGCGATGGAGACGACGTCATGCCGGCGCGGCTGCTCCGGCGTGGCGGTTGGTCCGAACAGATGGCGAAACGATTGTTCGAGGACCGCGTCGATGTACTTGCGTGCAGACGATGGCGAGTCGCTATCGTGTTCGTGGGCAGCGTGGTCCACTTCCGTTGCGGATGGCGAGGGGTCGGTGCTCATGGTCGCCTCCGTGTCGATAGTGCCGTCTGCACGCATTGGGTTGAGTTACATGACGATCAAACGTTGGAGCGTGCCTTAGACGGGCACCTTCTTCAGCATTTCGACGCCAACCTGGCCGGCCGCAATCTCACGCAACGCGACCACGGTGGGCTTGTCGCGGCTTTCGATTTTCGGCGTGTGGCCTTGAGCGAGCTGACGTGCGCGATAGGTCGCAGCAAGCGCCAGTTCAAAGCGATTCGGGATCTGTTTCAGACAGTCTTCGACGGTAATGCGGGCCATGTTGAAAATTCCTTCTCTGTATGTTGGTTATTCTACCTTATGTCCTTCCGACCTCGCCCGTATCACGCGTGCGGCAAGTGAATGCCGAGCTGCATGAAGAGGTCCGTGTGGCGCGCGTATTGCGATGCGAAGCGCGAGCGCGTCGCCGACACGAGGCATTGCAGTTCAGCCAGCGCGCGATCGAAGTTTTCGTTGATCACGACATACTCCGCTTCCGCCGCGTGCGCCATCTCGCTGCCCGCTGCGAGAAGACGTCGCGTGATCACGTTCGGCTCGTCCTGGCCGCGCTTCTTCAGACGCTCTTCGAGCGCTTCGAGCGACGGCGGCAAAATGAAAATCTCGACGGCATTGCGGAACTGCTTCTTCACCTGCTGCGCGCCCTGCCAGTCGATTTCGAGCAGCACGTCATGGCCGCTTTTCATCTGCTCTTCGATCCACACACGCGAGGTCGCGTAGTAGTTGCCGTGCACTTCCGCGCTTTCGAGGAACTCGCCCGCGTCGTGACGCTGGAGAAAATCTTCGATGGTCGTGAAGTGATAGTGCTCGCCGTCCTGCTCCTTCGGACGCGGCGGGCGCGTGGTGTACGAAATCGACAGACGGATCGCCGGGTCGCGCGCGAGCAGCGCGTTGACGAGCGTCGACTTGCCGGCGCCCGACGGCGCGACAACCATGAACAGGTTGCCGGGATAGACGCCTGCGTACGGATTGCGCGGTGCGCTGCTTTCGCGTTTGGTTTCGGTCATGCTGGTGAGACTCCCCTATTACTCCAGGTTTTGTACTTGTTCGCGCATCTGTTCGATGAGCAGCTTGAGCGTCATCGAAGAATCTGCAAGTTCCTTCGCGGCCGCTTTCGAGCCCAGCGTGTTCGCTTCGCGGTTCAGCTCCTGCATCATGAAGTCCAGACGCTTGCCGACCTTGCCGCCCTTTTGAATCACGTGGCGCGTTTCGTTCAGGTGCGCGGTGAGGCGCGACAGTTCTTCCGCGATGTCGATACGAATTCCGTACATCGTCACTTCCTGACGGATGCGCTCGGCGATCTCTTCGCGCGACACGATCGTCGCCGACTGGTCGGGCGCGGCGATGCCAAGCGCTTCCTGCAAACGCTCGACGATCTTCTGCTGATGCTTCGCGATCAACTCCGGCACGAGCGGCGTGATCTTCGTGACGATGGCTTCCATCTCGCTGACGTTGTTCAGCAGCATCGTCGCGAGTTGCGCGCCTTCGCGGCCGCGCACATCGATCAGATCGCCGATTGCCTGCTTGCCGCATTCGAGCACGGCATCGCGCAGCACTTCCGGAGACACGCCGCTCTCGGCCAGTACGCCCGGCCAGCGCAGGATTTCGCCCGTGCGCAGACGGCCCGCTTCAGGAAACGCCGCGAGCACCGACCGCTCGAGCAAGGCAAGCTGTTGCAGCGCGTCGCGATTGACCGCGCCTGCGTTCGCCGACTGCTCGCTGCGCTGCAGGTTGATACGGATATCGACCTTGCCGCGCGACAGCTTGCTCATCAGCATTTCGCGCAGCGTCGGCTCGCAGACACGCACGTCTTCCGGCATCCGGAAGTTGAGATCGAGAAAGCGCGAGTTCACCGTGCGCAATTCGACGGATACGCTGATGCCGCCGTTGCCCGTTGCCGCTGCGAGTTCGCGCGTGGCGCTCGCATAGCCAGTCATACTGTAGATCATGATAGGTCTCGCGATTGTGGTCGCGCGAACATCACATCGCACGACCAGGGATTCGAGTCGCCCGGCGTTTACGAGACGCGAGGCGGGGAACGCGCATTATCCCATCTTTACCGGCGACACCTGCCGGAAGCGGCTTTCGGGTAAGCCCGGGCAGACGGCTTTCGTGACGCGTTGGCCGGCGAGCTGCCAGGCAGCGCTCCCGGCGCGGCGCATCGGGTTGAAGCGCACGGGCGGCGGCGGCGCGATCGGCGGTAAAATTGCGGTTTCCTTCCGCCCTCTCTTCCCCTTCATTCCCTTCAATTCCGACGATGAACGACATCACGAAACGCCCCAGCGGCCGCGCCGCCGATCAGCTGCGCGACGTGCGCATCACGCGCCATTACACGAAGCACGCGGAAGGCTCCGTGCTGGTCGAATTCGGCGACACCAAGGTGATCTGCACGGCGAGCGTCGCCGAAAGCGTGCCCGGGTTTCTGCGCGACCGCGGCCAGGGATGGTTGACGGCCGAATACGGCATGCTGCCGCGCGCGACGCACACGCGCAGCGACCGCGAAGCCGCGCGCGGCAAGCAGACGGGCCGCACGCAGGAAATCCAGCGTTTGATCGGCCGCGCGCTGCGCTCGGTGTTCGATCTCGAACGGCTCGGCGCGCGCACGATCAATATCGATTGCGACGTGATCCAGGCCGACGGCGGCACCCGCACGGCGAGCATCACGGGCGCGTTCGTCGCCGCGCACGACGCCGTCGCGAAGCTGCTCGCAACGGGCCGCATCGAAGCGTCGCCGATCAACGATTACGTCGCGGCCATTTCCGTCGGCGTGTTCGACGGCCTGCCCGTGCTCGACCTCGACTACGACGAAGACTCGCAGTGCGACACCGACATGAACGTCGTGATGACGGGCGACGGCGGCTTCGTCGAAATCCAGGGGACGGCGGAAGGCGTGCCGTTTTCACGCGATGAGATGAACAAGCTGCTCGATCTCGCGCAAGGCGGCATCAGGACGCTGATCGAGAAGCAAAAGGAAGCATTGGAGTTGAAGGGTGACTGATCGAAAAGACAACCCGCTGGGCAGGATCGTGCTCGCGTCGAACAACGCGGGCAAACTGCGCGAGTTCGCGGCGCTGTTCGGCACGGCGGGTATCGAGCTGATCCCGCAAGGCGCGCTGAACGTGCCGGAGGCGGAAGAGCCGCATCCGACCTTCGTCGAGAACGCGCTGACAAAGGCGCGTCACGCATCGAAGCTGACGGGCCTGCCCGCAATCGCCGACGATTCCGGCCTGTGCGTGCGCATATTGCGCGGCGCGCCTGGCGTTTATTCGGCGCGTTATGCGCAACTCGCGGGCGGTGAGAAAAGCGACGCGGCGAACAACGCGCACCTCGTCGAGCAACTGAAGGGCGTGAGCGACCGGCGCGCGTACTACTTCTGCGTGCTCGCGCTCGTGCGCCATGCCGACGACCCCGAGCCGCTGATCGCCGAAGGCCGCTGGCACGGCGAGATGCTCGATGCGCCGCGCGGCGCGAACGGCTTCGGCTACGACCCGTACTTCTTTTTGCCGGCGCTGAACGCGACAGCGGCCGAACTCGAGCCTGCCGTGAAGAACGCGAGCAGCCATCGCGCGATTGCGTTGCAACAGCTGTTCGCGCGGCTGAAGGAGGAAGCGTGAGCCACGCATCAACGACGGGAGCCGGCGTCATCAAGGCGTTCACGTCGCCCGGCAGCATCCGTTTGACATCGCTGCCGCCGCTCGCTCTTTATGTGCACTTTCCGTGGTGCGTGCGCAAGTGTCCGTACTGCGACTTCAACTCGCACGAGTCGAAAGGCGGCGCGTTTCCCGAAGACGATTACCTCGACGCGCTGCGCAGCGATCTCGAACAGGCGCTGCCGCTCGTGTGGGGACGGCAGGTGCATACGGTGTTCATCGGCGGCGGGACGCCGAGTCTGATGTCGGCGAAGGGGCTCGATCGCCTCTTGTCCGACGTGCGCGCGCTGCTGCCGCTCGATGCCGACGCCGAAATCACGCTCGAAGCGAATCCCGGCACGTTCGAAGCCGACAAGTTCGCGCAGTTTCGCGCGAGCGGCGTGAACCGGTTGTCGGTTGGCATCCAGAGCTTCAACGAGACGCATCTGAAGGCGCTCGGCCGCATTCACGATGCGACGCAGGCGCGCCATGCCGTCGAGGTTGCCGCGACGACGTTCGATAACTTCAATCTCGACCTGATGTTCGCGCTGCCGAAGCAGACTTTGGCGGAGTGTCAGGCCGATATCGAAACGGCGCTGTCGTTCGCGCCGCCGCATCTGTCGCTGTATCACCTGACGCTCGAACCGAACACGCTGTTCGCGAAGTTTCCGCCGCCGCTGCCCGACGACGATTCGTCCGCCGATATGCAGGACTGGATTCACGAACGCACGCGCGAAGCGGGCTATGAGCGGTATGAGGTGTCGGCGTATGCGAAGCCGCATCGGCAGAGCAAGCACAACCTGAACTATTGGCGCTTCGGCGACTATCTCGGCATCGGCGCGGGCGCGCATACGAAGCTGTCGTTTCCGAACCGCATCCTGCGGCAGATGCGCTACAAGCATCCCGCGTCGTTTATAGAAGAGGCGCGTTCGGGCAATGCCGTGCAGGAAGAACATGAAGTCGGCACGCGCGATCTGCCGTTCGAATTCATGCTGAACGCGCTGCGGCTGGTGGAAGGGTTTCCGGTGCATCGGTTCATCGAGCGCACAGGTCTGCCGATGACATCGATCGAGCCGGCTTTGCAGGAAGCGGAGCGTCGCGGGCTGATCACGCGCGACTACGAAAAGATCGCGCCGACGCCGCTCGGCCAGGCATTCCTCAACGATCTTCAGGAGCTGTTTTTGAAGGATTCGTGAGCGGGTTCGTGGTTTGTTGCCCGAGGGCCTGGCGTTCCAGGTTACAATTTCGGGCTCGGAGGGTTGGCAGAGCGGTTGAATGCACCGGTCTTGAAAACCGGCGAGGCTTTACGGCCTCCGTGGGTTCGAATCCCACACCCTCCGCCAGTTTTTTTCTTCAGCTTGCCTGCGACTCTATCTCCAAAGAGTCAAACTCAACGACAAGTTCCGCCCCGCACGTTGAGAAAACCTGCGCCACGATCCCCGGCTGGCCATCGGTCCATCGTTCAGCCTTCGCGAGTATCTGCTGCGCTTTCTCAAATCGCGACGTTCCTGGCTCAACGATCTCGATCGCATAGACGATATTCTGAGGCCCGAGATTTTCGAGCAGGCATCGATTCGTCCCAACGAACGACACCGATGCTCGTTGATCTTGCAGGTACAGGCCGAGCGTCAGCGTCTCTCGCTCTATCGATAAATGGATTGTGTCCATGTACCAATCGTGAAAATGGTTGAAGGCACTCAGGTTGTCCATGTGGAGCTTTACGAAGCGAGAATCGAAACAGGATCGCGCATTACCAGAGCCCCTTTGCAAAACTTCATCAAGCCAAGCCAAACGCCAACCTATGCCACGCGCATGCGCGCTACCTCTCACATCCGTACCAACGCTCATTGAATCGCAACACGCATCGTCTACGATGAAGATACATCTCGCATGCGAGTTATTGCGATGTCTACCCTCTCGCTTCCCGGCCGCATCAACCCGACATTCAGGCGAACAGCGGCACTCGCCTTCACGCTGCTCTGCGCAGGCTGCAACTTCACCGTCACGCCGCCGCAGCGACCCGCGGTCGTCACACCACCGCCCGCGGCGATCAACAGCCTGACACTCGATCAGTACCGTTCGGTCGTCGCGCAACGCATCCTCGAACGCAACCCGTCGTACGTACTGCGCGGCACTCCGCAGGCGATGCTGCGCTCGCTCGTCGTCGTGTCGTTCGTCGTGGATCGCAATGGACAGATCGTCGCATCGAGCGTCTTTCGCACGAACGGCGACGACGAAGCGGAGAGCACGGCGCTCACCTCCTTGCGACGCTCGGCGCCCTTGCCTCTGCCGCCACCGAAACTGCTGAACGCGAAAGGCCAGGTGGAAATGTTCGAAGACTGGCTCTTCAACGACAACGGCAAGTTCCAGTTGCGCACGTTCGCGTCGCCGCAGGCACAAACGATCGATTGAAACCGCGCTCGATGGGCCAAGGTTTCCGCCAACACGGCGGCTCGACGCCGTCGTTCGGCTGCCTGCAGCAAACGCACATCGAAGCGAATCGAAGCGCATCGAAACGGAACCCAAGCCGCTCCAACGAAGCCGCAAACAACGGCACGCAGCGCCCGCCTTGCTGTGCCCCGCCCGCCCTCGTTTTAATTTTTTAAACATCTGCCGGAATCTCCGGCCATCGCTGCGTGCCGCGCGCTCACCCGCCCGCCGCACGCAGCACGACCGTCACGTTGCCGCGCCACCCGCGCGCGCGTCCGCCCGGTTTGCATCGTGCTTCGCTTTCGCGCCGCTTCACCCGCTCCGACGGCAACGCAACGCGCGCAGTCCCGTCAGCACGTTGCAAGCTGTCGACTCGTTGCACATGCAACGTCTCGCGTAGCAGGTTCGCCTGCACCGCTGTTCGCCACGTTGTGGGCACAATTGCGCGCGCACCCGCTTCGCTCCACACTTAGACGCACAAACAGACACACAAACGCGTGCCGCCCGCCCCGCGGCTGCGTCACGACATTTGGAGACCCTGCATGTCCACATCGCCCCTTTCTAGCGCGCAGCCCGGCGCAGACCGAAAGAGCAACGCTTCACGCGTGATCTTCGCGAGCTTCATCGGCACCGCGATCGAGTTCTACGACTTCTACGTCTACGCAACGGCCGCCGCGCTCGTCATCGGCCCGGTGTTCTTCCCGCACGGCTCGGCGACGGCGCAAGCGCTGTCGGCGTTCGTCACGTTCGGCATCGCGTTCATCGCGCGGCCGATCGGCTCGTTCCTGTTCGGCCACTTCGGCGACCGCATCGGCCGCAAGTCGACGCTCGTCGCGTCGCTGCTGGTCATGGGCCTGTCGACGACGCTGATCGGCTTCGTCCCCGGCTACGACTCGATTGGCAGCCTCGCGCCGATCTTGCTGTGCGTGTTGCGCTTCGGCCAGGGTATCGGCCTCGGCGGCGAATGGGGCGGCGCCGCCCTGCTCGCGACTGAAAACGCGCCCGCCGGCAAGCGCGGCTGGTTCGGCATGTTCCCGCAGCTCGGGCCGTCGATCGGCTTTCTCGCCTCCAACGGGCTGTTCTTCGGCCTCGCGCTGTCGCTGTCCGACGAGCAGTTCCGCAGCTGGGGCTGGCGCGTGCCGTTCATCGTCAGCGCGGTGCTGGTCGCGCTCGGCCTGTACGTGCGCCTGAAAATCGCGGAAACGCCGGCGTTCCAGGCAGCGATCGACCGCCAGGAGCGCGTGCGCGTGCCCGTCGCGACGCTGCTCAGCCGTCATCTGGGACCGGTGCTGCTCGGCGCGCTTGCGATGGTCGTCTGCTACACGCTGTTCTACATCTCGACGGTGTTCTCGCTGTCGTACGGCGTGTCGGCGCTGCATATCTCGCGTCAGAGCTTCCTCGGCATGCTGTGCGTCGCCGTCGTCTTCATGGCGCTCGCGACGCCGCTGTCCGCGTGGGCCAGCGACCGCTTCGGCCGCAAGCCGGTACTGATCGTCGGCTGCATCGCCGCGATCCTGTCGGGCTTCACGATGGCGCCGTTGCTCGGCAGCGGCTCGATGCCGCTCGTGCAGCTGTTCCTCATCATCGAGCTGTTCCTGATGGGCGTCACATTTGCACCGATGGGCGCGCTGCTGCCCGAGCTGTTCCCGACCAACGTGCGTTACACGGGCGCGGGCGTCGCGTACAACCTGGGCGGGATTCTTGGCGCATCGGTGGCGCCGTACATCGCGCAGATGCTGGCGGCGAAGGGCGGGCTGTCGTGGGTGGGACTGTATGTGTCGACGGCAGCCGTGGTGAGCCTGGTCGGCGTGCTGTGCATGCGCGAAACGCGCGATTCACGGTTGATGTAACTCATCGGCTATCGGCGTAAGTCGAAAGCGAAGCGGCCCCGGCGCGATGCATTGCGCCGGGGCCGTTTTTGTTTTGTAAGCCTGTCAAAGAAGCTTGAGTCCGTACGAACGAGAACCGGGAAACTCCCCTGCTTGCCGCCGTTTTTGACCTGCCTATACTCGAATCAAAGCAAGCGGTCATGTAGTCATGCTGAACGGGGAGGCATCGATGAACTTTCACCTGGGCAACGCGGATATCGTCGTCATCATCGCGCTGGCGCTGCTTGGCTCGCTGCTGCTCGCGCTGCGCTTCAAGCCGGCGAGCTGGAAAGGGATCGTCGTCGAAGCCGTCGCGGCCAATCTGGCCGCCATCGCCGCCGTCGTCGCTTTCGAAATGCTGATGGCCTGAGCGGCCATCAGCATCCATTGCCCGATCAGCGATAGTAGTAGCCGTGATGATGATAGCCACCGTCCGGCACCACGATACAGCCGCTCAGCGATGCCGCCAGCAGCGCGCCCGTCACCAAAGCCAAGATCAAGCGTTTCACGTTTTTTTCTCCCTTTCGAGTCAGTATCGTTTTATTCGAGCGAACCCCGAATGACCTCGATTGAACACGAACCTGACAGGGGCGACCGTTGCAATTTGTAAGCATCGACTGGGCTTGTGTTACAGGCGGCGAGCGCTCCGCTACGCTGCGAACCATCGCGATGACAGTCTCGCGGCACGGCAGGGATACGAGTCAAAGCGCATGAAGGCCGCCCGGAAAGCCTTCGCGGGCGCGGCTTCGAGAGAATGGGAGCAGGATGCGTCGCGAGCGTCGGCGAAACGCGCCGCCGAAAGCCAAAAGAAAAGCGACAGTTTTAACAGGCGTGTAATGGGCGCAATGACAATTGCGAGCGCATCAAGCGAACCTATCGCCACATGTCACAAGGAAACGGCAGACACGAATCCCGCGCGAAGCGTCGCCGCAAAATTCGAAAAAAATCAAAAATGGTTGAACTTGTTCACACCCGCGTGGTCTTTACGGATGTTGTACAGGTTTGTTCTGCAGGTTTCCTCTCGGTCCGCGCGCTTCAGGCGCGGGCTTTTCAGAGGCGCCTCGCGACGGCGTCCGAAATTGGGCGATTGCGCGTGCGCCTCTTTTCTTTTTTCTCGCGCCCCGCCCGCTTCCCCAGTCGACCTCAGGCCGCGGCGACCGATTTGCCCTGCCCGCCGAGACTGAGCGGGTCGGCATGCACGTGATCGATGGCGGCCAGCGCCTCGGCGACGGGCGGCACCGAATTGCCATCCCCAATCGAAACCGACCGGAACGGCACGTTATTCTCAAACGTTTCCCGCGACGTCGCGATGAAGATCATCACGGTGCGCTTGCCGAGCGCGTGCGCCAGATGGACGAAGCCCGTATCCACGCCGATCACAAAGTCCGACGCCGCGAGCACCTGGGCGATTTCGGTCACGCTCAGTTGCGGCAGCAGTTCCGCGCCTTCCACCTGATCGACGATCGCGAGCCCCTCGCTGCGCTCAGCCTGCGACCCCCACGGCACGACGACATGGAAGCCCCGCCGCACGAGGTCCCGCGCGATCGCGATCCAGTGTGCTGCCGGCCACTTCTTGTCGTCCTTGGATGCCGCGTGGAACAGCATCGCCAGCGGGCGTCCGCCCGTATCGACGAGCGGCCTGGCCGGCGCGGGAATATGCAGGTTGTAGTCAGGGGGATTATCGAGCGGATAGCCGAGCGCCGTGCTGACAGTCTCGCGCATGCCGCTCCAGGCATTGCGATCGCGCGGCGGCATGAACCGGCCCGTATAGGCGAATGCGGCGCCGCGCTCGCCGAGATGCTTGTTGCCATAACCGAGGCGCTTTCGCGAGCGCGACAGGAACGAGATGATCGCGCTCTTGTAGACGCCGTGAATATCGAGCGCGACGTCGTAGCGATACGCGCGCAGTTCGGCGATCGACTCCCAGATCGCCTTGAAATCCGACCAGCGACGCGCCTTCTTGAAGCGGCGCAGCGGTGCGCACAGCACACGGTCGGTGCCGGGATTCCAGCGGGCAATCTCGGCGAACGATTCGTCGACTGCCCAGTCGACCTCGACGCCGGGAAACGCGCGCTTCAGATCCGATACGATCGGCTGAGCCTGTATCACGTCGCCCATGGAGGTGACTTTGACGATGAGAATTCGCTTCATTGATGGCCCGTGTTGTGGCTGCTGTGGCTGCTTGCTAGCAATCTGCAATTTTAGCTGACCATCCCGACAATTGCCCGCAAAATGGGCAGCAGCAAATCTTGCCGGACCTGCCGCGTCGTTACCAGACGTTACTTCCCTTGACAGGCCGCCGCCCGCAGCCGGGTCATTCGGGCAACCATCCGGCCCGCTTTCGCCGTGCCACCGCCTGCGAGGCGACTATAATTTGCCCATTTCCCAGCCCGACTCCCCATGTCACGGACACCCCTGCTGTCCTCGAGCATCGGCCGGCGCGTACGGCGTCTGTGGCGTCAGTACGGCATTTTCTGGCTGGGCGCGATCGCCGTCGGTCTCACGGCCGTCTTCTATGCGCGGCTGATCGACTTCGGTTACAACGCTTTCCTCCATCTGCAGAACGAGCACCGGTGGCTCACGTTGTTTTTGACGCCCGCCGTCGCGGCGGCGTCGGTCTGGCTTACCCGACGCTTCTTTCGCGGCTCCGAAGGCAGCGGCATCCCGCAGGTCATCGCGACGCTGCATTCGAACACCAGCGCCGCCGGCATGCGGCTGCTCACGTTCCCCATTCTGCTCGGCAAGATCCTCGTGTCGTTTCTCGCGATACTCGGCGGCTTCACGATCGGGCGCGAAGGGCCGACCGTGCAGGTCGGCGCGGCGCTGATGTTCAACCTGCGCCGCCTCTACCCGCGCTCGAACGCACTGATCGAACGGCAACTGGTGCTGGCGGGCGCGGCGGCCGGCCTGTCGGCGGCCTTCAACACGCCGCTCGCGGGCATCGTCTTCGCCATCGAGGAACTCACACGCAGCTTCGAGGCGCGCGCCAGCGGCGTGCTGATCACGGCCATCATCATCGCCGGGATCATCGCGCTCGGGCTGAACGGTAATTACACGTACTTCGGCACGATCGACATCGGCACGCATTTCCCCGATTCGCTCGCGGTGGCTGTCGTCATCACGGGCATCGTGACGGGCATCGCGGGCGGCGTGTTCGGCTGGCTGCTGCTGAACACCGAGCGCTGGATGCCCGCGCCGTTGTTCTCGCTGAACAACGAGCGGCCCGTCGCGTTCGCCGCGCTGTGCGGCCTGGCCATTGCGGTGATCGGTCTCGTGTCGGGCGGTACGACCTTCGGCAGCGGCTACGCGGAAGCGCGCGGACTGCTCTACGGCACCGAGCATCTGTCGGTGTTCTATCCGCTGCTGAAGATGGCGTCGATGATCGGCTCGTATCTGCCGGGGATTCCGGGCGGCATCTTCGCACCGTCGCTGTCGATCGGCGCAGGCTTTGGCAACGTGCTGCACATGGCCTTCAGCGACATGCAGCTGCCGATGCTGATCGCGCTCGCCATGGTCGGCTATCTTGCGGCTGTCACGCAGTCGCCGATCACGTCGTTCGTGATCGTGATGGAGATGATCAACGGCCACGCGCTCGTGATTTCGCTGATGGCGACGGCGCTCGTGTCGAGCCGGATTTCGAGCGTGTTTGCGCCGCCGTTGTACGAGGCGCTGGCGAAGCGGTATATGACGCCCGCCGCATCTGCTGCGGCGCCTTCAGTCGAAGAAGAAAGCCGTAGCGAAGAACAGCCGACGACGCGCAACGAAGCAAAAGAATGAGCTTGCGGCAGATTGGCTTTCGCCATTGCCACTAAAAAATCGGGCGCATCCCGCAGAGATGCGCCCGACCTCCCCACAATCGTCAGTACACGACGATGCCGACCGGATGGTAATACACCGGGCGTGCCGGCACGACGACGCAACCGGCCAACGTGACCGCCAGCACGGCGATCGCGAGCAAGGTCCTTTTTCTCATTTGACGACTCCCTTGATGGTTGCGATTAAGCGCGCTCTCGGGCGCGTTCGGAGAACGGGCGGATGGCCACGCGCGATGCCGTCAACACGCGCCATCCCAGCCCGTTGGATTCACCCGGGCATCACGCCCAGTGGCCTTGCACCCAGTGCCAGTTCGGACCATGCGCGACCCAGTGGCCCGGCACCCAGTGATAGCCGACGCGCTCGACCTGCCAGTGACCCGCCACCCACACGTAGCGGCCGTGGTCCCAGCGCCAGTGGCCCTTGTCCCACACATAGCCCGCGCGCGGCGCGGGTGCGGCTTCGAAGCGTTCGACGGGCGGCGCGGACGGCGCCACGACGATCACTTCCTCAGCCGACGCCGACGCAGCGGCGGACAGACCGGACACCACGAGCACAGCGGAAACTGCGAGCAGACGAATCGACTTGTTCATGTTTTCACCTCTTGTGTCAGCACCGAATGACGGCGTTGTCCGTTCAATGCGCGAGGTGACGAAAGGGCTGACAGCGGACGTGTTACCGCGTGCCCTCAAGTGCAACGGATTATTTCGGGGGAGTTATCTCGGGGGTATCGACGGGAGAGCGTGCGCAGCGAATGTGCGCACGAAAAACGATGGCACAGCAAAGCGCGCCACCCGATGACGGTGACGCGCGTCAAGCGATAAAGAAGCTACAGACCGCTCAAGCCTGCGGAATCTCGATCTTGACCTCGAGCACTTCGAGGTCGTCGTGTCGTTCGAGATTGACGCGGATATCGTCGTCCGAAATCTTCACGTACTTCGAGATCACGGCAACGAGTTCACGTTGCAACGCGGGCAGATAATCGGCGGGCGCTTTGCCGCCTACGCGCTCATGCGCGATGATCAGCTGCAGGCGTTCCTTCGCTATCGACGCAGACTTCTTCTTCTCGCCCAGCAAAAACGAAAGAATGGACATCACGTTCGCCTCCCTTACTTGGTGCCGAAGAGGCGCTGCAGCAGGCCCGGCTTCTGGTAATCGGTAAAGCGAAGCGACTTCTGCTCGCCGAGGAAACGCGACACGACATCCTTGTACGCTTCGGCGACATCGGTGCCGTCGAGGTGTACAGCGGGCAAGCCCTGGTTCGACGCATGCAGCACGGCTTCCGATTCCGGAATCACGCCAATCAGGTCGATGCGCAGGATTTCCTGAATATCCGTGAGCGACAGCATTTCGCCTTCGCTCACGCGCTTCGGGTTGTAGCGCGTGATCAGCAGATGCTCCTTGATGGGCTCCTTGCTTTCGATCGCGCGCTTGGTCTTCGACGACAGGATGCCGAGAATGCGGTCCGAATCACGCACCGACGACACTTCCGGGTTCGTCACGATCAGTGCTTCGTCGGCGAAATGCATCGCGAGCAGCGCGCCCGATTCGATACCTGCCGGCGAATCGCAAACGATGTATTCGAAGTCCATCGCGATCAGGTCGTTGATGACCTTCTCGACGCCTTCCATCGTCAGCGCGTCTTTATCGCGCGTCTGCGACGCGGGCAGGATGAACAGGTTCTCGCACTTCTTGTCCTTGATCATCGCCTGGTTCAGGTTGGCTTCGCCCTGGATCACGTTGATCAGGTCGTACACCACGCGGCGCTCGCAACCCATGATGAGATCGAGATTGCGCAGACCCACGTCGAAATCGATCACTGCCGTTTTCGCGCCACGCAATGCGAGCGCGGATGCGAAACTCGCGCTCGTGGTCGTCTTGCCTACGCCACCCTTGCCCGAAGTCACCACAATGATTTTTGCCATTACCCTTTACCTTGTGTTCGTCTATTCGTCTATTGAGTCCGGCGGGAGTTCCATCGCGCAGCGCGCGCACTGCATGCGCGGCGCACGCGTCAGGTGAGCCGCAGCGGTTCGATCATCAGCTTTTCATCTTCGAGCCAGATCTGCACCGGCTTGCCATGCACGTCGGCAGGCAGCGGGTTCTCGGTCGTCCGGTAGATGCCCGCGATCGAGATCAGCTCGGGTTCGAGACACGTGCAGAAGATGCGCGCGTCGTGATTGCCGTGCACGCCCGCCAGAGCGCGGCCGCGCAACGGCGCGTAAATATGGATGTTGCCTTCCGCGATCACTTCGGCGCCGTTGCTCACCATGCCGAGCACGACGAGATCGCCCTTCGCGTAGATACGCTGGCCTGAGCGCAGCGGCTTGTCGACCACCATCGTCTGCGACGAGGTGCCGATGCGCACGGGCTCCGCCGCAGCCGACTCGGCTTGCTCCGGCTCGCGCGCGGCAGCATCCGCAGCGGGCGGCGTGTCTGTTTTCGCTGCAGCCTTTGCGTCGTCGCCGCCTGCATCCGTATTGCTCTTGCTGACGCGAGCATCCCGAGCGTCGCGTGCATCGAGCAGCGGCAGCCCCGCTTCGTTCGCCCACGCGTGCTGCGCGCTGTCGGCGACGACGCCGATGGGACGCATGCGCACGCTGTCCAGCAGCTTCGCGATGTCCGCAAGCGGCACGCGCTCGTTTTCCGCGAGACGGCGCACGTCGATCGCGACGGTGTCGTTCGCGAAGAATTCGGGTGTCGCCTCGAAGCGCCGGGTCAGCTCGGCACGCATCTCATCGAGGTTGGTCGTCTTGACGACAAACAGCAATGTGTCGACCGCGCCACTGCGCAGTTCAAAAAATGGCGATTTCTTCGGCGACATAGCGTTCGGCAAAAAATTTTGCGTATTTTACAGGCGTCCTGGCGAACGGTGAGCATTTTTGCCAATAAGTCTTCACGCGACAGGAAAATGCCGCGTGCGTGCTGGTCCGGGCCGGACGGATCGACAAAAACTGGGAAGAAAGCGCGCGAAACACGCGCCCGGAGAAACGATCGAAAGCGGCGAAAGGGGCTGGGAAGCGTTTAACCGGCCTGCCCGTGCGCGGGATCGTCGGATGCCTTTTCTTGCGGCACGTGCCGCACGAGCAGCGTCTGGAACTGGTCCGGCGCACGCGCAATACGCTCGTGTTCGCCCGTCGGGCCGAAGCCGAGGCGCTCGTAGAAGCGCATTGCGTTGCGGTTCTCGTCCGCGATCCATGCGTAGATTTCGGTGGCGCCCGCTCCCGCGAGCCACCCGCTTGCCGTGTTGACGAGCAACTCGCCGCCGCGCAGATGCCGCACGGCGGGCGCGACCCACAACTCGCTGACGAACGCGCGATGCGAGGGCGCGTCCTCGAAGCAGGCGCCGATCAGACCGGCGGGATGCCCTTCCGTGTACAGGATGAAAGATGTCGACGTGGCCGACGCGGCGTGCCGCGCGGCCGTTTCTTCGAACGTGGACGCATCGGCCGACAGCGCTTCTTCCAGCGTCTCGCCGAATGCGTAAGGCGCTTCGCGCAGCGAGGCGGTACGAAGCTCGCGGAAGACGACGCCCTGATCGGCTGCGATACGGCGAACGGTCAGTGAAGGACTCATGCGTTCGAAAATCCCTTAAATCCCTTGTGTCATCCGGGTAAAGCGCTAGCGCGTAGCTTTAACCGAACCGACGCGTGAGTCAAATCTTTAATTCGGCGCAGTGCGACCCAGCGCGCATGGGTTGACACGCGGCTACAAAACCGGCACACGCGAGGCCAGGCGTTTCGCGTCGCATCGTGCGCGAGTGGCCACGAACACTTTCAGCGCCGTCAGCTTGCAGGTCACTCGGGCACGCCGCCGCGCTTCGTGGCGCATCAGGGCGCCTCGTAGCGCCCCGTGCCGTCGGGCCACGGCGTGAGCAGCTCGTAGCCGTCGTCGGTGACGGCGACCATGTGCTCCCATTGCGCGGACAGCGAGCGGTCTTTGGTGACGACCGTCCAGCCGTCGCGCATCACCGACGTGCCGGCGCGGCCCGCGTTGATCATCGGCTCGATCGTGAACACCATGCCCGGCTTCAGGCGCACGCCCTGCCCCGGCTGGCCGTAGTGCAGCACCTGCGGGTCCTCGTGATAAACCTTGCCGATGCCGTGCCCGCAGTAGTCGCGCACGATCGAAAAGCCCTCGCGCTGCGCGATCTGCTGGATCGCATGACCGACGTCGCCGAGCGTCGCGCCCGGCTTGACCTGGCGGATGCCCGCGAGCATCGCCTCATACGTCGTGTCGATCAGCTGCTGTGCGACCGTGCTCGGCTCGCCGACCGTGTACATGCGGCTCGTGTCGCCGAAATAGCCGTCCTTGATGACGGCCACGTCGATGTTGATGATGTCGCCGTCCTTGAGGACCTCGGCGCGGTCGGGAATGCCGTGACACACGACGGAGTTGACCGACGTGCACACCGTCTTCGGAAAGCCCATATAGCCGACGTTCGCGGCAATCGCCTTCTGCGTGTCGACGATGTAGTCGTGGCAGATCGCGTCGAGTTCGCCCGTGGAGATGCCGGGCTTCACATGCTCGCCGATCATGGCGAGCACGTCGGCGGCGAGCCGGCCTGAGATGCGCAAGCGCGCGATGTCTTCGGGAGTCTTGTAGGTGATGGCCATGTCGTGTAAAGCGTTGGCGGCATGCATGGCACGGCGCGTTCAGCGTCATCGTGCGACGGGCGATCAGGCGGGCATCGCGCGCATCTGGCGCAACTCGCCTGGCACGGGATGGCCCGCAACGCAAGCCATGCAGCCATGCGTGCGGTTGTCGATCAGGCCATTGTACAGAGTCTGCCCGCGCGGCCGCTTCAGACCCCGCAGCGCATCTGCGGCTCAACCGGGCGGCTCAACCCGGCGGCGCGCTCCGGATCGCCGCGGCGATGTCGCGGCTCACGGCGGCGAGCGCCCGGCTGTGCGCGGCGACGAGCGCGGCATCGTCCGCGCCCTGCACCGGCTCGCGTATCGTCGAGCGGCCCGTCAGCAAGGCCGTGCGGCCCGTCACGCGCACGGTCCACAGCGCGTCGACGGCGACGGCCTCGCCCGGCATCGAATCGAACTGCAGGATATCGACGCGCACGCGGTACGCTTCCGTGCCCGCCACCATCTGCGACGACACCGACACGCGCTGCGAGCCGAGCAGCCGCGTCAGGTCGGCGGCGATCACATCGGCCACGCCGCTCTTGAGCGGCTCGCCCCAGCGCGCGAACTCGTTGAGCTTCACTTCGTTGCCCGACACGCGTGTCACGAGCTGCGGCCGGTCGACCAGATCGGGCACCGTCACGGGCCCGACCACGACCGACACCGACAGTGGCGCGCCCGCGCTTTCGAGCGTCGTGTCGGGACTCAGCGTATAGAAGTTCGAGGGCGGCGAGCTGCAGGCGGCCAGCAAGGTAATGGCGGCGGCGGCGCAAACGCATGCGCCGGGCGGGAGCATCGATCGCTTCACTTTGCGTCCTCCTGTTTGCCTCGCAGCAGCGCTTCGGGATGGCGTTGCAGATAATCCGAGAGCGCGCGGAACGACGCAGCCGTGCGCGCGAGTTCGCGGATCGCGTCGCTCGTGTCCTGCTGCAGCGTCGAATCGGGCGCAAGCGCGCTATTCGCCGAATTGAGCGTAGCCTGCGCCGCCGACAACGTGCTCTTCGCCTGCGGCACGACCTGCGTATTGAGGCTCTGCATTAGCGTACCCGCATCGGCGAGCGCCTGCTGTGTATTCTTGCCGATCTGCTCGATCGGCAGTTTGTCGATGCGCGCGACGATCCGGTTGATCGACTCCTGCAGCGATTGCAGGCCGCTCGGCTCGGTCGGCAGCTCGGCGGGCGTGCGGTTCCAGTCGACGGTCGCCTTCGGCGCGCGCGGGAAGAAATCGAACGACACATACAATTGGCCGGTCAGCAGGCTGCCCGTTTTTAGTTGCCCACGGAAGCCGCGCGACACGAGGAAATCCGCAATCGTCTTTGGATCGCGCATGACACGCCCGTCTTCAGGCTTGCCAGTCGCATAGCGCGACGTGAAGCGCTCCGGATAGAACTTGATCTCGACAGGAATGCTGATCTGTTTCGTGACGGGATCGAAGCGCGTATAGATCGCCGCCACTTCGCCGAGCACGATGCCGCGAAAATCGACGGGCGCGCCCACCGTCAGGCCGCGCACCGATTCCTTGAAATTGAGCACATAAGTATCGACGATGCGGTCCTGCACCTTCATCGCCTCGGCGCGCGTCGCGAACAGCGTGAACGGCGTGCGCGCCTGCGCTTCGGGCTGTGCCAGCGACGCCGCGGGCGTTTCGAACGCCAGCCCGCCGATCAGGATCGACACCAGCGACTGCGTGTTGATCTTCACACCATCCGTGCCGAGCGCGACATCGATGCCGCCTGCTTCCCAGAAGCGCGAATCACTCTTCACGTAGCGGTCGTACGGCGCGTTCACGAAGATATGCATGGTGATGCCGCCGCCGTTCTTGTCGAGTTCGTACGACGTCACCTGCCCGACGCGCAGGCGGCGGAAATAGACCGGCGAGCCGACATCGAGCGAAGCCAGGCTCGACGCGTTCAGCACGAACTCGCGCCCCGGCACGTCGCTCGCGAACACGGGCGGCACTTCCAGTCCGGTGTAGTCGCGCCGCTCATTCTTCGCACGGCCAATGTCCATACCGATGAACGCGCCTGACAACAATGTGCTGATGCCCGACACGTTGCCGCCCGTCACGCGCGGCCGCTCGACCCAGAAGCGCGTGTCGTCGACGAGCATGTCGGTGGCGTCGCGCGTCAGTTCGGCCGTGGCGACGACGGTCTTGTAGTCCTTCGACAGCGCAACCTTCTTCACGACGCCGATATCGACGTCCTTGAACTTGATCTTGGTCTTGCCCGCTTCGAGCCCTTCGCCTGTCTTGAAGCTGATCGTGATGGTCGGCCCTTGCGAGAGCACCGCCTGAACCGCGAGCCAGACGCCGACCAGCACGGCGACGACGGGCACCAGCCAGATCCACTGGATGTGCCAGCGCTTGCGCGGCACGGCGACGGTGTCGGGCAGGTCGGGCGGCCGGTTCATTCGGTTTTCCTCGCATCCCAGATGAGCCGCGGATCGAACGACATCGCGGCGAACATCGTCAGCACGACGACCGCGCCGAACGCGATCGCGGCAGGACCGGCGCGCACGGTAGCGAGCGCGTTGAACTGCACGAGCGCCGTGAGCACGGCGATCACATAGATATCGAGCATCGACCAGCGCCCGACCAGTTCGACGAGCCGGTAGATGCGCGCGCGCTGGTCCGGCTGCCAGGTGGAGCGGAAATTGGCCGAGATCGCGAGAAAGCTGATCGCGAGAATCTTCAGCATCGGCACCGCGATGCTCGCGATGAAGACCAGCACCGCAAGCGGCCACGAACCCGAGGTCCACAGATACACGACACCGCTCATGATCGTGTCCTTCTGCGCGCCGAACAGCGAGCTCGTGTCCATCACGGGCAGCACGTTCGCCGGGATGTAGAGGATGATCGCCGCGATCAGGCAGGCCCAGGTGCGCGCGAGGCTGTCGGGCTTGCGCAGATGCAGATGCGCGCCACAGCGCGGGCAATGCGTGGCATGCGCCGGCACGTGCACGGCGGCATGCACGTTCGCGTAGTCGCGTTCGTCACGCGCCTGCGCGGGCGCGGCGCGAGTCAGCAAGCCGCAGTCGTGGCACACGCACAGGCCGCACGCTGCTGCCGTCTCGGCAGGAAACAGCATATCGCTGTCGAACGCGGGGCCGGCATCGGGCACGCCCTGGAGCCGCGACCACAGATCGCGCGCATCGAACGCGGAGGCGGCGGCAGCGAGTAACAGCATCAGCGCGCCGAACGACCACAACGACGGCCCCGTCACCACCGACGCGATATGCGCAAGCTTCACCAGCGCGACGAGCAGACCGAGGATCAGCACCTCCGTCATGCCCCACTCCTGCGCGACACGCAGCGAGCGGAACACGGCATCCGCGCGATACGGCGTGCGCCCGAGCCGCAACGGCAACAGCAGCCACACGAGGCCGAGCGCCTGGCACGCGGGCATCAGCATCGTCGTGATGAAGATCAACGCCGACAGCGGCCACATGCCATCCCGGTATAGCACGCGCACCGCGCCGAACAGCGTCGTTTCGACGAGATCGCCGTTCACCGACAGACCGACGATGGGAAACGCGTTCGACACGATCCACAGCACGCAGGCGGCGAGCGCGTAGGCAAGCGTGCGGTCGAGGCTGTTCGCGTGACGCCGGTACAGGGTCGCGCGGCAGCGGCAGCAACGCAGCGCGCCTTCGGGCGGCACGGTGCTTTCGCGCTGGAGCAGATCGCATTCGTGACAGGCGATCACTGGCGTGCGCGTCGCGTGGCCGAGATACGCGGACGACGTCTCGCTCATTTCGCGCTCTGCGCGGCCGCATCGCCGCTGTGTTGCGCTGCCTGGGTGGTCAGGCCTTCGGCTGTGATGACCCAGCCGCCGCCCATCGCCTTGTACAGGTTCACATACGACACCAGCACGCCCGCCTGAGTCTGCGTCTGGTTCAGCTGCGCGTTGAAGAGGCTGCGCTCGGCATCGAGCACTTCGATATAACTCGTGTAGCCGCCTTCGTACCGCAGCCGCGCAAGATGCGCGTACGTCGCCAGCGCCTCGACCTGCCGTACCTGCACATCGAACTGTTCACGCACCTTCTGCGACGAGATCAGCGCGTCGTCGACTTCCTGGAACGCGACCTGGATCGCCTTGCGGTATGAGTACAGCGCCTGCTGCTGCACCGCTTCGGCCTGCTTCACCTGTCCGACGATCGCGCCGCCTTCGAAGACCGGCTGCGCGATCGAACCCGCAAACGACCACACGCGCGACGGCCCCGTAAAGAGCTTCGAGAACTGTCCGCTTTGCGTACCCAGCAGCCCCGTCAGCGAAATCTGCGGGAAATACAGCGCTTTGGCCGCACCAATCTGCGCATTCGCCGCGACGAGATCCTGCTCGGCCTGACGCAGATCGGGACGGCGCTCCAGCAGATCCGACGGCAGCCCCGCCGGCACGGCAGGCGCCGCGAGTTCGGCCAGCGCGCGCCCGCGCAGGATATCGCCCGGATTGCGCCCGAGCAGCACCGAGAGCGCGTCTTCCTGCTGCGCGATCTGTGCCTCGATCTGAGGAATCACCGCACGCGATGCCTCGTATTCCGACTGGCTCTGCGCGAGCTCCATCTGCGAGACCTCGCCGCCCTTGAAGCGCAGATCGAACACGTGCACGGATTCGGCGCGGCTCGCCGTGGTGGCCTTCGCAATCTCCAGCTGCCGGTCGAGACTGCGCAGGTTGATATACGACGACGCCACCGACGACACCAGCGTCAGAACCGTGCCGCGCTTCGCTTCTTCCGTCGACAGCAGGCTCGCGCGTGCCGATTCCGTCAGACGCCGGTTGCGGCCGAAGAGGTCGATTTCCCATGACGCCGAGAGCGCCGCCGTGTACGTGTTGAACACGGGGCTCTGCACATTCGCGAACAGCGGCGAGGACGACGTCGAGATACGCTGGCGCCCGGCATCGAAGCCCGCGCCGACCTGCGGAAACAGCGCTGCGCGCGTCGTCACGAACTGGCCGAGGAACTGGTCGACGCGCGCGGCGGCGATCTTCACGTCGTTGTTGTTCGCCAGCGCGGTTGTGATCAGTTCATCGAGCACCGGGTCGTCGAACTGCTTCCACCATTCGGTGTTGGCGATGTCGGCCGCGTAGTTGTCGGGGAAGCGGTAGGTCGCGGGCACGTCGAGCGGAGGACGCGAGTAGTTCGGCCCGAGCAGGCAACCGCTCAGGGCAAGGACGCATAGCGCGGACACAAGGCCGGTGGCGAGCGGAGTGGTCAGCGGAGCGCGGCGCATGTCAGTCACCCTCGCGCGGTGCGGACGGGTTGGTCGCCGGGCCACCGCCGACTTTGGGTCCACCCGCTGACGGCGGCACCTTTGGCGGCTCCGCCCCCGGCGCAAAAGGCGGCACATCCCCGGCCTTCCTGGCCTTCTTCTCCGAGCGCTCCGACATCGTCTCGAGCACGTAAAAGAACATCGGAATAAAGAACACCGCAATCGCCGTGGCCCCGAGCATCCCGCCGATCACCCCCGTGCCGATCGAATGCCGGCTGTTGGCCGACGCGCCCGTCGCGATCGCGAGCGGCACGCAGCCCAGAATGAACGCCAGCGACGTCATCACGATCGGCCGCAGCCGCTCCTCGGCCGCCGTCATGGTCGCGTCGAACACCGACTTGCCCGCCTCGCGGTTGAGCACCGCGAACTCGAAGATCAGGATCGCGTTCTTAGCCGCCAGCGCCACCAGCATCGTGAGGCCGATCTGGAAGTACACGTCGTTGTTCAGCCCGCGCAGCAGGATCGCCACCAGCGCGCCGAAGAGGGCAAACGGCACCGCCATCAGCACGCCGAACGGCAGGCTCCACTTCTCGTACTGCGCCGCGAGAATCAGGAACACCATGATCAGACCGAACACGAACACGAGGCCCGAGGTGCCGCCCGACTGCTTCGCCTCGAACGCCTCGCCGCTCCACGCCACCCCGTACTCCGACGGCATCTGCGCGCCCACCTCTTCGAGCGCGGTGATCACCTGGCCCGACGCGTAGCCGGGCGCCGCGTTCGCCGTGATCTTCACGGCCGGGAAGTTGTTGAAGCGCGTGATCAGGTCCGGCCCCGTCACGTAGCGCGAGGTCACCACCGATTTCAACGGCACCATGCTGCCGTTCGAGCTGCGCACGAAGATCTGCGTCAGGTCGTCGGGCCTGAGCCGGTACGACGGCTCGGCCTGCAGGATCACCTGCCACAGCCGGCTCGAGCGGTTGAACTGCGACACGTACAGCGAGCCGAACATCGTCTGCATCGCGCTGTAGACGTCCTGCACGGGCACGCCGAGCGTCTCGGCCTTGTCGCGGTCCACGTCGACCAGCAGCTGCTGCGAGTTCGCGTTGAAGGTCGACGTGACGCCCGTCAGTTCGGGGCGCTGCTTCGCCTTCGCGACGAAGTCGTCCACGACGGCGGCGAACTGCGCGATCGTCGCATCGCCCTTGCTCTGGATCCACATTTCGGTGCCGCCTGTCGTGCCCAGCCCCGGAATCGACGGCGGATTGAGCGGCACGACGATGCCTTCGCGGATCTGCGAGAGCGCCTTGTACGCATCGATGAGCACCGCGCGCGCATTCTGCGTGCGGATATTGGCCGACGAATACCGGTCCTCGAAGCTCTTGAAGCCGACAAAGAACGTCGACGAGTTGTTCTTGTTCTGGCTGTCGAGAATGCTGAAGCCGTCCACCGTCGTGATGCTGCCCACCGCCGGCTGCTTCATGAAATACTCGGACACGCGGTCCGACACCTGCCCCGTGCGGTCCAGCGACGCCGCATCGGGCATGATCACGGCGCCCAGCAGATAGCCCTGGTCCTCGGGCGGCAGGAACGCGGTGGGAATGTCGCGCATCATCACGACGGCCAGCGCGATCATGCCGACGAACAGCAGCAGCGCGATCACGAAGCGCTTGATGATGAGGCGCACGGCGCGCGTGTAACCCGACGTCATGCGCGCGAACTGGTTGTCGAACCAGCGGAAGAAACCCTTCTTCTCGTGATGCCCTGGCTTGAGCAGCAGCGCCGCGAGCGCGGGCGAGAGCGTCAGCGCGACGATGCCCGAGATCACCACGGAAATCGCAATCGTGATGGCGAACTGCTTGTACATCTGCCCGGTGATGCCGCCGAGAAACGCGACGGGCACGAACACGGCGCACAGCACCAGCACGATCGCCACCACGGGGCCCGCCACTTCATCCATCGCCTGCTTGGCGGCCGTCTTCGGATCGAGCTTGTGCACGGTCATGTTGCGCTCGACGTTCTCGATCACGACGATCGCATCGTCGACCACGATACCGATGGCGAGCACCATGCCGAACAGCGTGAGCATGTTGATCGAGAAGCCGAGTGCTTCCATCCCCATGAAGGTGCCGACGATCGACACGGGCACGGCCAGCACGGGAATCAGCGTGGCGCGCAGGCTCTGCAGGAACACGAACACGACGATCACCACCAGCACGACGGCCTCGAAGAAGGTGTGCACGACGTCCGTGATCGAGGCGCGCGTGAACTCGGTGGTGTCCATCGCGATCTCGTAGTCGATGCCCTCGGGGAACGACTTCTTCATCCCGGCGAGCGTGGCGCGCACCTGCTTCGAGACATCGAGCGCGTTCGCGCCCGGCTGCTGGTAGACGGCGATCACGGTGGCAGGCTTGCCCTGGAAGCGGCTGCGGATCGAGTAGTCCTTCTGGCCCAGTTCGGCACGCCCGATGTCCTTCAGCCGCACGATCGCCGCACCACCGCTCTGCGCGCGGATGATGATGTTCTCGAATTCGCTGGGTTCGGTCAGCCTGCCTGTGGTGGTGACGGCGAACGACTGTTCGACGGCGTTGCCCGTGGGCGACTGGCCTATCCGGCCGACGGCGAACTGCTGGTTCTGGTTGGCCACCGCGCGCTGCACGTCGGCGGCCGTGATGCCCAGCTGCGCCATGCGGTCGGGGCGCAGCCAGATGCGCATCGCGTAGTCGGGCGTGCCGAAGATGCTCGACTGGTTGGCGCCCGGGATGCGCTTGAGCGCATCGAGCACGTAGACGTTCGCGTAGTTGGCGATGTAGGTGGCGTCGTAGCGCTCGGTGGGCGAGTAGATCGCGATCACCATCATGAACGCCTGCGACTTCTTCTGCACCTGCACGCCCTGGTTGGTGACGGACTGCGGCAGTTGCGGCAGCGCGAGGTTCACGCGGTTCTGCACGTCGACCTGGGCGAGTTCGGGGTTGGTGCCGATCTGAAAGTACGCGTTGATCGTCAGGTTGCCCGTCGAGGAACTCGACGAACTCATGTAGATCATGTTGTCCGCGCCGTTGACCTGCTGCTCGATCGGCGCGGCGACGTTGTTGGCGACCACGTCGGCGCTCGCGCCCGGGTAGGTGGCGGAGATCGTGATCTGCGGCGGGGTGATGTCGGGGTACTGCGCGGTGGGCAGCGCGAGCATGCACAGCGCGCCGCCCAGCGTGATGACGATCGAGATGACCGACGCGAAGATCGGCCGGTCGATGCAGAAGTGGGAGATGTTCATCGGGTCGGGGTGCGCCGGATGGCGTCGGTCGTCATCGGGTCATCGGGCCGGTCATGGGCTCGGGCGCGTTGCGCTGCCGCCCGCTGGCGCTTGCGTCTGCGCCAGCGTGGCGGCGGGCGCGGACGCTGCGGCGGCGCTCGCCGCAGGCGGCGCAGAGGTGGGCGTGGCCGGCGTGCCTGGCGCCGCACTCACCACCTTGATCTGCGCATCCGACGACACGCGGATCGCACCATCGACCACCACGCGCTCGCCCGCCTTCAGCCCTTCGTTGACGAACCAGTCGTCGCCGTGCCAGTCACCGACGTCGACCACGCGCTGATGCGGCTTCGAGTCCTGGTCGAGCACCCACACGAAGTGGCTCTTCGCGCCCTGCAGCACCGCGCGCTGCGGCACCAGCACCGCATTGGGCCGCACCGCACCCGAGACCTTCGCGCGCACGAACTGGCCGGGCCTGAGCGTGCCCTTCGGATTGGCGAACGTGGCGCGCACGAGGAAGGTGCCCGTCTCCTGGCTGAATGCGGGGTTCGTGAAGTCGATGCGGCCCTTCTGCGGATAGACCGAGCCGTCGGCCTGGATGACCGTCACGTCGAACTGGTTGTCGGGCGGAAAGCGCAGCAGGCCCTTCGCGACCTGATCGCGGTAGCGCAGCAGTTCGTTCTCGGAGATGCTGAAGTTCACCCACATCGGGTCGAGCTGGTAGACGTAGGTGAGCAGCCCCGACTGGTTCGGCGTCACATAGCTGCCGTCCTGCACGCGCGCGAAGCTCGATAACCCCAGGAGCGGCGAGCGGATCGTGCAGTAGCTCAGGTTCAGTTCGGCCGTACGCACCTCGCCCTGCGCGGCGATCACGGCGGCTTCGGCGGCTTTCTCGTTGCCCGTGGCGTCGTCGAGGTCCTTCTTGCTCAACGCGTTCTGCGCGGCCAGCGGAATCACGCGGGCGAGGTTCTGCTTCGTCACGAGTAACCGTGCCTGCTGCTGCGCGAGCGCGCCTTTGGCGGACTGCAGCGCGGCCTCGAAGGGCTTCCTGTCCATCACGAACAGCACTTGGCCTTCCTTGACGAGCGTGCCTTCCGTGTACATGCGCCGCTCGAGAAAGCCGTCGACGCGCGCACGGATTTCCACCTCGCGCGAACTCTGCGTCTGCGCGGTAAACTCGAAATCGACGGGCGTTTCCTGCTGCCGCACCGTGACGACGGTGACTTCGACGGCCGGGCGTGGGGGGGCGGTGGGGGCTTTCTTGCAGGCGGTGAGGCACAGCACGGACGCGAGCACCGCCCCCAGCGGCCAGCGTGACGCACGTGCCGCAGCGCCGCCCCTATGCAGCACGGCAGCCCGACCCGTCCCGGACATGCCCACGTACGATCGACCATTCATCTCGCGGCTCCCTTCGATCGACATGTCATTGCGCCGTATAGCCGCGTCCCGTCATGCAGGCGGCGACCGCGCGGTTCCAGGTAGCCATCTGCTGCGATGCCTGCTGTTGCGTGGCCTGCTGTTGTTCCTGAGCAGCGGCAGCCTGACGGCGTTGCCGCGCGCCGCCCGCCATCGTGCCCACGATTGCGCCCGCCGCAGCGCCTTTGCCTGCGTCGCCCGCAATCGCACCGATCGCAGCGCCGCCTGCCGCACCGCGTGCCGCGCCGCCGAGGCGCTGACCGGACGGCCCCGGCGGCGGCGGCTGATTCGCAGCGTTCTGCGCGAGCGCGGCAGGATTGACGCCCGTGTTCTGCGTCGCCCAACTGTGGCACTGCGCCGTGTCGTTAGACTGCTTCTGCTGGCTCTGGCCTTTGGCGGGATAGAAGATAGGTTGTTGTGCCGCTGCTGCATCTGCCAGCAGCAACGTCGTAGCGAAAATCAGCGTCTTTCTAAAAGCTCGTTTCATCATGAATCTTTCCAAGCGGTACGGTTGCGTCCGTCGCGCTTATTGCGCGCATCGCGCGGCGGACAAATCCAGATGCGCGTCACCTGGCCTGGTGAGTCCGATGCGTCGAGTGTGGAATCGGGCCAGGTCGAAAACAATTGGACCTTGGTCCAATAAGCCGTTCGGGGCAATGATCTTGCGCAAGCACACAGGCTCGCTCCTGTGCCGGACTGTTCTGTCGGGGAAGCGGCCGCTGCGTCATAGCGGCGCAGCGATGCCGAGCACGGCACACACTGCCCTGATGAAGAGCACGTCGTTGAAGGGCTTGCGCAGATAGGCCTTCGCGCCCGCCGCGAGCGCGGCCTCGCGCACACCGGCGTCGTCGTGGGCGGTGATGAATATAACGGGCAGGGTGCTGCCGGCCAGCCGGCGCTGCACCTCGATCCCGTTGGCGCCGGGCATCTGCACGTCGAGGATCGCGCAGTCGGGACGATACGAAGGCGTGGCCGACAGCACGTAGAGAAACTCGTCGCCACTCGTGTACGTATCGGCCGCAATCCCGACGGAGCGCAACAGACGCCTGATCGCCCTGCTCACCGACGCATCGTCGTCGACCACAACGACGAATGGTTTGTCTGTGCCCATTCTGATTAGCCTATTGAGCCGAGACGTCCACGCAAACGGTGCGTCGACGTCTCAGCAATAGACTATGAGACTGTGGGCGTCGGTGGTATTGGACCTTGGTCCCGTATCCGGCCGGAGGCTGGCTTGCGCGCATCGGCGGAGGAATCCGTGCGCGGCGGCTCGGGTAAATGGTTCGCCGGGTAGGCGTGGTTGGCGGGGTTAGCGACGGCTACCTTGTCGGCGATGCGCACCAGCTCTGCGAGCGAACCGGCTTCCATCTTCTGCATCACGCGCGCGCGATGCGCCTTGACGGTTTTCTCGACCGTGCCGAGTTCGCAGGCCACCTGCTTGTTCAGGCGGCCGAGCACGACGAGATTCATCACTTCGCGCTCGCGTACTGTCAGGCGTCCGACACGGCTGCGCAATTCTTCCAGTTCGTGGATCGACTTCGATACTTCGATGGAACGCGCGAGCGCCAGGTCGATCGCGCCCAACAGGTCGTCGTCGCGAACGGGCTTGGTGAGGAAATCGGTCGCGCCGGCCTTGATTGCGCCGACCGTCATCGCGATGTCGCCGTAGCCCGTCAGAAAGACGATGGGCAGACGCGCATCGAGCTCGCGCTGCAACTCGAGTCCGCTCAGATCGGGCAATTGCACGTCGAGTACGACGCAAGCGGGCGTGCGCTCGCCACACGCATGCTCGAGGAATTCGCGCGCCGAACCGTACGCCTCGACCTCATGACCCGCCGAGCGGACGAGCCGCGTGAGCGCGCGGCGCACGGACGAGTCGTCGTCGACGACGTAGACGAGCCCGGCTGCTTCGTTCATGACGCCGCCTGCGCAACGCCAGCGTTGCTCACATCGCGCGATGCGGGCAGCGCAACATAGAACGTCATGCCCTGGTCGAAATTGTTCTCGGCCCACAGGCGGCCGCCGTGGATCTGCACGATCGAGCGGCTGATCGACAGCCCGAGGCCCAGGCCTTGCGGCTTCGACGTGACGAACGGCATGAAGATGCATTCGAGCTTGTCTGCCGTCTGTCCATGTCCACGGTCGCGCACGGCGATGCGCACCCCGCCTTCGCTGTCCGGTCGCGCAAAGAGCGCCACCGCGCGATCGGACGAGCTGCACTCGCTGACGGCATCGAATGCGTTGAGCAGCAGGTTGAGTAGCACCTGCTGCAGTTGCACCTTGTCGCCGCGCACGGGCGGCAAGCCATCGTCGATCACGTGCGACACGTGGATGCCCCGCGCGACGGCGTCGCCATGCACGAGCAGCGCGACGTCGCGCAGCAATCCGCCGACATCGAGACTCGTCAGTTGCTGCTGCTCTTCCTTTTTCACGAAAGCGCGCATCCGGCGGATCACTTCGCTCGCGCGGCCGCTGTCATCGACGATGTCCTTCAGGATGTCGCGCACTTCGGCAAGGTCGATCGGCGACTGATCCATGAAGCGCTGCGCAGCCTGGCCGTTGCTGAGAATCGCCGTCAGAGGTTGGTTCAGTTCGTGCGCAAGCGATGCGGCGAGTTCGCCCATCGTCGATATGCGCGTCAGGTGCGCCAGTTCCCGGCGATTGCGTTCGAGTTCGAAGCGCTCCGTCATGTCGGTGATGAACGCGACAGTCGCGATGCGCCCTTCATAACGGATCGCGCTCGTGGCGATTTCGGCGGGAAACTCACTGCCGTCGCGGCGGCGCGCACGCAGACTGCGCGTTCCGGCCGGGCGGCCCGGATGGGCGGTGCCTGCGCGGTGCTCGTGCGAAAGCGCCGGCGCAACGAGGCCGACACATGCGCCTGCCAGCACGCCTCGCCGATAGTCGAAGAGACGTTCGGCCTGCGCATTGGCGAGGACGATCACGCCATGTTCGTCGAACACGACGGACGCCACAGGCAGGCATTCGATTACATCCGCGAGTTCGTTCATCGCGCCGTGCCGTCGGTGCGCGAACGTGAAAAAGGCGCTTGCGCCTTGCATGGTTTTACTGCGCGCAATTGGATTCATCACGCGATTGAGCATCATCGATACAGACACGCCATTGCGCATATGCACGGACGCCCCGGCGCGTTCCGGCGCGACGCGGCGCGGGTGCAGCGACCACCAGACAACGATTGCAGCCACCGCGACTGTCAAAGCAGAAATAGCGATGTGCATGGCTTACCGTTCCTCAAGACGTTCGCACTCGAACTGCCGTGACCACGTGCGCGCGCCTTCGTTGTTGTTAGCAACGCAACCGGGCGACGGCGCGGGAATCGGGCGCGCGACGCCTCTGCCTCTACGCATGAAACCGTGACAACGTCTTGTTGTGATGCATCTCGTCGACCGACGAGTTTAATGATCTGCCGCAAACAAAAGACAATGAAATCGCCGTTGACAAACCACTCGATTCTTCATATGGACTGCGAATATTTAATATCATTTTTAGTCAATTATCGCGGCCGATTCTTCACTCTTCCGCACCAATGGGAGGAAAAAAATGCAACTTCATCCTATGCAGAAAGTAAGCCTTAGTAAAGGTTCACGGCGGTTCTTAACGAAAAACTACTTGCGGTCGTCAGTTATCGCATTGGCTTCGTAGGGCAATGCTTATTGAAGCATGCGTTTTAATGACAGGGATTGATGCGCAACCCGAAATGATCGAAGGTTTATCTGAATATCTCGGGCTGCTTTGGGACCCCTTGGGATCTCACGTGGGGGCTGGAGGTCATGCAAAATCGGACGGGCCTTGCGTTGGAACGCCCGGCGGCGGGTCGTCGTCCCCTATGGGCTCGGCCGGATCCTTATCGTCCGTCTTTGGCTTTTCGGGCAATGGCTGATCGAGGCCTGGCTCGACGGGCGTGGGGATCGCATCGCCGATCGGCTTGCTGAGTTCGTTCGGCGGAATTTCGGCCGGATCTCTAGGCTCGGTGTTCTCTTCTCCCTTGGGTTTCGTCATCGTGGACTCCATCCTGTTGACAGATGGTCCCTATCGCGCAACAACCATACCAATGGAACTGTGCGCAAGCGTTCGAAGAATAGTCAGACGCCCGCAACGCCCGGGTGACACTCGATGTGCGGGAGAACATGCGCTAAAGCGCCGTGTGCAAAGACGAAACGGAAAAGGCGGGAAGACGCGTGTGTAACGCGAATGCATTGTAAATTGCGACGCCCGACCTCGCGTATTGGCGAGGTCAGCAATGCCGACGCTTTAAAAGCCGCACAAACGAAAACAGGCCCCGAAGGGCCTGTTTCGCTTTGCATCTGGCGGAAAGGGTGGGATTCGAACCCACGGTACAGCATAACTGTACACCGGATTTCGAGTCCGGCGCATTCGACCACTCTGCCACCTTTCCAGATTCTTTGACTTACCAACAAAGTGGTCTTGTCGCGTCACACTAAGCGGGTCGCTGCTTGCGTGAGACAAAGATTATAGAACACCTGTTTTTTAATTCCAAGCCCTTTTTCGCAGAAACTTGAAGAGGACTTGGATCGATCTGAAGCGGCCACTTCGCTCAGGACGCCGCCTTCACTTCGAGGCGTTCGATGCCACCCAGATACGGACGCAACGCCGCCGGCACCGTCACGGAGCCGTCAGCGTTCTGGAAGTTCTCCAGCACCGCGACGAGCGTCCGGCCGACCGCCAAACCCGAACCGTTGAGCGTATGCACGAGCTCGGGCTTGTTCTGCGCGTTGCGGAAGCGGGCCTGCATCCGGCGCGCCTGGAACGCTTCCGTGTTCGAGCAGCTCGAGATCTCGCGATACGTGTTCTGCGCCGGCAACCACACTTCGAGGTCATAGGTCTTCGTCGCCGAAAAGCCCATGTCGCCCGTGCACAGCGTGATCACGCGATACGGCAGTTCGAGCTTCTGCAGGATCGTCTCCGCGTGGGTGACCATCTGCTCGAGCGCGTCATACGACGTGTCTGGCGCAACGACCTGCACCATCTCGACCTTGTCGAACTGATGCTGACGGATCATGCCGCGTGTGTCGCGGCCGTACGAGCCTGCTTCCGAGCGGAAACACGGCGAATGCGCGGTGAGCTTGATGGGCAGTTCGTTTGCATCGACGATGCTCTCGCGCACCGTGTTCGTCAGCGAGATTTCCGACGTCGAGATCAGATACTGCGTGACCATGTTTTCGCCACCGCCCTTTTCGACACGGAACATGTCGTCGGCGAACTTGGGCAACTGGCCCGTGCCGAACAGGATTTCAGGATTGACGATGTACGGCGTGTAGATTTCCGTATAGCCGTGCTGCTGCGTGTGCGTGTCGATCATGAACTGCGCAAGCGCACGGTGCAGACGCGCGATCTGTCCGCGCAACATCGTGAAGCGCGCGCCCGACAGCTTCGCGCCCGTTTCGAAATCGAGGCCGAGCGGCGTGCCGACGTCGACGTGATCCTTCACCTCGAAGTCGAACTGGCGCGGCGTGCCCCAACGGCGCACTTCCACATTGCCCGCTTCGTCGTTGCCGACGGGAACGCTTTCGTGCGGCAGGTTCGGCACGCCGAGCAGCAGGTCGGACAGACGCTTCTGGATGTCTTCGAGCTGCACCGCCGACGCCTTCATCTCGTCGCCGAGTCCGCCCACTTCGGCCATCACCGCCGACGTGTCCTCGCCCCGCCCTTTCATCCCGCCGATCTGCTTCGACAGACTATTGCGCTTCGCCTGCAGCTCTTCGGTACGGGTCTGGATGGCGCGGCGTTCGGCTTCGAGCGCGGAGAAAGCCGCGACGTCGAGGGTGTAGCCGCGATCGGCGAGGCGTTTCGCGACGCCGTCGATGTCTTTGCGCAGCAGCTGGATGTCAAGCATGGGAAGGGGCGACAGTTCGTTGTGTGAATGGGCGATTTTAGCGCACCGGCGCGGCTGGCCGGCGGCATTGTCGGGTCAGGCGCAACGCGCGGCTCAGCTTTTCTTGCGGTTCTCGCTGCGCCATTGCGCATCGAGGTCGGCAAGACGCGACAGCTTTTCGCCGATCTTGCCTTCGAGCCCGCGCGGCGTCGGCTGATACCAGTTTGGATCGCGCATGCCGTCGGGCAGATAGGTTTCGCCCGCGGCATAGGCGTCGGGTTCGTCGTGCGCGTAGCGGTACTCGTGGCCGTAGCCGAGTTCCTTCATCAGTTTCGTCGGCGCGTTGCGCAGATGGACGGGCACGGCGCGCGACTGGTCCTTGCCGACGAAGCTGCGCGCCTGGTTGTACGCGTTGTAGCCCGCGTTCGACTTCGGCGCGACAGCCAGATAGATGACCGCCTGCGCGAGCGCCAGCTCACCTTCGGGCGTGCCGAGGCGTTCGTAGGTTTCGGCGGCGTCGAGCGCGATGCGCGCGGCGCGTGGATCGGCGAGGCCGATGTCTTCCCACGCCATCCGCACGAGACGCCGCGACAGGTAGCGCGCGTCGGCGCCGCCGTCGAGCATCCGGCAGAACCAGTACAGCGCGCCGTCCGGATTGCTGCCGCGCACCGACTTGTGCAAGGCGCTAATCTGGTCGTAGAACGCGTCGCCGCCTTTATCGAAGCGGCGCAGGTTTTCCGACAGCGCGCTGGCGAGCAGTTCACCGTCCAGTTCCGTCTTCTTCTGCCGCGCCGCCGCGCGCGCGACGATTTCCATATTGTTCAGCAGCTTGCGGCCGTCGCCGTCGGCGGAACCGATCAAGGCGTCGCGCGCTTCGTCGGTGAAGGTGTAGCCGCCCAGTTCCTTCTGCGCGCGGTCAAGCAGCTCGCGCTGCTCGTCGGCATCGAGGCCCTTGAGCACGTAGACGGCCGCCCGCGACAGCAACGCGCTATTCACCTCGAACGATGGATTTTCCGTCGTCGCGCCGACGAACACGAACAGTCCCGACTCGACGTGCGGCAAGAATGCGTCTTGCTGGCTCTTGTTGAAGCGATGTACTTCGTCGACGAACACGAGCGTCTGATGGCCGTTGGCGCGATGTATCTGCGCGGTTTCAACGGCTTCGCGGATGTCCTTCACGCCCGACAGCACCGCCGACAACGCGATGAACTGTGCGTCGAACGCATCCGCCATCAGCCGCGCGAGCGTGGTCTTGCCGACGCCCGGCGGGCCCCAGAGGATCATCGAGTGCGCTTCGCCGGACTCGAACGCGACGCGCAGCGGCTTGTTCGGGCCGAGCAGATGCTTTTGCCCGATGACATCGTCGATGGTGCGGGGCCGCAGGCGCTCGGCGAGCGGAACATTGGCGCGGGTTTCTTCGAACATGGCGTTTTGGGGATAATCTCGGCTTTTCGGGTATAAACCGTCACGATGCACAGAATGCAGCACCGGCCGCGCGACGGCTTGGCCCTGAACGGCATGCAACCGCGCGAAACCGTCATCCGGCGGGCTGCGGCGCATGCAGAGTTGTGCATTATGACAGCCGCCGCGCGGCGAGGCCCGCGGCAAACGTTATAGGCTGTTTCTGATGAGCGGTCCGCAAGACGCGTACCGCACGAGCCGGACAAGAAGGCCGAACGCACGCACGGCCGACACGACAACGACAGACAGGAAAATTTCGATGGTTCAGGATCCAATCGCCGGCGAGGCCGGTTCGACCTACGCGCCGCTCAAGCCGGTACCGGACTCGCGCCGCGCGTTCAAGACGGGCGACGCATTCGCGCTGTGGTTTTCGCTCGGCATCGGGCTGCTGGTCGCGCAGGCGGGCGCGCTACTGGTGCCGGGCCTGTCGCTGCCGCATGCGTTGCTGGCGATCCTGATCGGCAGCGTGATCGGCGTCGTGCTGCTCGCGCTCGCGGGCGTGATCGGCACGGACACGGGGCTTGCCGCGATGTCGTCGCTGCGCCCGACGCTCGGCGTGCGCGGCGCGTCGATTCCCGCCGTGCTGAACATGATCCAGCTGGTCGGCTGGGGATCGTTCGAAGTGATCGTGATGCGAGATTCCGCCGATGCGCTGTCGAAACAGGCGTTCGGCTTTTCGGCGCCGCTCGTCTGGACGCTGATTTTCGGCGTGCTGGCCACACTGCTCGCGATCAGCGGCCCGCTTTCGTTCGTGCGGCGCTTTCTGCGCTCGTGGGGGATCTGGCTGCTGCTCGCGGGCGCCGCGTGGCTCACCTACGCCGTTCTTGCGCAGCACGATCTCGGCGCGCTGATGCGCCGTCCGGGCAATGGCGAGATGTCGTTCGGCGGCGCAGTGGATCTGGTTGTCGCGATGCCGCTGTCGTGGCTGCCGCTGATCGCCGATTACACGCGCTTCGGCCGCAAGCCGGGCGAGACGTTCCGCGGCACGATTCTCGGCTACGGCATTGCGAATATCTGGTTCTACGCGCTCGGCGCGGTGTATGGCCTGGCGGCGGGGGGCGGCGATGCGCTGCTGACGACGGCGCTCGCACAAGCGGGCGGCGGCCTCGCGCTGCTGCTGGTGCTGATCGATGAGATCGACAACGCATTCGCCGACGTGCATTCGGCGGCTGTCTCGACGGGTACGTTCTGGACGCGCGCGAGCGTGCCGCTTTTGTCCGCCGCATTCGGCGCGCTGTGCACGTTGATCGCGCTGGTCGTGCCGATGGCGAAGTACCAGAACTTCCTGCTGCTGATCGGTTCGGTGTTCGCGCCGCTGTTCGGCGTGGTGCTGGTCGATCATTTCATCGTGCGCAAGCGTCGAATCGAAGCCGCCGCGCTCGCCGATACGCAAGGCCGCTACGGCTTCTCGGGCGGCTGGCATGTGAGCGCGTTCATCGCGTGGGCGGTCGGCATCGCCGCGTATCAGGCGATCAACCAGTGGCTGCCGAATCTCGGCGCGACGCTGCCCGCGCTGGTCATCGGCGCGGTCTGTTATCTCGCGCTGGTGTCGGGGCGCAAGCAGGCTTACGCGTAAACGCGTTGCTCCTTCAGGCCGGCGTGCGCTCGCACGCCGGCCACTGCTCGAGCGCGATCCTCACGCGCTCTATCACTTCTTCCCAATCGCCTGGCTGAGTCTGATGGAACAGACGCGTGCGCGGATACCACGGCGTATCGTCACGCTCATGCAGCCAGCGCCAGCAACCGTCGTAGCGCGACAGAATCCACGTCGGCTTGTTCAGTGCGCCCGCCAGATGCGCGATCGACGTATCGACGGTAATCACGAGGTCCAGTTGCTTGATGATCGCCGCCGTGTCGGCGAAATCCTGCACGTCGTGCATCGGATCGAACGGACGCAGTTCCGGCGGCAGCGTGTCGATTTGCGGCTGCGTCGTCGTGCCCTTTTGCAGGCTGATGAACGTGATGCCTGGCACGCGCAGCAAGGGCAAATAGGCGCGGGCATCTAGAGAACGGCGACGGTCGACCGCGTTGGTAGCCGGTTGATCGGGGTGCGGATCGCCGGCCCACACGAGCCCTACCTTGACTTCGCCGTCGGGCAAACGCCCTTTCCATTTCGCCGCACGCGCCGGCGGTACCCGCAGGTAAGGCGTCGCGCCCGGAATCGTCGCGAGCGTCGTGCCCAGACGATGCGGCAGGCTCATCGTCAGACATACAAAATCGTGCGACGGAATGTCATGTTCATCGTCCAGCGGAATGCACGCGTCCACGCCTTCGATCGTCTCGAACACACTCTGCAGCACGGGCGAACACGCGATGCTCAGCTTCGCAAGCCCACGCGCCTTGAGCATCGGCAGATAGCGGCAGAACTGGAGGCTGTCACCGTGCCCTTGCTCGGGCCACACGAGCAACGACTTGCCCGCGAGCGGCTCGCCTTGCCAGATCGGACAATCGACGGGTGGCGGAGCGACCTTGCGCTGCGGCCACGCGGGATCGTAGCGGGTTTCGAACAGAGCCCATCCTTCTTCCAGGCGTCCCACGTTGAGCAGCAGATGCGCGAGGTTGATTTTCACCTCGAAGTAATCAGGCTGAAGCGCGAGCGCCAGGCGGTACGAGGCTTCTGCTTCGACGAAACGATGCTGCATCTTGAGCACGACGCCGAGGTTGAAATGTGCGTTGACGTCGTTCCGATTGGCGGCAAGTGCGCTGTTGTATGCAGCCTCCGCTTCGGGAAGACGCATCTGATTCTGGTACAGCACGCCAAGATTCATGTAGGTATTGCCGTCACCAGGCTGAAGTTCGAGCGCGTGCAGATAGGCGGATTCTGACTCGTGCAGGCGGCCGAGTTCTGCATAGAGCCGCCCGAGGTTCACATAAGCGCCCACGTGCTTCGGCGAGATGGTCAGCGCGTTGCGATAGCACGCCTCGGCTTCGTCCACACGGCCCAATTCCTTGAGCACGACGCCGAGGTTGTTGTACGCATCGCAGTAATCCGGCTGGATGGCGATCGCGCGACGCCAATAGGTCTGTGCATCATGCAGACGATCCAGCGACAAGCAGTCATGCGGCGGCCAGATTGAGAACTTGCGCGTCAGCCGACTGCGCTCTCAACAGCGGTTCGAGCAACGCCAACGCTTCGTTGAAATCGGCTTTACCGTACAGCGAGACTGCGACTGAAAAGCGATCGACTGTGGCGTCGAGATTCTGAAAATCGCCGAACATAACTTGACCCTGCAAGAGACTGATTGGGATAAAAGACTCACGGGCGCGCGTTTTTGACGATTTATCCAAAAATTCTGGTTGAAAACGCGCCAGAACCCCTTGCAGCCTACCGTTGCGGGCAGTCAGTCTCTAGCTCACTAGTCTTAAAATTACCGTCGCGACGCCCAATTGCGACGCGCGGCGATCAGAAATGAAAACGCCCATAACAGACGTTATGGGCGTTTTCTGGGCGATTCCGCGAACCGCCCCCTGCACGCTGTATGCGGCGCCATGCAGGCGCCTGAAAGATGGATGACTTACCGCGTCGCCGGCCGATACTCGACGCCCGGCAGCACACACAGCAGTTCATACGCGAGATTCGCGCCGAGCAGCGCCGTCGTGCCGAACGGATCGTACGGCGGCGCGACTTCCACCAGATCGCAGCCGACGATATTCAGGCCGCGCGCGCCGCGAATGATTTCGAGCGCCTGCGGCACCGTCAGACCCGCGATCTCCGGCGTGCCTGTGCCCGGCGCGAAAGCAGGATCGATCCCGTCGATATCGAACGTGATGTAGACGGGGCCGTCGCCCATCTGCTCACGTACGCGCGACATCAGCGGCGCCAGCGACTGATTCCAGCACGCCTCGGCCTGCACGACCTGGAAGCCCTGATCGCGGCACCAGTCGAAATCTTCCGCCGCGTAACCCGTACCGCGCAGACCGATCTGCACCACGCGATCGCAATCCAGCAAGCCCTCTTCGACCGCGCGACGGAACGGCGTACCGTGCGCGATCTTCTCGCCCATCATCGTGTCATTGACGTCCGCGTGCGCGTCGACGTGAATCAGACCGACCTTGCCGTACTTGCGATGAATCGCGCGCAGGATCGGCAGCGCGATCGTGTGATCGCCGCCCAGCGTGATCGGTTTCGCGCCGTGTTGGAGGATTTCGTCGTAAGCGCGCTCAATCCGGCCGATCGAATCCAGCAGGTTATACGGATTGATCGCAACGTCTCCGATATCGGCCACGCGCAGCGAATCGAATGGCGCGGCGCGCGTCGCCATGTTGTACGGGCGCAGCAGCACCGATTCCGCGCGAATCTGGCGCGGCCCGAAGCGCGCGCCCGTGCGGTTCGACGTCCCCAGATCGAACGGCACGCCGACGAAGCACACGTCGAGCCCTTCCGCCGATCCGACATTCGGCAGCCGCATCATGGTGGCGATCCCGCCGCAGCGCGGCATCGCGTTGCCCGACAACGGCTGCGGCCGCTCAGTGAGGTCCGGGGAAATGAAATTGGAGGAAGTATTCATCGTGGTTCGCCAATGAAAAGCACAACATCTTGATAAAGCGTTCAATCCAGCCGCCGCAAAGCGCGCGACGCCGGGGCATATCTTATTTTTGTGCAGTTCCGGCGAAGATAAAATGCCAACAGAAAAAACTTCACATCGATTCGCACCGATGTATCCTGCCGCATGTTCTCCCAACTCACCGATCTAGACCTTCGCCTGATCCGCGTGTTCCTCGCCATTGTGGACGCGGGCGGCGTTTCGCCTGCACAGGCTACCTTGAATGTAGGTCAATCCACGATCAGCACCCAACTATCGACGCTCGAAACCCGCTTGGGTTACCGGCTATGCGAGCGCGGCCGCAGCGGATTTAGCCTGACCGCGCGAGGCGAACAGTTTGTCGAAGCGGCGCGCGCGCTGCTTTCTGCCGTCGATGCGTTCGGCGCGCAAGCGCGAAATGTCGGACGAAAACTGGTCGGGACGCTCGGAATCGGGATGATCGGACACACGCCCGTGTCGGAAAGTGCGCGAATCAGCGATGCAATCGCGCGCTTTCGCGCCCGGGACGAATCTGTACGCTTCTCAATTCTCGTGCGCTCGCCAGGTGAGCTCGAAGAATTGCTGCTGAGCGGACGGATTCAGATCGGCATCGGATATTTCTGGCATCGCGTGCCGTCACTTGAATACACGGAGATTTTTTCCGAGGAACAGTTAGCGTATTGCGCGAAGGGGCATCCGCTCTTCGCCCAGGCAGGCAATGTCTCGCCCGCCGACGCTGCCCAGCATGAATGGGCGTGGCGCAGCTATCCGCTGCCCGAAGCCGAAGCGTCGACCACGCCGCACAACGTCACCGCGGTCGCCGACAACATGGAAGCCGTCGCGATGCTCGTGCTGTCGGGTCATCACCTCGGCTATCTGCCGGGGCACTTCGCCGCGCCGTATGTGAAGGAAGGTTTGCTCGCCGCGCTGAACCCGCAGCAGATGGGCTACCGCGTCGCGTTTCACATGGTCACGCGCATGCGGCAGCATCGGACGGAAATCGTCGATGCGTTTATCGACGATATGAAGGCCGCGCATCCGTCGCCCGGCCTTCAGGCATGAACGAGGCGTTTAGCCGTTGATTACGTCGGCGCCCTTCGGCACCGTGAACTTGAATGCGTCGGCGGGCAGCGGCGGGTTCTTCTGAATGTTCGAGAATTTCAGCAGCGTCACGTTGCCGAACACGTCGTGCAGTTCCATCGCTTCGAGGTTGCCGTCGCGAAAGCCGATGCCCACGCGCTGGAACTGCGTGTCCTTCGACTTCGGAATCAGTTCGAGCCAGTCGATGCCCGCCTTCACGCCCGCGTCCTTCAGCGTGAAGTTCTTGTCGAGATCGTTGCTGCCGAACAGGATCGCGGCCGGACTCGCGCCGAGCGCGCCGCCCAGCTTGCGCACCGTCACCTGGTTCAGGTCTTTGTCGTAGACGTAGAGCTTGTCGCCGTCGGCCTGGAGCAGTTGCGCGTACGGCTTCTCATACGCCCAGATGAACTTGCCCGGACGCGCGAACGTGAACGTGCCGCTCGACACCTTGTTCTGCGTCGCGTTTTGCGTCGACAGCACGCCGCTCGCCTGTTGCTGCGCGTTGCTCCGTGCGCGCACTTCCGTCTGCACGAATTCACCGCGCGCCGCATGCACTTGCGACACGAACTGCTTAAGTTGATCCGTGCCGCCTGCGAACGCATGCGACGCGACAAGCATCGATGCGCCGAAAGCCAGCGTTCGCATCAGACTGCCAAGACGGGTCTTAGACCCAACGATTTGCAGCATATTGTTTTCTCCCTTTACCGGATACGGACCGAAACGCGGAACCAAAACAGCGGCAACGCTCGACGCGTGCCGCTGTCCGTCATCAGTCGCATGAATGAAGCGTCGGAGATCAATCCGTCTCGCGCGCCGGCACCAGAATTTCGCGGTTGCCGTTCGACGACATCGCCGACACCAGCCCCGACTGCTCCATCTGTTCGAGCAGACGCGCGGCGCGGTTGTAGCCGATACGCAGATGTCGCTGCACGAGCGAGATCGACGCGCGGCGGTTCTTGACGACGATTTCGACCGCCTGATCGTACAGAGGGTCGGACTCGCCGCCGCCCGCGCCGGTTCCCGACGCGTCCGCCGAGCCTTCGTCGCCTTCGCCCGACACGCCGCCTTCGAGCAGCCCTTCGATATAGTTCGGCTCGCCCTGCTCCTTGAGCTTATCGACGACGCGATGCACTTCATCATCGGACACGAACGCGCCGTGCACGCGAACGGGCAGACCGGAACCCGGCGGCAGATACAGCATGTCGCCCATGCCCAGCAGCGACTCCGCGCCCTGTTGATCGAGAATCGTGCGCGAGTCGATCTTCGACGACACCTGGAACGCCATCCGCGTCGGCACGTTGGCCTTGATGAGACCGGTGATGACGTCGACGGACGGACGCTGCGTTGCGAGAATCAGATGGATACCCGCCGCGCGCGCTTTCTGTGCGATACGCGCGATCAGTTCTTCAACCTTCTTGCCGACCACCATCATCAGGTCAGCCAGTTCGTCGATCACGACGACGATATGCGGCAGACGCGACAGCGGTTCAGGTTCGTCCGGTGTGAGGCTGAACGGATTAGGAAGCTTCTCTTCGCGCTTGGCCGCTTCGTCGATCTTGTTGTTGAAGCCCGCGAGGTTACGCACGCCGAGCTTGCTCATCAGCTTGTAGCGGCGCTCCATTTCGGCGACGGTCCAGTTCAGCGCGTTGCCAGCCTGACGCATGTCCGTGACCACGGGACACAGCAGATGCGGAATGCCTTCGTAGACGCTCATTTCGAGCATCTTCGGATCGATCAGGATCATTCGCACCTGATCCGCGCTCGCCTTATAGAGCAGCGAGAGAATCATCGCGTTGATACCGACCGACTTGCCCGAACCCGTCGTACCCGCGACCAGCAAGTGCGGCATCTTCGCGAGGTCCGCGCACACCGGCTTGCCGCCGATGTCCTTGCCGAGACCCATCGTCAGCGGCGAGCCGGCGTCGGCATACACCGCCGAGCCGAGAATCTCCGACAACCGCACCGTCTGACGACGCTGATTCGGCAGTTCGAGCGCCATGAAATTCTTGCCCGGAATCGTCTCGACGACGCGAATCGACGTCAGCGAAAGCGAGCGCGCCAGGTCCTTCGCCAGATTCACGATCTGGCTGCCCTTCACGCCGATAGCCGGTTCGATTTCGTAACGCGTAACAACAGGACCAGGATAAGCCGCAACCACGCTCACATCGACGCCGAAATCCTTCAGCTTCTTCTCAATGAGACGCGAGGTGAATTCGAGCGTATCGGCGGAAATGGTTTCCTGCGATGCGGGCGCGGGGTCGAGCAGCGAAATGGCGGGCAGCGTGGAATCACCGGGCAGGCTGTCGAACAGCGGCACCTGGCGTTCTTTCTCGACGCGCTCCGATTTCTCCGGCTTCGTCACAGGCGGCACGATCACGACGGGCTCGTGTTCTTCGCTCTTCACGCGGCTCTGTACGACCTTGCCTTCACGCTTCACGGCCGCCGCTTCGCCGAGCTTGCGGTCGCGGCCCGCTTCACGGCGCAGCTTGGCCAGCGTGACACCATTGATGATCGAATCGCCGACCTTCTCGCACACCGACAGCCACGAGAAACGGAAGTACAGCGACAAGCCGATACCCAGCGCGATCAGCAGCGCCAGCGTGCCGCCCGTGAATCCGAGCGCATGCGAGACGCCCTTCGCAACCGCCTCGCCGATCACGCCGCCCGGCGCGCGCGGCAACTGCACTTTCAGCGACCACATGCGCAGCGCTTCGATGCCATCGCACGCGAGCAGCACCAGTACGAACGCGAACACGTCCGCGAGCCAGCTGTGGTCGCGCGGCGCGTCTTCGTCCGGTTCTTCGTGATGCGTGATGCGCTTGTAATTCGCCGAAATGCGGCGCGCGATCAGCACGATCCACCACCAGGCGGACAGGCCGAAAAGCAGAAGGAAAATGTCGGAGGTCCAGGCGCCGACGCGGCCGGCCCAGTTCGAGATGTGATCGACCTGCGCCGCGTGCGTCCAGCTTGGGTCGCGGCGGCTGTAACTGATCAGCGCCATCACGAGGAAAACGCCGAGCGCCACCTGAAGAATCCAGCGGATTTCGGTGAAAAGGCGCGACATGCGATGAGGCAATGCCTGCGCGTTCGCGGAATAGGGAGCTTTTGCCATTGAGCCTGTTGCGTGTGCGGCCTGCAGCGGTTTCAGGTTCCGGTTCGGTTCCCGTTGCCCTTCAATTCACCGTCGGAACCGATCCAGGCGCCGACGAGTTGACCCGAAGCCTGCCGGCAAGCCGCCTGTCGTTCGTCGGCGACTATTGTAAACGCACTGTTGCGTGCAAGGCTGTAAATGACAGTAACGTTGGCCGAACGGCCAGGAATGTCGTAATTCCCATACGTTTTTTGGCAAAACACGGGCGTTTTTGGCCGGTTTTGGTGCTGAAATGGGGCTTAGCCGGGCTTTACGCGTTTGTCAGCGGCTATCGGTTTCATCGTAAAGCTTCATGAAGCAGCCGCCTGCCCTGCCCTTTATAATACGGCGCTGATACCCAACTAACGTGTCAAGCAGGTTTTCCGGCTCGACGCCAGTACCGCCGGTCATGGCAGCCGATGTTTCGCCGCCGACCGACGCTTTTTACGGATTTCGATCATGCCAGCTTCCCCGACCAAACACGCGAAGGTTCTGATTCTCGGTTCCGGCCCTGCCGGCTACACGGCGGCCGTCTATGCGGCGCGCGCCAATCTGTCGCCCGTGCTCGTCACGGGCCTCGCGCAAGGCGGCCAGTTGATGACCACGACGGACGTCGAAAACTGGCCCGCCGACGGCAACGGCGTGCAAGGTCCGGAGCTGATGGCGCGCTTCCTCGAACACGCCGAGCGCTTCAACACCGAAATCATCTTCGACCACATCCACACGGCCAAGCTCGACGAAAAGCCGATCCGCCTGATCGGCGATTCCGGCGAGTACACGTGCGATTCGCTGATCATCGCGACGGGCGCGTCGGCGCAATATCTCGGCCTGCCGTCGGAAGAACTGTTCATGGGCCGCGGCGTGTCGGCATGCGCGACCTGCGACGGCTTCTTCTACAAGCAGCAGCACGTCGCCGTGGTCGGCGGCGGCAATACCGCTGTTGAAGAAGCGCTGTATCTGGCGGGCATCGCGAAGAAGGTCACGGTGGTCCACCGCCGCGACAAGTTCCGCGCCGAGCCGATCCTGATCGACCGTCTGCTGGAAAAGGAAAAGGAAGGCGTCGTCGAGATCAAGTGGAACCACACGCTCGACGAAGTGAAGGGCAATGAGGGCGGCGTCAACGGCCTGCGCATCAAGGACGTGAAGACGGGCGCGACCACCGATATCGAACTGCAAGGTCTCTTCGTCGCGATCGGCCACAAGCCGAACACGGATATCTTCGAAGGCCAGTTGGAGATGAAGAACGGCTACATCATCACGAACGGCGGTTTGACGGGCAACGCGACGGGTACGAGCGTGCCGGGCGTGTTCGCGGCTGGCGACGTGCAGGATCACGTGTACCGTCAGGCGATCACGAGCGCGGGCACGGGCTGTATGGCGGCGCTGGATGCGCAGCGTTATCTGGAAAGCATCCATGAGTCGATCGGCGAGCGCGCGATGAGCGCTGAAGCCGAGCGTTGATCGCTCTTGACGCGTCCGGGTTTGCTGGGTTGTTTCAGTAGAACGGCGGACGCGGATCGGTAGAATAGCGGCAGACACCTGCTTGCCGCGGTTGTTGAGATTCTCGATGTTCGAAGGGCTGCGGCGGAATGCCGGCGGCCCTTTTTGTTTTCTGCTCTCATTGCCCAGGTTGCTTGCGGGTGTTTGTCTGTTGTCCGCTTCGACTCATCGTCTGATCGCTATGCCTAAGAATCTGCCCCATCCGAGCGAACCGAAACGGCCGCGTATTGCGGCGGCTACTCCTGCTAATGCTGATTCGTCGGCATCGTCGGGGGCTGGTTCGGACTCGTCCTCGTCTTCGTCGAAAAAACCGTTGGTCGAGTCTGGTGCTGGGTTGGCCGGGCTTGGTGGACTACGCGATGCGCTGAAAGGCGCGTCTCAACGCGCTCAACGTCAGAAAGCTGTGGCGGCGCAAGCGTCCCGTGAGGCAGCTGCGGATGCCGATCTGTTTCGGCGTGAAATTGGCGAAGTCGCGCCGCTCGGCGCGAAACCGCGCGCGGCAGTCCCCCGCACGCCGCCGGCACCTGTTCCCGTTCAGACGAAACTCGATGAAGAAGCCGTGCTGCACGAGGCGATCTCCGATGAGTTCGATCCTGAAGTTCTGCTCGATACCGATGAGTCGCTTTCTTATTGTCGGCCGGGTGTGAGCCAGGAGATCGTTAAGAAACTTCGAAGCGGAGCCTGGATTGTGCAGGCGCAGCTCGATCTGCATGGGATGCGTCGTGAGGAAGCGCGCGAGGCGCTGTCTGAGTTCATTCGTGAGGCGAGTAAGAAAGGCTTACGGTGTCTACGCGTGATTCATGGGAAAGGGCTTGGGTCGATTGGGAAAGAGCCTGTGCTCAAAGGCAAGGTTCGCGCGTGGCTCGTGCAGAAGGAAGAAGTGATCGCGTTTTCTCAAGCTCGTGCGCATGATGGTGGTGCGGGTGCTGTGCTTGTGTTGTTGCAGCCTGGGTCGGTCGGTCCCGGGTCTTCCTCTTCGTCGTCCGGCAAAGTCTGAGAAGGCTTTTCAACGATGCATCCTCGTCTCACTTTCGCGCTTGCCATCATGGAAGCGCTGGCTATTCTCGCCTACGCAATCTCAGGGTTCATCGAAGCTCGTACGAGACGGCTCGATGCTGTTGGGACTTTTCTTGTGGCGATGGCGACGGCTTTTGGCGGTGGGACGGTTAGAGATATTTTGCTGGATCGGAGACCGTTCTATTGGGTCGAGCATCAGTGGTACGCGATTCTGATCTTTGTTCTCTCGTTCTTTGCGCCGTTTGTGCTTAAGGCTTATACGCGGGTTTTTAACGAGCGGGCTTTGCTTGTGGCGGATGCGGTTGGGCTTGGGCTGTTTAGCATTTCTGGTACTTCGCTTGCGCTCGATGCGCAGATGCCGTGGTTCGTGGCTTCGATGATGGGCGTCGCCACCGGCGTGTTCGGCGGGATTATTCGGGATGTGATTTGTAATGAAGTGCCGCTCATCCTTCGTGATTCGCGGCCGTATGCGACTTGTGCGTTGGTGGGGTGTTGGCTTTATCTGCTGCTTGATTACATCAACTTTGATACGGTCTATAGCGTGTTGATCGCGACCGGGTTTATTCTTGTGGCGCGGTTAATCACCTTTAAATTGGATGTCAGACTGCCTCACTGAGCAACACCTTCACCGTGCGTGAACAGTGCATGATCCAAAACAACTCAAGCTGCACGAGCCGAGGAACTAGTGGGTTCTCAAACCACCCCTAGTCGGCTTGAGAAATAAAAAAGGTCCCGGGAATTATCCACGGGACCTTTTCCTTGCGGCTAATTTGCTAGCGTCTGCCTTTAAGCAATCCGCTCTTCCGTCTTAGGATCAAACAGAACCGCCTTAGACACATCAAACATCAGCGCCATGTTCTGCTCAGGCAGCGGATTAGAACTCGGGTGAACGCGGCTAACGATACGCTTCCCATTAACCTGCGCAAACACCAAAGTATCCGGCCCAGTAGGCTCGATCACATCGACCTTAACGTCGATAGCTTGCAGCTTGGCGTCGTCGGCATTATGAGCATTACGCGCATCGGTGATGCGTTCAGGACGCAGACCGAGGATCACTTCCTGCCCGATATGCGACTTCACCGCGCCATCGAAGGGCAGATTCAGCACCGACCGCTTCACACCCGTATCGAGTTCCAAGCCAACACCGGAACCTTGCTCAACAACCTTACCCTGAATGAAGTTCATCGGCGGCGCACCGATAAACCCAGCAACAAAGAGGTTAGAGGGCGAGTCATAAATCTCTTGCGGCGCGCCGAACTGCTGAACGACGCCATCCTTCATGACGGCAATACGATCGCCGAGCGTCATAGCCTCGATCTGATCATGCGTCACATAAACGATAGTCGTACCCAGGCGCTGATGCAGCAGCTTGATTTCCGAGCGCATCTCAATCCGCAGCTTCGCATCGAGATTCGACAACGGTTCATCGAACAGGAACATCGCCGGGTCCCGTGCCAATGCACGGCCCATCGCAACGCGCTGACGTTGGCCACCAGACAACTGCCCCGGCTTCCGATCCAGCAAATGCTCAATCTGCAGCAGCTTCGAAACGCGAGCCACAATCTGATCCTGCTCGCTCTTCGCCACCTTGCGGATATTCAACCCGAAGGAAATATTCTCGCGCACCGTCATCGACGGATACAGCGCGTACGACTGAAACACCATCGCGATATCGCGATCTTTCGGCGACAGGTTGTTCACCGTCTTGCCGCCGATCTGAATATCGCCCTTCGTCACGGTCTCGAGACCGGCGATCATGTTGAGCAGCGTCGACTTACCGCAGCCCGAGCCGCCGACGAGAATCAGGAACTGACCGTCTTCGATGTCGATATTGACACCCTTCAGGACAGGCACCCCGTTCGGGTAGGTCTTGTACACGTCACGGATGGAAAGGCTTGCCATGCTGTGAATCCTCTAGTCTCTGTACTGCGGATACGTCGCTAGCTGGCGACGCGAGCCGAATACCGTTGAGCACCGCCGCTCACGTCAACGCGCAAGCAGCGGTCTACACAAAAATTAACCCTTCACCGCGCCCGCCGTCAGGCCGCGCACGAAATAGCGGCCGGCGATCACGTAGACGAGCAGCGTCGGCAGTGCCGCGATGATCGCGCCCGCCATGTCGACGTTGTATTCCTTCACGCCCGTCGACGTATTCACGAGGTTGTTCAGTGCCACGGTGATCGGCATCGAATCGACGCCGGAGAACACGATACCGAACAGGAAGTCATTCCAGATCTGCGTGAATTGCCAGATCAGGCACACCATGAAAATCGGCAGCGAGATCGGCATCATGATCTTCGTGAAAATCATGAAGAACCCGGCGCCGTCGATACGCGCCGCCTTCACGAGTTCAGCCGGCACGCTCACGTAGAAGTTGCGGAAGAACATCGTCGTGAACGCGATACCGTAGACCACGTGCACCAGCACCAGCCCGCCAATCGTGTTCGACAGACCGAAGTAGCCTTGCACACGTGCCATCGGCAGCAGGATGGCCTGGAACGGAATGAAGCAGCCGACCAGCAGCATCGTGAAGAACGCATCCGCGCCACGGAAACGCCAGTGCGTCAGCACATAACCGTTGAACGCGCCGATGATCGACGACAACAGCACGGCCGGGATCACCATCTTCACCGAATTGAAGAAGAACGGCTGCATGCCGTCGCAGCGCACGCCCGTACAGGCTTCGCTCCACGCCTTGATCCACGGCGCGAAGGTCCAGTGCGTCGGCGGCGTCAGCAGGTTACCCGAGCGCAGCTGGTCGATGTCCTTGAACGACGTCGACAGCATCACGTACAGCGGGAACAGGAAGTACAACGCAAACAGAATCAGCGCCGCGTAGATGACAACGCGGCTGAAGTTCATCTTAGGCTGCATTGCGCGTGCTCCTCGATTCCAGGTACATCAGCGGCACGAGCACGGCCACGACGGTCGCGAGCATCATCATCGACGACGCAGCGCCGACGCCCAGTTGCCCGCGGTTGAACGAAAACGTGTACATGAACATCGCGGGCAGCGACGACGACGTGCCGGGACCACCCGCCGTCAACGCGACCACGAGGTCGAAGGTCTTGATCGTGATGTGGCAGAGAATCAGCAGCACCGAGAAGAACACGGGCCGCATGCTCGGAATCACGATCTTGCGGTAGATAGTGGGCAGCGTCGCGCCGTCCACTTGCGCAGCCTTGAAGATCTCACTGTCCACACCGCGCAAACCAGCAAGGAACAGCGCCATCACGAAGCCCGTCGATTGCCACACGGCCGCGATCACGACGCAGAAGATCGCCTTGTCGGGGTCGCCCAGCCAGCCGAACGAGAAGCTCGTCCAGCCCCAGTCGTTCAGCACTTTCTGGAAGCCGAGATCGGGGTTCAGAATCCATTGCCATGCCGTGCCCGTCACGATGAACGACAGCGCCATCGGATACAGGAACACAGCGCGCAATGCGCCTTCGTTGCGAATCTTTTGATCAAGCAGGATCGCGAGGAACAGACCGAGGCCAACACAGACCGCGATAAACGGAATGCCGAACCAGCCAAGGTTCGCCGCTGACGTCCACCAGACGTCGTTATCGAACAGTTCAGCGTACCGGGCGAAGCCGGCGAAATCGTAACGCGGCATCAGTCGCGAAGTAGACAGCGACAGATAGCCCGTAACGAGAATAAAACCGTAGACAAAGACCAGGCTGATGAGAATGCTGGGAGACAACACCAGCTTCGGCATCCAGCGGTCGGCCAATACCGCCATCGGCGACACGCGTGCTGTTGACGCCGTGCCTTTTGCGTTTCCGCTAATAGAAGCAGTCACAACTTGACTCCTGGAACTGTGCCGTCAGGCATCAGGGGAAGACACCGGAACGGCAGAGGCGCGGTGATGCATTGCACCATGCATCGCACCATCGTCGTCCGGCGCGCATGGGTTATTAAAGCCCATGCGCGCCGGGCGTTCTGCTACAACTGTGCTACGACTGCCTTACTTGGTCTTCGCAGCCTTCGCGAGTGCAGCAACGGCGGTCTTGGAGTCCTGATTCGAGTTCATGAACTTCGTCACGACGTCCGAGATTGCGCCTGCTGCCGCGTCCGGCTGAGCCATGCCGTGAGCCAGCGACGGCACATAGCCGCCCGACTTGATAGCCGTCTGTTCATCAGCGTAGGACTTCTTCGCGCAGTCGTCGAATTTATCCATCGACACACCCAGACGAACCGGGATCGAGCCCTTGTACAGGCTGAACTGCTCCTGGAATTCCGGGCTCATGATGGTCTTCGCGAGCGCGAGCTGACCCGCCGTAGCAGCTTTCTGGCCCTTCTGCTGGAAGAACACGAACGAGTCGACGTTGAACGTGTACGACTTCTCCGTGCCCGGAACCGCTGCACAGATGTAGTCCGAACCGGACTTCTTGTTCGCGTTCGCGAACTCGCCCTTCGCCCAGTCGCCCATGAACTGCATGCCGGCCTTGCCGTTGATGACCATCGCCGTTGCCAGGTTCCAGTCACGGCCCGTGCGGCCGCTGTCGAAGTAACCCTGGATCTTGCGGACCGTGTCGAACACCTGGACCATCTTGTCCGAGGTCAGCGTCTTCTGGTCGAGGTCGACAAGCGCCTTCTTGTAGAAGTCCGCGCCTTCCGACAGCACGACGTCTTCCCACAGCGTCAGGTCTTGCCACGGCTGGCCGCCCATCGCGATCGGCTGGATGCCGGCTGCCTTCATCTTCTCGGCGACAGCGAAGAACTCGGTCCACGTGGTCGGCACCTTGCCGCCCGCCTTGTCGAGCGCTGCCTTGTTGATGTACAGCCAGTTGACGCGGTGCACCGAGAACGGCGCGGCGACGTAGTGACCGTCCGCGTGGATGATCTTGTCGATTTCCGGCGGCAGGTTCTTCTTCCAGTCACCCGCGACGGAGTCGACGTTCACCAGCACCCCTTGCGATGCCCAGTCCTGGATCAGCGGACCCTTGATCTGAGCCGCGCTCGGCGCGTTGCCCGAGATGACCTGGGTCTTCAGTGCCGTCATGGCCGCTGCGCCCGCACCGCCTGCCACCGCGAAGTCCTTCCACGTGTATCCCTGCTTCTGCAGGTCGTCCTTCAGCACGCCGACAGCCTTCGATTCGCCGCCCGAGGTCCACCAGTGCAGCACTTCAACCGATTCGGCCGCCTGTGCCGTGGCGACGCCACACATCAGACCTGCGGCGCACAGGGCGCCCATGATCGCACGGAATTTCATTGCTTATCTCCTCCAGACACCTGAACTTAAAAACGAGTGGCCCCTGATGTCACCAGGGTGTGATGGTTGGTCAAACAGGCAATGCGATGGACGGTCGAGCGTCGGGCAGGCACATGGTGATGTGGTTGTGCCAGCGTGCCGAGGTCGGCCGCGTGACGCTCAAGAGATGAGTGATTTGCGATGCAAGAACTGTCTCCTCTTTTGATTTTTGCCTGCTCCGCCTTCTGACTGCGGCGCGTTGCAGACTCGAGGTGGTCCGCGCACGTCATTCAATGAAAACGCCTGTCTCCGTCATGCTGCGCCGCGCTCAAAGGGCACTCTGGCGCATGCCGGAACGCGTTGTCCGTTAACATGCAGGGAAGCTACGTTCACCCGCGAAAAGGCGCTTGTTCACAAGCCCCGCACGCTTTTTTCATCGAATTCACGTTACCTCTTGATTTGGATTGTAGTTAAACTACAATTCAGTGTCAAAAAATATTTTATTGGACTACGGGCGTCTTACAGGCCCATCAGATATCCCACGGAGACGCATGCAAACCGACTCTAGCTTCACCTTCGTTCTCTTCGGCGGAACTGGCGATCTGTCGATGCGCAAGATTCTTCCGGCTCTGTATGAAGCGCACCGTGCAGGCATGCTCGCGGCGAGCGGCAAGATCGTTGCCGTCGCGCGTCATGAGGAAGACCGTGCGGGTTATCTGCAATGGGTCAATGAGCACGTGAAGGCGCATGTCGCGAAGAGCGGCATCGATGAAGGCGCGTGGGCGAGCTTTGTCGACCGCATCGAGTATGTGAAGCTCGATCTCGGCAAGGCCGAAGACTTCGTAAAGCTGCGCGATGCGCTTCAGGATCACGCCGGTACGCGCGTGTTCTATCTCGCCACAGGCCCGTCGCTGTTCGTCCCGATCTGCCATGCGCTCGCGTCCGTGGGTTTGAACGAGAACGCGCGCATTGTGCTGGAAAAGCCGCTTGGCTACGATCTGCGTTCGTCGAACGCGATCAACGACGCCGTCGGCGAGATCTTCGCCGAAGAGCAGATCTACCGTATCGACCACTATCTCGGCAAAGAGCCCGTGCAGAACCTGCTGGCGCTGCGCTTCGGCAATGCGCTGTTCGAGCCGCTGTGGCGGCGCGAGTGGGTCGAGAGCATCCAGATCACGATTGCGGAAGAACTCGGCGTCGAAGCGCGCGGCGACTTCTACGACAATACGGGCGCGTTGCGCGACATGGTGCAGAACCATTTGCTGCAACTGCTTTCGATCGTCGCGATGGAACCGCCGCATTCGATGGATTCGGATTCCGTCCGCGATGAAAAGCTGCGCGTGCTGCGCGCATTGAAGCCGATCGATCCGCGCGATATCAGCAAGGTCGCCGTGCGCGGCCAGTATCACGCGGGCGTCATTCGCGGCACGTCCGTGCCCGCGTATGCGACGGAATCCGGCGTGAAGACGGACAGCGCGACGGAAACGTTTGTCGCGCTGAAGGTCGAGATCGAAAACTGGCGCTGGGCGGGCGTGCCGTTCTTCCTGCGCACGGGCAAGCGTCTTGCCGACCGCGTCGCGGAGATCGTCGTCAACTTCCGCGCCGTGCCGCATTCGGCGCTCGGCGCGTCGGCGTTGCGCGCGGGTGCGAACCGTCTGGTGATCCGCCTGCAGCCGAACGAAATGATTCGCCTCTATTGCCTCGCGAAGAAGCCGGGCGAAGGGATGAACCTGTCGAGCGTCCACCTCGATCTCGCCTTCGACCAGTTCTTCAAGGAAGGCCAGATGGAGGCGTATCAACGTCTGCTGCTCGACGTGATCAATGGGCGCCTTGCCCTCTTCGTGCGACGCGACGAACAGGAAGCGGCATGGAAATGGGTCGAGCCAATCCTCAACGAATGGGCCGCGTCGGGCAAGCCGAAGCCTTACGCGGCGGGCACGTGGGGACCGGCCGCCGCGAGCGCGATGCTCGCGCAGCACGGCACCTGCTGGCTCGAAGAAGAGAATTGAACCGACGCGAATGGACGTTTGAGCGGCGCGTTTTGTTTTGTCCTGCGATGATCGATGTTTGTCTCGCAGCGCGCCGTATGAAGTATCGGTTGAACACAGCATGAATCGCCGGACCGGGCCTGGATCGCAAAGGACTGGTAGCGGCAGCAGCGGGACACGTCGACGTCGGCTTCTATCGAGAACCGCCGTCGCCCCGCAGCAATTCAGATCAAACAAAGAAAGCAGCATGGAGGAGAAGTGATCGAGCTTCACGCTTTCGACGACCCGCGCGCCCAATCCGACGCGCTGGCGAAGGCGGTCGGCGACGCGTTACATGCGTCGCTCGCCGTCCGTGCGAGCGCGACCCGCGCCCGCCCGACGACGCTTGCCGTCTCCGGCGGCACGAGTCCACGTCCGTTTCTGCAAACCCTGTCCACGCAACCGTTCGACTGGAAGCGCATCGCGGTGACGCTCGTCGACGACCGCTGGGTGTCGGAGACCGACAACGCCAGCAACGCCCGCCTCGCGCGCGAGACGCTGTTGCAGCATGCCGCGCGTGACGCTGCCTTCCTTCCGCTCGTGGATACGACGCAATCGCTCGATGCCTACGTTGCTGCGCTGAACGGCGAAGTCGCGAGCGGCGATCGTCACTTGCCCGATATCGCCGTGCTCGGCATGGGCGAAGACGGCCACACGGCATCGATTTTCGCGGACGCGCCCGAATGGGAGCACGCGATCTCGACGGCCGAGCCGTTCGTCGCCGTGCATCCCGGCGCCGCGCCGCATGCGCGCGTGAGCTGGTCGATGTCCGCCTTGAAGAAGATCGACCGGCTGTTCCTGCTGATTGCCGGTCAGAATAAGCTCGACGTGCTCAATGCCGCCGCAGCCGCCCAACAAAAAAATGCCATCTCGACGTTGGCGAACGACAAGGGAGTGAGACTCGATGTCTACTGGTGTGCAAACTAAGACTGTCCCCGCCGCGGGTCAGCACGCCGACGGACCGAGGCTGCTCGCCGACATCGGCGGCACCAACGCGCGCTTTGCGCTCGAGACGGGTCCTGGTGAAATCACGCAGGTGTTGGTCTATCCCTGTGCCGAGTATCCCGGTGTTGCAGAGGTCATCAAGAAGTATCTGAAGGACACCAAGATCGGCCGCGTGAATCATGCGGCGATCGCGATTGCGAACCCGGTCGATGGCGATCAGGTGAGTATGACCAATCACGACTGGACGTTCTCGATCGAAGCGACGCGCCGCGCGCTGGGCTTCGATACGCTGCTGGTCGTCAACGACTTCACGGCGCTGGCGATGGCGCTGCCGGGCCTCACCGATGCGCAGCGCGTGCAGGTGGGCAGCGGCTCGCGTCGTCAGAACAGCGTGATCGGCCTGCTCGGGCCGGGTACGGGCATGGGCGTGTCGGGTTTGATTCCCGCTGATGACCGCTGGATCGCACTCGGCAGCGAAGGCGGCCACGCGACGTTCGCGCCGATGGACGAGCGCGAAGACCTCGTGCTGCAGTACGCGCGCAAGAAGTGGTCGCATGTGTCGTTCGAACGCGTGGCGGCAGGCCCTGGCATCGAAGTGATCTATCGCGCGCTGGCCCAACGCGATAAGAAGCGTGTGCCCGCGACGCTCGAAGTATCCGAGATCGTCAAGAAAGGTCTTGATGGCGACGCGCTCGCGGCTGAAGCGATCGACGTGTTCTGCGGCATTCTCGGCACGTTCGCCGGCAATATTGCGGTGACGCTTGGGGCGTTAGGCGGCATCTATATCGGTGGCGGCGTCGTGCCGCGTCTGGGAGAAGTGTTCGCGCGGTCGTCGTTCCGTCAGCGCTTCGAGGCGAAGGGCCGCTTCGAGGCGTATCTGAAGAACGTGCCGACGTATGTGATCACGGCGGAATATCCGGCGTTTCTCGGCGTGTCGGCGATTCTCGCGGAGCAGTTGTCGAATCGCGCGGGCGGCAGTTCGTCGGCGGTGTTCGAGCGCATTCGCCAGATGCGCGATGCGCTGACGCCTGCTGAGCGGCGCGTCGCGGATCTCGCGTTGAATCATCCTCGTTCGATCATCAACGATCCGATCGTCGATATCGCGCGCAAGGCCGATGTGAGCCAGCCGACGGTGATCCGCTTCTGCCGTTCACTGGGCTGCCAGGGCTTGTCCGATTTCAAGCTGAAGCTGGCGACGGGTTTGACGGGTACGATTCCCGTCTCGCACAGCCAGGTTCATCTCGGCGATACGGCGACGGACTTCGGCGCGAAGGTGCTGGACAACACGGTGTCGGCGATTTTGCAGTTGCGCGAGCATCTGAACTTCGAGCAGGTCGAGTCGGCGATCGATCTGCTGAACAGCGCGCGGCGCATCGAGTTCTATGGTCTCGGCAATTCGAACATCGTCGCTCAGGATGCGCATTACAAGTTCTTCCGGTTTGGTATTCCGACTATTGCCTACGGCGATCTGTATATGCAGGCGGCGTCGGCTGCATTGCTCGGGAAGGGTGATGTGATCGTCGCGGTTTCGAAGTCCGGGCGGGCGCCGGAACTGTTGCGCGTGCTGGAAGTGGCGATGCAGGCGGGTGCGAAGGTGATCGCGATTACATCGAGTAATACGCCGTTGGCGAAGCGCGCGACTGTCGCGCTCGAAACCGATCATATCGAGATTCGCGAGTCACAGCTGTCGATGATTTCGCGGGTTCTGCATCTGTTGATGATCGATATTCTTGCGGTTGGGGTTGCTATTCGACGGGCTGCGCCGGCTTCTGAGGTCAGCGCTGCTGTGACTAAGGCCCGCAAGGGCTCCGATGATGATACGTCGGCTGTGCTCGACTGGCTTAGTCATGGGGCGGCTGCGTCGCCGCGGGATTGAGTTTTTTTTGGGGTTTTTGCCTGCGGCGCTGGGGGTTTGTTGTTGGGGTTTTCGCGGCGCGGGCGGTTGGTCTTTTGTTGCTTTAGCGCGGGTGTTCCGCTGTGCGCTCTTGTGGCGCGAGCGTTGCGCTTTGTGGGTTTGCCTTTGCGATGGTATCCGCGAGATGATGTTTGCTGCGCAAGCGGTTTGGTCTTTTTGCTTCTGCGCTGGCATCCGCGCTTTGCCTTCGTGCTTCATGCGTCGCCCCTGTGCGGGGCGGCACCTACTTTTCTTTGCCGCCGCAAAGAAAAGTAGGCAAAAGAAAGCGGCTAACACCGCCAACTCTTCTTCCTGCCTGAGGGCCCCCAACCGGTCCCTTACTTCACACGGCAATCTGCTTGTTCCGCGCTCGTTGCCAACGCTCCAAGCCAGCACATCACCCGCTTCACACACCCGCGTCGCAGCATGCCATACCAGATATTCCACTGCCGCCCAGGTGGCAAACTGTGTGTAGGCCCTTGTGCTCCACACGCCTCACTTCGGACGGATAGCGCACGCATGCCACGTTGTAAGAGCGCTACCCTATACGACGCGACAACCTACACATAGTTTGCCACCTGGGCGGCACATACCATTCGCTGCCGCTAGCCCGTGCACGGGTATTCGAAGCGGGTGAGGCACTCATTCGGAGCGTTGGCAACATGCGCTGAACGGAGACGCCGCCGTGTGAAGCGTAAGACCCGTTGGGGGCCCTCAGGCAAGAACAAATGTTGGCGGTGTTAGCCGCTTTCTTTTGCCTACTTTTCTTTGCGGCGGCAAAGAAAAGTAGGTGCCGCCCCGCACAGGGGCGACGCTTGAAGCACGAAGGCATAACGCGGATGCCAGCTCAAAGGCGCCCGAACAACCAAAACCGCCTGCGCAGCAAACACCGTAACCCGGACGCCAGCGCCGAGCCAAACCCACAAAAACCAACGCCCGCGCCGCGAAAACGAAAACATTAATGCCGCGGATGCCACCTCAAAACCAACGCTCGCCCAACAAAACACAACGACCCCGCGACAGCAATCGTCACCCCCATCCCTTGCGGCGACCCGTCATGCCAGAGCCCAACGGCGAAGCTAGACAAAGCCCCAAGCGCAAGCTGCATAGCCCCAAACACAGCCGCCGCCGCGCCGGCATTACGCGGATAGCGATGCATGAGATCGGTCGTGCAATTAGCCGACAGCACCCCGACCACGCCGACCACAAAGAACAGTCCAGCAACGATCGACCACAATCCGCCCCACCCTGTCAGACACATCAGCGCAACGAACAGCGACGCAACGAAGCTGATGGTCGCGGCCGCAGAGATAATAGGCAAAGGCCCAGTGCGCCCAACAACACGCGTGTTGATGAAATTCCCCAGCATGATGCCGACAATGTTCAGCCCGAACAGAAACCCATAGTGCTGCGCGGACACATGAAAGTACTCGATATAAACGAACGGCGTGGCCGTGATGTACGCGAACATCGACGCGAACGCCATGCCGCCGCACAGCATGTGCCCCCACGTGACAGGGTCCTTCAACAGCGTGCCGTACGCGCCAAATGATTGCAGCACCGCGCCGTGTGCACGCTTCTCACGAGGCCAGGTCTCAGGAACGCGCAAGAACGCGGTAACAGCGCAGACCGCGCCAAAAATCGTCAGCGCGATGAACACGACGCGCCAGCCTCCGAGCAACAGCAACTGCCCACCAATCAAAGGCGCAAGCAACGGCCCGATCGACGTGACGATAGCGAGCATAGACAAAACGCGAGCCGCGTCGCTTGGTCCGTGCGCATCGCGGGCAATCGCGCGCGCCAGCACCGATGCCGCGCCCGCGCCAAGCGCCTGAAGGAAGCGGAACGTAATGAGCGCACCAATCGACAGCGACAGCGTGCAGGCAATCGTCGCAAGCGTGTACATGATGATGCCGCCGAGCAGCACGGGCCGCCGCCCATACGCATCGGACATCGGACCATACAGCAACATGCCGACGGAGAAACCGAGCATGAAACTGGTCAGCGTGCTCTGCGCGGCACCGACGCTGACGCTGAACGCCTGCGTGATCGACGGCAGGCTGGGCAGATACATATCGATCGAAATCGGCCCGCACGCGGCAAGCGCGCCGAGTAGCAGAATCAGCCGGGCATCCGGCCGGGATCTGACGTCCTGAGACATGGAATTCCATTGAGAAGCAGCGGGCGAAGACCGGTCGATGCTGGGCCCAGCGGACCGTGCCGCGCTGCAGATACGGCCCCCGATTGTACCCGACGCCCGCCATCGCCCTGCCCGGTGTCAGCCCTCACCGGGCTTTCCTCGCCTTATCGGTTAAGCTGGCCGTCCGTTCCTTCGATACCGATTTCCGACCCAGATGACTGCCTTTCTGCTGATCTGGAGCCCGAAGAAGTGGCCATGGCCCGAGTTGCCGGACGTCGCCAAACGCGTCGCGGCCGGCGAAGCCGTCACCGATGTCTGGGGCTGCGGCTTCTCGCGCAGCATCCTGCCGGGCGACCGTGTGTTCATTCATCGCGTGACGCTGGAGCCGAAGGGCGTGTTCGCGTCGGGCTACGTGACGCGCGCGCCGTACGAAATGCCCGACGCGACTAAAAAGCGCGGCTACCGGCTGTGCGTCGATTTCGTCTACGACTATCTGGTCGACGCGCATCATGAAGTCGTGATCACGCGCGACGAATTACGCAAGCATCCGCTCTCCGTGCAGACGTGGGACGCCCAAACCTCTGGCATCTCGATCAAGCCGATGGCCGAAGGCGCGCTCGAAAAGCTGTGGATCGAACGCACCGGCAAGCGCGCGCGGCCCGTTGTCGCGCCGGTTGCGGACGCGCCCGCCAAATCGACCAAAGAGCAAGCCTCGCAAGCGTGGAACGCCGCGAATAAGGCCGCTGCCGGCAAGCGCGCGGCACGGGTCGCGATGTATTTCAGTTCGCCCAAACGCCCCAATAGCCCACCCGGCGACGGCGAAGGCAATGGCGGAGGCGACCCCGGCGACACCTGAGCGCAACGCCCGGCGTGTCGCCGCACCGGCACGGCTCGCGGCCGACCGCACACGACTCCGGTACAATTTCGAGAGGTCATTTCAGGCTCGTGCGAACGCTGCGCGCTTCGCGGCAAGCCTTTGCACCGCATCGATACCGCCCTTGTACTGCATTCGCGCCAGTCACAGCCGTCCGACGCGCGAGCCCAACCCAAGCAGGTCCAACGCTCATGTCCAGCAATCAAGAACTCTTCGACCGCGCCCAGAAAACCATTCCGGGCGGCGTCAACTCGCCCGTGCGCGCCTTCCGTTCGGTCGGCGGCACGCCGCGTTTCATCGAGCGCGCACAAGGCGCGTACTTCTGGGACGCCGAGGGCAAGCGCTATATCGACTACATCGGCTCCTGGGGACCGATGATTGTCGGCCACGTGCATCCTGAAGTGCTGGAAGCCGTGCAGCGCGTGCTAATTAACGGCTTCTCGTTCGGCGCGCCGACTGAAGCCGAAATCGAGATCGCCGAGGAAATCTGCAAGCTGGTGCCTTCGATGGAACAGGTGCGGATGGTGTCGAGCGGCACGGAAGCGACGATGAGCGCGCTGCGCCTCGCGCGCGGCTTCACGAACCGCAGCCGCATCGTCAAGTTCGAAGGCTGCTATCACGGCCACGCGGACAGCTTGCTCGTCAAAGCTGGCTCGGGCCTGCTGACGTTCGGCAACCCGACCTCGGCGGGCGTGCCCGTCGATATCGCGAAGCACACCACCGTGCTCGAATACAACAACGTCGCGGCGCTCGAAGAAGCGTTCAAGGCATTCGGCAACGAAATCGCTTCCGTGATCGTCGAGCCGGTGGCGGGCAACATGAATCTCGTGCGCGCGACGCCGGAGTTCCTCGGCGCGCTGCGGCGCCTCTGCACCGAATACGGCGCAGTGCTGATCTTCGACGAAGTGATGTGCGGTTTCCGCGTCGCGCTGGGCGGCGCGCAAGAACTGTATGGCATCACGCCGGACCTCACTTGCCTCGGCAAGGTGATCGGCGGCGGCATGCCGGCGGCGGCCTTCGGCGGACGGCGCGACATCATGGCCCATCTCGCGCCGCTGGGCGGCGTGTATCAGGCGGGCACGCTGTCGGGCAACCCCATCGCGGTCGCGGCCGGCCTCAAGACGCTGCAACTGATCCAGGCGCCGGGCTTCTACGACGCGCTGTCGCGTCAGACCACCCGCCTCGTCCAAGGTCTCACGGAAGCCGCGCGCGAAGCGAAGGTGCCGTTCGCGGCGGATTCCGTGGGCGGCATGTTCGGCCTGTATTTCTCGGAATCGGTGCCGGGCAGCTTCGCGGAAATCTCGCGCTGTGATGTGCCGCGCTTCAACACGTTCTTCCACAAAATGTTGGATGCGGGCGTGTACTTCGCGCCGTCGGCGTACGAAGCCGGTTTCGTGTCGAGCGCGCACGACGACGTAATCGTCGACGCCACCATCGAAGCCGCGCGCGGCGCATTCAAGTCGCTCGCCTGATCCACCACGACGAAACACTGAACGGATAACCCGAAGCCGATGTTTTCGCAGAACGATTTCGTCCACATGGAACGCGCGCTGGCCCTCGCCTGGCGCGGCCTGTACACGACCGACCCGAATCCGCGCGTCGGTTGCGTGCTAGTGAAGCATGGCGAGGTGATCGGCGAAGGCTACACGCAGCCCGCCGGTCACGACCACGCGGAAATCCAGGCGCTCAAGGACGCACGCAGTCGCGGCAACGATACGCGCGGCGCGACCGCCTATGTGACGCTCGAGCCGTGCAGCCACTTCGGCCGCACGCCGCCATGCGCGAACGCACTGATCGAAGCGAAGGTCGCGCGCGTGGTCGCCGCGATGGAAGATCCGAACCCGCGCGTGTCGGGACGCGGCCTGACGATGCTGCGCGACGCGGGTATTGAAGTGCGCTGCGGTCTGCTCGAAACGGAAGCACGTGAACTGAACATCGGTTTCGTTTCGCGAATGATGCGCGGCCGGCCATGGGTGCGAATGAAGGTGGCTGCATCGCTGGATGGCCGCACGGGCTTGCCGTCGGGCGAAAGCCAGTGGATCACGGGCGAAGCGGCGCGCAACGACGGGCACGCGTGGCGCGCCCGCGCGTCGGCGATCCTGACGGGCATCGGCACCGTGAAGGAAGACAATCCGCGCATGACCGTGCGCGCCGTCGATACGCCCCGCCAGCCGCATCGCGTGCTGATCGACAGCCAGCTGGAAGTTCCGCCCGAAGCGCAGATTCTGGCCGGCGCGCCGACGCTGATTTTCTGCAGCACGCTCACGCCGCTGCTCGAAGAACGCGCCGCCGTGCTGCACGACCGCGGCGCCGAGATCGTGCCGCTCGCGAACGAGAACGGCAAGGTCGATCTGCCGCGTATGCTCGAAGAACTCGCGAAGCGCGAGGTCAACGAACTCCACGTAGAGGCGGGCTACAAGCTGAACGGGTCGCTGCTGCGCGAAGGCTGCGTCGACGAGCTGCTGGTTTATCTCGCGCCGAGCCTGCTCGGCAACGACTCGATGAGCATGTTCAATCTCGCCGCGCCCGGCTCGCTGGATGCGCGCACGCAACTCGAATTTCATGCCGTGGACCGGATTGGCAGTGACGTGCGGATTCTCGCGCGCCTGCTGCCGAACCCGCCCGCGCACTGACCGCTAGATAGAGGACACGACACGATGTTTACGGGAATTGTCGCGGCAGTCGGCCGCATTGCAGCGATCAAGCCGCTCGGCAACGAGCCGGACGCCGGCGTCCGCCTGACCGTCGAAGCGGGCGGCCTCGATCTCGACGACGTGCAACTGGGCGACAGCATCGCGATCCAGGGCGCGTGCATGACCGTGATCGACAAAACGCCGGTTTCGTTCGACGTCGACGTGTCACGCGAAAGCCTGAACCGTACGGAGGGCCTCGGCGACACGGGCGAAGTGAACCTCGAAAAGGCGCTGCGCTCGCACGATCGCCTCGGCGGCCATATCGTCTCGGGCCACGTGGACGGCCTCGGCACGGTGACGCGCTTTGCGCGCGTGGGCGAATCGCACGAACTGCGCGTGCTCGCGTCCCGCGAGATCGGCAAGTATCTGGCGTACAAAGGCTCGATTACCGTGAACGGCGTGAGCCTCACCGTGAACTCGGTGACGGACCGCGACGACGGCTGCGAGTTTTCGATCAATCTGATTCCGCATACGGTTGAAGTCACCACGCTCAAGGCCTTGAAGGAAGGGACGAAGGTCAATCTGGAGATCGACCTGATCGCGCGCTACGTCGAGCGGATGCTCAACGCACCGAAGTAGTCTCGCGCGTCTCTACGCGGCTGAACATTCGTCCGGATGGTATATGCCGTTCGGACGGGCGACTTGCCGGGCGGCGTGGCGTAAAATACGCGCTTTCCCAAACTTCTCGCCAACATGACCCTCGCCTCCACCCTTGAAATCATCGCCGAGCTCAAAGCGGGCCGGATGGTGATTCTTGTCGACGAAGAAGACCGCGAAAACGAGGGCGACCTCGTCATCGCAGCGGAATTCATCACGCCTGAAGCGATCAACTTCATGGCGCGCTACGGCCGCGGCCTGATCTGTCTGACGCTTACGCAGGAACGCTGCAGGCTGCTGAACCTGCCGCTGATGACGCACCGCAACGGCACGCAGTACGGCACGGCGTTCACCGTCAGCATCGAGGCGGCCGAAGGCGTCACCACGGGCATTTCCGCGGCAGACCGCGCGCATACCATTGCCACGGCCGTGGCGGCAAACGCGCGCACCGAGGACATCGTCCAGCCGGGCCACGTGTTCCCGATCATGGCCCAGCCGGGCGGCGTGCTGGTGCGCGCGGGTCACACGGAAGCAGGCTGCGATTTCACGGCGCTCGCGGGCCTCACGCCCGCTGCCGTGATCTGCGAAGTCATCAAGGACGACGGCACGATGGCGCGCCTGCCCGACCTGCTGACGTTCGCTGAAGAGCACGGCCTGAAGATCGGCACGATCGCCGACCTCATCCACTATCGCAGCCGCACGGAATCGATCGTCGAGCGCGTCTGCGAACGGACGATGCAAACCGTGCACGGCCCGTTCCGCGCGGTGATGTATCTGGACCAGCCGAGCGGCCAGCCGCACATGGCGCTGGTGCGCGGCACGCCCACGCCGGACCGCGAAACCATGGTGCGCGTGCATGAGCCGCTCTCGGTGCTGGATCTGCTGGAAGTCGGCACGTCCACGCACTCGTGGACGCTCGACGCCGCCATGAAGGAAATTGCCGCGCGCGATCACGGCGTGATCGTGCTGCTGAACTGCGGCGACTCGAAAGAACACATGATCGACGTGTTCAAGGCATTCGACGAAAAGAGCCGGGCCGAGGCGCTCAAGCGCCGCCCGGTGGACTTCAAGACGTATGGCATCGGCGCGCAGATTTTGCGCGAACTCGGTGTCGGCAAGATGCAGGTGCTGTCGAACCCGCGCAAGCTGGGCAGCATGTCCGGCTATGGGCTCGAAGTCACCGGCTTCGTGCCGATGCCGGGCAGCGCGGCCGAAAAGCCGCAGAACTGCTGAACGCATCAACTGTTTTCACAACCAGTTTTCGCTCAGTTCCCGCTTATCTGCGCTCAACCAACACACTACGGATCTCATATGGAAATCGGACAATACCAACCGAATCTCGACGGCGACGGTCTGCGCATCGGCATCGTCCAATCGCGCTTTAACGAACCCGTTTGCAACGGCCTCGCGGACGCATGCATCGAAGAGCTCGAACGCCTCGGCGTGACGGGCGAAGACGTGCTGCTCGTCACCGTGCCGGGCGCGCTGGAAATCCCGCTCGCGCTGCAAAAGCTGGCTGAAAGCGGCCAGTTCGACGCGCTGATCGCGCTCGGCGCGGTCATCCGCGGCGAGACGTATCACTTCGAACTCGTGTCGAACGAAAGCGGCTCGGGCATCTCGCGCATTGCGCTCGACTTCGGTACGCCCATCGCAAACGCCGTGCTGACGACGGAAAGCGACGAGCAGGCCGTTGCCCGCATGACCGAAAAGGGTCGTGACGCGGCGCGCACCGCTGTCGAAATGGCGAACCTCGCGGTCGCGCTGGAACAGCTGGACGGCGGCGACGACGAGGAAGACGAAGACGAGGACGACGAAGAGGAACGGGCATGAAGAGCGCACGCCGACGCTCCCGCGAACTGGCCACGCAGGGGCTTTATCAGTGGCTGCTGTCGGGTTCGCCGGCAGGTGAGATCGACGCGCAGTTGCGCGGCGCCCAAGGTTACGACAAGGCCGACCACGAACATCTGGACGCGATCCTGCATGGCGTGATCCGCGATTCGGAGGCATTGTCCGCCGACCTCACGCCCTGCCTCGACCGCCCGATCGACCAGTTGTCGCCCGTCGAGCGCGCGGTGCTGCTGGTGGCGGCGTACGAGCTGAAGAATCACGTCGACATTCCGTATCGCGTCGTCATCAACGAGGCGGTCGAGCTCGCGAAGACCTTCGGCGGCTCCGACGGCTACAAGTACGTGAATGGCGTGCTCGACAAGCTGTCGGTGAAACTCCGCGAGGCGGAAACGCAGGCGGCCGGCCGCAAGCAGTAAGCGCGCGCGACGCGCGTAGCTGGCTTCAGATGTTGGCGATGCAGGCGGGTCCGGCGTTACGCGGGCCCGCCTTTGTTTTTTTGCGCGACTGTACTCGCGCATCTGATTGAACTGGACTCATCGAATGAACAGCGTGACCGAACCCCTCGTGAAACTGGCCGCCCGCGTCGACGCCATCCAGCCGTTCTATGTGATGGAACTGGCGAAAGAAGCGGCGCTGCTGGAGCGCGCCGGGCGCGACATCATCCATATGGGAATCGGCGAACCCGATTTCACAGCGCCCGAACCCGTGATCGAAGCCGCCACGCAAGCGCTACGGAGCGGCGTCACACAGTACACGAGCGCGCTCGGCATTTACCCGCTGCGCGAGGCGATCGCCGGTCATTACAGGCACGCGTATGGTCTGGACATCGATCCGGCGCGAATCGTCGTGACGGCGGGTGCCTCGGCCGCGCTGTTGCTGGCGTGCGCCGCGCTCGTCGATCGCGACGACGAAGTGCTGATGCCCGACCCGAGCTATCCGTGCAACCGCCATTTCGTCGCCGCCGCCGAGGGCAAACCTGTGCTCGTGCCAAGCGGGCCGGCCGAGCGCTTCCAGTTGACGGCCAATGACGTCGAGCGCCTGTGGAATGCGCGCACGCGCGGCGTGCTGCTCGCCTCGCCGTCGAATCCGACGGGTACGTCGATCGAGCCGGCTGAACTGAAGCGCATCGTCGAAGCGGTCCGCGCGCGCGGCGGCTTCACGATCGTCGACGAGATTTATCAGGGCTTGAGTTACGACGCGCCGCCCGTGTCGGCGCTGTCGTTCGGCGAGGATGTCATCACCGTCAACAGCTTTTCGAAGTACTTCAACATGACCGGCTGGCGGCTGGGCTGGCTCGTGGTGCCGCCCGCGCTCGTCGGCGCATTCGAGAAGCTTGCGCAGAATCTGTTCATCTGCGCGTCGGCGCTTGCGCAGCACGCGGCGCTCGCCTGCTTCGAGCCGGATACGCTCGCGATCTACGAAGGGCGCCGGCTGGAGTTCAAGCGCCGCCGCGATTTCATCGCGCCCGCGCTTGAATCGCTGGGCTTCACGGTGCCCGTCATGCCTGACGGCGCGTTCTATGTCTACGCCGACTGCCGCAGCGTCGCGCATCCGGCCGCCGGCGACAGCGCCGCGCTGACGAGCGCGATGCTGCACGACGCGGGCATCGTGCTCGTGCCGGGCATGGACTTCGGCTCGTATCAGCCGCGCGAGTACATCCGGCTGTCGTATGCGACTGCGTATTCGAAGCTCGAAGAGGCCGTCGAGCGTCTGCGGAAGCTGTTCGGCGGGTAAGTACGCCGCGACGGTGCCGTCGCGTCGCCGAAAACTAGCCTCAAGGCGTAAGAGAACCCGCCACCCAACGAAAAAGGGCACCCGGAGGTGCCCTTTTCTTTTACCCAATCAGTGTGTCCGAACGCGATCAGGCGCCCAGTTCAGGCTGCTGCGCCACGTGCTTCGCCGCATTCGCGCTCGCGTCATCCTGCTCCGCGCCCTTCACCGGCGTTGCGGCACTCAACGGGTGGCCGTCGAGCGTCATCTGCACGCGCTTGTTCGCACCATTCGACGCCGCTGCTGTGGACGTCGACGTCGAAGCGGTCACCGTCGACGGTGACTGCGGCGAGTTGATCGGCACCTTGCGGCCGCGCGCGATATCGCGCAAGCGCGTACGTTCGGCCATCACCTTCGCGCCGTAACCGCCGTCGTCCTGCGACGTCGAGCCGACGTACAGGCGCAAACCGCCCGGCAACGAACCGCCGCGCGCGATGCAATCCTTCAGCACGATCGCGCCGACCTTGATGTTCGCGAGCGGTTCGAGCGCCGCGTTCTGGCCGCCGAAGTACCGGAACTTGTCCGAGTGAACCGTCGACATCACCTGCATCAGGCCCTTTGCGCCCACGCCGCTTTCCGCGTACGGGTTGAAACCCGACTCGATCGCCATCACGGCGAGCAGCAGCAACGGGTCGAGGCCGACTTCGCGGCCGGTGTCGAACGCAGCCTTTACGAGCTCGCTAACGGGCTCCTGAGCAACGCGGTAGCGCCGCGCGATGAACGTCGCGACGAGGTCCTGCTCGCGGGTGGAAATCAGCACGCGGTCGTCACGGGCGTCAGGCGACACGCGTTGCGACGGAATCATCGAAGCGATCGTGCCGACGCTCGGCAGCGTGCGCGGATCGAGGCCGTTGAGCGCAGCCGACGAAAGGCCGGTGCTCACGCCCGAGCCGGACGGAGCCGTGAAGCTGCTGTTGTCGCCGGCGACGTTGTAGCCGGCGTCAGCGGCGGCAGCCGCCGAGTTGGGGTTGTCCTTCGGGCTCGATGAGATGGACGAGCTCGACAGCGTATCGTCTTGCGGCGCCGCGTTGCCGCGCTGTTGAGGCGCGAACGACGGCAGCGGGTTGCCCTGCAGCAGACGGGCGGGGCCAGCCTGCACGGCGGCCGTGACGAAGGGCATCAGCCGCGTTGCCAGCGTCAGGCGCCAGCTCGGCATCAGCCACAGCGTGAGCGCGAACAGGACAGCGAATCCGCCAACCACGCTGAATAGATGATGACTTACACGCGTCCCTTGACGCAGCGCGCCGCGCATGACTTGCGCGATCCGCTCGTTGGGACGCCACGATAACCAGGCGTTCATTCAGATCTCCCATGTTGCTGGCTTTCGCGAACACCGTTAGAACGACCGGCTGGACTGCTGTTCGAAAGAGCCAAGACGCCGCCTGCTCTGGTTAAGGCGACAACGACGTCGGGAAAACGGCAAAAAGTACCGTTGGGGAGCCAAAATCTTAAAAAAGACCGCCTGCATGCCAAAAAGCACGCATGCGATGGCTCCCACGCGAAAAAGCCAGCGTCGATATGCGCTGGTGGAGACTACATATGACCGTCAATACCGTGCAGGAGCGGTAAGAGCGACGCGTTGCGTCTGAAGGACCGGGGGACGGTGGTAAAAACTATCAATTCCCTGCAACCGATGTGACCGGATTCTAGCAGGGTTTTATAGATCGTCAACACTATAGACTGTCAAATCTATAACTAATTGTAATAATGAACACTGTTCAGTCCGCCGGATCCCCCTGCACAAGGGGGTTTCCAGCCGATTGGCAATTTCGGTATTCAACGTGCGCTTCCTAACGCAGGTAAAATCGACAATCCGTTCGGGCCGCTTGTTGGTCGGTTGATCGTCACCGCGCCGCCCGCTTCGCCACCGTTTTCAGCCCTTGCATGGCCGCTTCGCGGCTGCCAGACCGGACCGATGAAATACAAAGACCTGCGCGACTTCGCGAGCCGCCTCGAATCGCTCGGCGAACTGCGCCGTATCTCGCAAAACGTGTCGCCTATCCTGGAAATGACCGAGCTGTGCGATCGCGTGCTGCGTGCAGGCGGCCCGGCGTTGCTGTTCGAGTCGAAGCAGACTCATGCGTTCCCGGTGCTCGGCAATCTGTTCGGCACGCCGCGGCGCGTCGCGCTCGGCATGGGCATCGATACTTCCGCGCAAGGCGGCGCCGCGGACAGCGACAGCGCGGCGCTGGAGTCGCTGCGCGATGTAGGGCGTCTGCTGTCCGCGCTGAAGGAGCCGGAGCCGCCCAAGGGCCTGAAGGACGCGGGCAAGCTGCTGTCGCTCGCGAAGGCGGTGTGGGACATGGCGCCGAAGACGGTGAGCGCCCCGCCCTGCCAGGAAATCGTCTGGGAAGGCAACGACGTCGATCTCGCGAAGCTGCCTGTCCAGACCTGCTGGCCCGGCGACGCGGGGCCGCTGATCACCTGGGGGCTGACCGTCACGCGCGGGCCGAACAAGACGCGGCAGAACCTCGGCATCTATCGTCAGCAAGTGATCGGGCGGAACAAGGTCATCATGCGCTGGCTCGCGCATCGCGGCGGCGCGCTCGACTTCCGCGAGTTCGCGCTGAAGAACCCCGGCAAGCCGTATCCCGTCGCCGTGGTGCTCGGCGCCGATCCTGCGACGATCCTCGGCGCGGTGACGCCCGTGCCCGATACGCTGTCCGAATACCAGTTCGCCGGCCTGCTGCGTGGCGGACGCACCGAACTGGCGAAGTGCATCACGCCCGGCGTCGACACGCTGCAAGTGCCCGCGCGCGCGGAGATCGTGCTGGAGGGCTTCATCTACCCGCAGGAGGCCGCGCCGGCGCCCGCGCCCGAAGGCGCGCCGCCGCGTCCGACGAAAGGCGCGAGCGCCGCGTACGAACACGCGCTCGAAGGCCCATACGGCGATCACACCGGCTACTACAACGAGCAGGAGTGGTTCCCTGTCTTCACGATCGAGCGCATCACGATGCGCCGCGACGCGATCTATCACTCTACCTACACCGGCAAGCCGCCCGACGAACCCGCCGTGCTCGGCGTCGCGCTGAACGAGGTGTTCGTGCCGCTTTTGCAGAAGCAGTTCACCGAGATCACCGACTTCTATCTGCCGCCCGAGGGTTGCAGCTACCGGATGGCGATCGTGCAGATGAAGAAGAGCTATCCGGGCCACGCAAAGCGCGTGATGTTCGGCGTATGGAGCTTCCTGCGGCAGTTCATGTATACGAAGTTCATCGTCGTCGTCGACGAGGACGTGAACATCCGCGACTGGAAGGAAGTGATCTGGGCAATCACGACGCGCATCGACCCGACACGCGATACCGTGCTGGTCGATCGCACGCCGATCGACTATCTGGATTTCGCGTCGCCCGTCGCGGGTCTCGGCTCGAAGATGGGGCTCGACGCGACCAATAAATGGCCCGGCGAAACCGACCGCGAATGGGGCCGGCCGATCGTAATGGACGATGCCGTCAAGGCGCGCATCGACGGCTTGTGGAACGAACTCGGTCTGTGAGTCGCGCAGGTTTCAATAACAACAAATCATCAACACGGTTGGACGGATGCATAGCTTGTCGATGTTGTCGGACGGTTTTTTTCTGTCGTTGTCGTTGTGCCTCGATATCGGTCTCGTCAACGTCGCGATCATCTCGCTGACGTTGTCGCACGGCTTCAGGCCCGGCTTCTGGCTCGGCCTCGGTTCCTGTTTCGGCGATCTCATCTACGCGGCGCTCGCGCTTGCGGGCATGGCGGCGCTGCTGCAGTTCGAATCGGTGCGCTGGGTCGTATGGATCGGCGGCGCGGCGATCCTGCTTTTTCTGACGTGGAAGATGGCGCGCGAGGCGCTGGTTCCGGCCTCGGCACCGCCCGTCGAAGGTGAAGCCGACGCGTCGACGCCGCATCTCGATCCGACCCGCGGCTTCCTGCGCGGCGTGCTGCTCGCCGTCTCGTCGCCGAGCGCGATCCTGTGGTTTGCAGCCGTCGGCGGCGCGCTGATCGCCAAGGCCGGCGCGACGACGGTGACGACTGCGCCTGTGTTCCTCGGCGGCTTTTTTCTCGGCGGACTATGCTGGACGCTTTTCATCTGCGGACTGGCGAGCCACGGGCGCAAACGCGCGGGCACGGGCCTGCTGCGCATCTGTCACGTGTTATCGGCGCTGCTGTTCGCTTATTTCTCGTACAGCGTGATCGTCAACGGCTACCACGATCTGATCGTGCAGACGGCGCACGCGGCGAGCTGACAGGAGTCGCGCCCGCGACGCTATCGGTCCCTGAAATGCAAACGGCGCAACGCGGCGGTCAGCCGGCGTTGCGCCGTTTTTCCATTCAGCCTGCGTAGCGCCGATGTGCTACGTAGCCAGAACATCAATAGCGATAGTACGGACGGCCGTAATAGCCGTGATGGTAATAAGGCCGGTGATAGCCGCCGTAATACCCGCCGACTACGACAGGCGGCGCATAGATCACGGGCGGCGGTGCATAAACCACGGGCGGAGGCGGCGGCGCGTAATACACGGGAGGCGGCGCGGCATACACGGGATAAGCAGGCGCCACGGGCACACCGATGCCGATACCGACGGACACATGCGCCTGCGCCGCAGTGGCCATACCCACCCCGAGTGCGGCTGCAGCGATAAACGGAACGATCTTCTTCACTTGTATTTCTCCTGGCGGCTCGGCCACCACGACCGGGTCGCATGACGGACATGCTCTGAATTCAATTTATCGAAAAAGCCTGCATGCCGTTGTCTGCATTTGTTGCAAATTGCAATTACCGTAAAGCGGTTCGTCGGTCAGCGCTCTTTCTATATTGATCAGATGATGCAGATCATCGCGAAAATCAAGGGCTTGGCCGTCGATCGCTTGCGAATCGGGCGTCCTGACCGCCTTTGCACGTCGCGCCTGGCGCGCTTCGGTAATGTTTATTTACAAAATTCACCGACGGGTGTTGCGGGCTCGCATCAGGAGCCGCCGAAGCGAAAAAGCGCCCGCCAATGAAAAACGCCCGGCGCGTGGCCGGGCGTTTCGCGTGATCGGAAATGAAACGAGCGTCAACCGACTTTCACGTAGGTGAACTCGCGCGTGACGTTAGGCGGCACATAAGCGCCGCTGATCTTGACCCGTGGCGTAAGGCGCTTCTTCTGATCCCACCAGCGACGGCGTTGGGAATGCGTGAGGAACCGCAAGTGCTTTCGGTAAGCAAAGATGCTCATCGTGACCTCCCGATTCTGACTGCGAGACATTGAAAACCAAGGTGACTGCCAATTCACTCCTACGGAAATCCTGAGGCAGTTTTCGCGCCTGTTTGCCCGTGCTGCCACGACCGTGTGTTCGCGAGCGGCCCTGAAAGCATCAGTTGACCGCGAAACGCACGTCTGCATGCGCCCAAACCACGTGCGGAAACCGCCAGTTTGCGCCCTGTATTTATTGGAGCGCGATACTCCAGCTTCCGTCCTCAGTCCGTCGGGAGCAGGAACCATGTCCCAGCCCTCCTTGCCACGCCTGGGCTTCGTCGGCGCGGGCCGGATTGCGCGCTGTCTTGCGCTCGGCTTCGCACGCGCCGGATATCCCGTCACGGCCATTGCGAGCCGCTCGCCCGAATCGGCACGGCAACTCGCCAGTCAGATCGAATCCTGCGCCGCGTATGACGACCCTCAGCGGATCGTCGAGTCGGCGGACATACTCTTTTTAACCGTACCCGATGACAGCATCGGTTCGACAGCGAACACACTCACGTTTCCCGCCCGCGCGGCGCCCGGCAAGGAAGCCTGGGCCGTCGTGCATTGCAGCGGTGCGTCGCCCGTCGAACTGCTTGCCCCGGCTCGGGACCAGGGCGCGTCGATCGGCGGTTTTCATCCACTTTACCTGTTCAGTGGCGATTTGACAGATGTCGATCGCATCGCCGGGTGCTCGGTGACGATCGAGGCCAACGGCGCGCTCAAGGACGCGCTGATGGCACTCGCCGCCGCATTGCGCTGCCATCCGCTGTCGATTCCCGCCGGCGGCCGGCTTCTGTATCACGCGGCGGCCCACTATGCGGCGAGTTTTGCCTTATGCAGTCTGGCTGAGAATGTGAATCTTTGGCGCAAGCTCGGCTTCGACGAACACGACGCGCTGCGCGCGCTACTCCCGATGATGGCAGGCACGCTCGAAACCGCACGCGACCGGGGCCTCGCCAACGCGCTCGCGGGACCGGTTTCGCGCGGCGACCTGGGCGTGGTGGAAAAGCAACTGTCGCTGATGGAGGAAATGGGCGGCGACCATGGCGCGCTGTTCGGATTGATGTCGCGGCGGGCGGTCGCGCTCGCGCGCCTGCGCGCGACGCCGCCCGCCGCCGTCGACGCCATCGGCGCGGCAGTCGAGCGCTCGCTGACCCGCACGCTCAAAGGCGCGGCGAAAGGTGCAAGCGCCGAGTAAGCCGTGATAATGTGACGTCCGGCATGAGCGGGCCTTCATGATTGCCGTCCCTTACGGGGCACGGCGGCACGGACGGCCCGCCGGCAACGCTGGACCACCACGCGAGCAACGATACGCAGCAGGCGCACGACGCCTTCCTGCGCATCGCGACCAATCGACGAGAACGCACAATGATCAAGGTCAGCATCCTCTATCCGTATCGAGAAGGCGGACGTTTCGACGTCGACTATTATTGCGGCGCGCACATGCCGCTCGCCGCGAAGCTGTTCGGCGCGGCGCTGAAGGGCTGGTCGGTCGACATCGGCATCAACGCCGGGCCGCCGGGCTCGCCGCCGCCGTTCGTCGCGGCCGGACATTTCCTGTTCGATACCGCCGACGCGTTTTATGAAGTCTTCAAACCCGCCAGCGACACATTGCTCGCCGACATTCCGAATTACACGGACGGCGGCAACGGCAAGATCCTGATTAGCGAAGTCAAGGTCGCGGTCTAGCGCCGCGACGGGCGCGCACAACCATTCTGGTGAGACGCGCAATGCACGTCGCGCGCTCGATGTTTACAGCCGTCCGCCGGCCCGCCGGCGCCATGCGTCCCGCTTGACGGGACGTTTTCTGAAGGAAAGGACCCACGATGTTCGGCGATATCGCCCGTTTTCTGCTCAATACCATCTTCACGCTGTTCGGCGCGGCGTTGCTGCTGCGCGCCTGGCTCCAGTTCATCCGCATGCAGCCGTACAACCCGGTGTCGAGCGCGGTGATGCAAGTGACCAACTGGCTCGTGCTGCCGCTGCGCAAGATCATTCCCAGCACGCGCGGGATCGACTGGGCGAGCATCGTCGCCACGCTGCTCACGTCGCTCGTGTATGTCGTGCTGATGGTGGCGATCGTCGGCGTCGATCCGCTCGGACTGATGCCGTCGCTGCTGATCGTCGCGCTGCTGACCGTGATCAAATGGGCACTCAACCTGCTGATCTGGCTGACCATTCTGATGGCGCTGCTGTCGTGGCTCAATCCGCGTTCGCCCGCCATGCCGATCCTGTATCAGCTGACAGCGCCGTTTCTCGATCCGCTGCGCAAGATCGTGCCGCGCCTGGGCGGCATCGATCTGTCGCCGATCCTGCTGTTCGTGATCGTCCAGGTGTTGCTGATGGTCGTGACGCGCGCCGCCGTGTCGCTGACGCTGTTCGGCATCTGAACGGGTAGGTGCGCGCCGGGTGCGCTGCGCATCCGGCGATTTGCCCAAAGCCGCCGAAACCGCGTAAAATAGCGCGCTCTGCGGGCGTCGTATAATGGTAATACCCTAGCTTCCCAAGCTAGAGCCGTGGGTTCGATTCCCATCGCCCGCTCCAATTTCAGCCGCTCCTCTGCCGCAGCACGCACTGGCGGAGAGACCAGGCGGAGAAGCCAGCGTGAGAGCCGCCTCCCTGAAGGCGGCTTTTTTATAGCGTGCGTCCTGCTGCGAATGTCGTACGACGCTCGAATGACGCGCCCTCACGCACAGCCGTTTCCCGCCGCCACCCTTGTCTTCATCACGATGATTCACGATCCGAACGAAGCCGGCCTGCCGCGCGATCCTTCCGAGTTTTCCAGCGACAACCCGACTGAACTGCCCGAACCGGCCGAAACCGCCGACGCCACCGCGCCCGACAACGCTCTGCACCTGCGCCGCATCCGCAGCTTCGTGACGCGTGCTGGCCGCGTGTCGACGGGACAGCGCCGCGCGATGGACGAACTCGGCCCTCGCTTCGTCATGCCCTACACGGCTGAGCAGCAGGACTGGGAGGCCATCTTCGGCCGCCGCGCACCGCGCATTCTGGAGATCGGTTTCGGCATGGGCGCGACCACGGCCGAAATCGCTTCGCACCGCACCGACGACGACTTTCTCGGTGTCGAAGTGCACGAGCCGGGGGTCGGCGCGCTGCTGAAGCTGATGGGCGACCAGAACCTGTCGAACATCCGCATCATCCAGCACGACGCCGTCGAGGTGCTCGAAAACATGATTGCGCCGCAGAGTCTGGACGGCGTGCACATCTTCTTTCCCGATCCGTGGCACAAGGCGCGTCATCACAAGCGCCGCCTGATCCAGCCGAAGTTCGTCGCGCTGCTGGTGTCGCGCATGAAGCCGGGCGCGTATATCCACTGCGCGACCGACTGGCAGAACTATGCGGAGCAGATGCTCGAAGTGCTCGGCGCGGAGCCCGCTTTGGAGAACACCGCCGATGGCTACGCGCCGCGCCCCGACTACCGTCCTGTGACGAAGTTCGAGAAGCGCGGCCTGCGCCTCGGGCATGGCGTGTGGGATCTGATTTACAAACGTCGCCCGAATAGCTGAAGCGCAACATCGGCTTCAGAAACAGAAACGGCCTGCGGTTCGCAAACCGCAGGCCGTTTTTACATCTGCAGGACTATCAGAGAAGCGGCAGGAACCTCAATCCGCCCAGCTCAACCCGCCGCTGTAGCCGATCAGCAGGATCAACAGACCGAAGCCGATCCGATACCACGCAAACGCGCTGAAATCGTGCGCCGCGATGTAGCGCAGCAGCCAGCGCACGCACGCAAACGCACTGACGAACGCCGCCAGAAAGCCGATCGAGAAAAGCCCGAGCGCATCCGTCGACAGTTCGTGCCAGCCCTTGTGGAGCTCGTAGACGGTCGCGCCGAAAATGATCGGGATCGCGAGGAAGAACGAGAACTCGGTCGCGACGCGCCGGTCCAGCCCGAACAGCATGCCGCCGATAATCGTCGAACCCGAACGCGACATGCCAGGAATCAGCGCGAAGCATTGCGCGAGGCCGACCTTGAGCGCGTCGAGCGGGCTCAGGTCGTCCATCGAATGCACGCGCGCCTGGACGTCGGGCCGGTTGCGCTGCCGCGACTCGACCCAGAGAATCAGTACGCCGCCCACCACCAGCGCAAGCGCGACAGGCACGGGCGAAAACAGCACCGCCTTGATCGACTTCTCGAACAGCAGACCCAGCACGATCGCCGGAATCGTCGCGATGATCACGTTGAGCGTGAAACGGCGCGCCTCAGGCCGTGTCCCGAGCCCCGACACGACGTCGACGATGCGCTGCCGGAACTCCCAGCAGACGGCGAGAATCGCGCCGAGCTGGATCACGACATCGAAAGTCTTTTCCTGCGGCACATCGAAGTTGAGAACACTGCCCGCGACGATCAGGTGACCCGTGCTCGACACCGGCAAAAATTCGGTCAAGCCTTCCACGACGCCGAGAATCAGCGCCTTCAACGTGAGTATCCAGTCCATCCGTGGCCTTTTAGCTTGGAGTTGGTAGGCGATGCGCGGCCGCGTCAGCAAGGATGGCGCGGCCGTCCGGCCGCGCATGTGTCACTTTTCGACGATCTGCACGCGTATGCCGTTTGTAAGGACCGTGATTGTACCGGGTTCGTAGTTCACTCCGGCAAATTGCAGCTGCTCGGGCTTGAATGTATAGACGGGATAGTTGGCCAGCAGCTGGGTGGCCATCAGCGCGGCGGCCGCGTTGATCTGCTGCGCGTAGGCTTGCGCGTTGCCGTCGACGCTGACGTTGTCGACATTGGGCGAGCGCAGCACGACGGAACGGCTCTGCGGATCGTATTCGAGCTGGCTCGACAGCGTGAGCACGCCGTTCACGGGCTGCTGAAGGAACGGACTGGCGAGCCGCGCATCGACCCGCACCGACACGCGGTTCGTATCGGGCAGCAAGCCGACGACGGGATTGCTCAACGCGACATCGAGCACCTGCGACACCGTGCGCTGATACGGAAACTTGCGCTGGACGGCGTCCTGAACCTGCTTTTGCGAAAACGTGTAGTGATCCGGAATAAACGGAAACGTCGACGTTGCGCATGCGGCGAGTGGCGCCGTGACGCTCGCGGCCGCGCAGGCGGACAACACGGAAATCAGAAAGCGGCGCCGTGCGGGCGCAGCGGATTGGGTCATGCGGATTCTCCTGTCGGCCATGCACGATGGCCGCTGTGAAACGGCGCGCGCCGCGTCGGTGTTGCTTGTTTTCCCGGACCCGATCGGCCCATACGGGACCTTGTCGGCGCACGGATTCGAGTGACTGTTTTCCAGCGGATGCGCTGTGCAAAAAGCCGGGCCGCGATCACGGCCGCGTGTCGGCCTCCAGACGCGCGAGCCAGACGAGCGCCTCAGCGCGCGAGCTGCCACACATTTCCGCCTGCGGCTGTAGACCCGAGCAACAGGCCGGACGTTCCGGCTGGCCGAAAATCGCGCAGCGCAGATCGTCGCCGAGCTGCACGCAGCGCACGCCTGCGGGCTTGCCGTTCGGCATGCCCGGAATCGGGCTGGTGATCGACGGCGCGATGCAGCACGCGCCGCAATCGGGGCGGCACGCGTGATCCGCGGTCGCGGACGGCGGTTGAGACAAATGGACGGACACTACGCACTTCCTGAAACACGAACACGCTAAACGGCGGATAAATCGTTCGAAAACTTGACGCCGATCAAACCAGCATTGTGCCATCTGCCGAGTGCGACCTTTTTACCCGATCTCTCGCGCATGTGCTCCCGTACACTCGTTCGAGCTCAACCCACGCTCGCGCGGCGCCTGCCCTGTTCACCCGAGCGTCACAGCGAGCCGCATCCGAAGCGGCTTGCGCATCATCCGGCGGGCGTCTGGAGACCCTTCGATGAACACCGCTCCTTCCGGCCCATTCTTCCCCTCGGCGGATTCGCTGTTCCGCCCCGACCTGCTCGCTAAATACAGCGCGAACGGCCCGCGCTACACGTCCTATCCGACCGCCCTTCAGTTCCGCGACGACTTCCCGCTCGACGACTATCGCCGCGCCGCCGCCGACACAGGCGCGACGGAAACCGACCTGTCGCTGTACTTCCACATTCCGTTTTGCGACACCGTCTGCTTCTACTGCGGCTGCAACAAGGTCGTGACGAAGAACCGCGCGCGCTCGGCGCCGTATCTCGCGCGGCTCAAGCGCGAGATCGCGTTGCAGGCGTCTCTGTTCGATACCGCGCGGCCGGTGTCGCAACTGCATTGGGGCGGCGGCACGCCGACGTTTCTGTCGCACGACGAAATGACGGAGCTGATGGCGACGACGCGCGAGCACTTCCTGCTGCGCAGCGACGCCGAAGGCGAGTTCTCGATCGAAGTCGATCCGCGCGAAGCGTCGCCGAAGACCATCGTGCATTTGCGAAATCTCGGCTTCAACCGCCTGAGTCTCGGCGTGCAGGATTTCGATCCCGTCGTGCAGCGCGCGATCAACCGCATCCAGCCACTCGAGATGACAGCCAGCGTGATCTGCGCCGCGCGCGCGACGGGCTTTCATTCGATCGGCGTCGACCTGATCTATGGGCTGCCGTATCAGACGGTCAGCAGCTTCAGCAGGACGCTCGATACGATGCTCGAACTCGCGCCCGACCGGCTCTCCGTGTTCGGCTACGCGCACATGCCGCAGCTCTTCAAGATGCAGCGGCAGATGGATGCGTCCACGTTGCCCTCGCCTGCCGAGCGGCTTGCGCTGCTGCGGCTCGTGGTCGAGCGTCTGACGGGCGCGGGCTATGTCTACATCGGCATGGACCATTTCGCGCTGCCTACCGATGAGCTCGCGCGCGCTCAGGCGAGGCGCACACTGCATCGGAATTTCCAGGGCTACAGCACGCGCGCCGAATGCGATCTGATCGGCTTCGGGGCGTCGTCGATCGGCAAGGTCGGCGATGTGTATGCGCAAAACGCGAAAGACCTGACGGGCTACGCCGCGGCAATCGACAAAGACGAGCTGGCGATCAAACGTGGCGTGCGCCTCACCGCCGACGACCGGCTGCGCCGCGACATCATCACGCAACTGATGTGCAATCTCGAACTGCGCTTCGACGAGTTCGAAGCTGCGTACGGCATCCGCTTTCATGACGCGTTCGCGCCGGAACTGGAGCGGCTGCGCGCCTTCGAGGACGACGGGCTGGTGAAGATCGGCGCACGGCGGCTCGATGTGGAACTCGCCGGGCGGATGCTCGTGCGCAACATCGCGATGGTGTTCGACCGCTATCTCGGCCAGCAGGCGATGCAGCGCTTTTCGCGGACGGTCTAGCCGCGAGGGCAGGTCGGCTTGCCCGCCGACAGGTTTTCCGCCATAATCTGCGTCTTCGCTTGGTGTCAAAGCCGTGCGAGACAGTCTGCAAAGGCCGCAACACAAGCCCAGGTGGTGAAACAGGTAGACGCAGGGGACTCAAAATCCCCCGCCGCAAGGCGTGCCGGTTCGAGTCCGGCCCTGGGCACCAGAGTTTCTGCTTCACACGAACCCGCGTTCATCGTTAGATGCCGCGGGTTTTGTGTTTTCTGGCCGCGCGCCATGGGCGCAAAAAAGCCGGATCGCCTTACGGCCAATCCGGCTTCTGTTTCATCGACAGTGTCAGAAATGCGGTGCGCTTCAGCGCCCGCCCGCCGCACCCGCCAACTGATGCGCAGCCGCGCGCCTGCGCTTCAAGACATAGCCGACCCACATCAAGAAAAGCCACACGGGCACCAGCAGCACCGACACGTTCAGTCCTGGCGTCATCGCGAGAATGACGAGAATCATCGCCATGAATGCAAGACAGATCCAATTGCCGACCGGGAACCACAGCGACTTGAATACGAGCGTCTCACCCTGCGCGAGCATCGCGCGACGCGACTTCAGATGCGTGAGGCTGATCAGCGACCAGTTCAGCACCAGCGCGGCGACGACCAGCGCCATCAGCACGTCGAGCGCCTTCGCGGGAATCAGGTAATTGATGATCACGCAAGCGAACGTCGCAACCGCCGACAGGCCGATCGCCATATACGGCACGCCGCGGCGATCAACCTTGAGCAACGCGCGCGGCGCGTTGCCCTGCTCGGCGAGGCCGTACAGCATGCGGCTATTCGCATAGACACCGCTGTTGTACACGGACAATGCCGCCGTCAGCACGACCACGTTAAGCACATTCGCCGTCAACCCTGCACCGATCTGCGAAAAGATCATCACGAACGGGCTGCCGCCTTCCGCCACCTGATTCCACGGATACAGCGACAGCAGCACGACCAGCGAGCAGATGTAGAAAATCAGAATCCGGTAGATCACCTGATTCACGGCCTTCGGAATGCTCTTCTGCGGATCGTCGGCTTCGGCGGCCGTGATGCCGATCAGCTCCAGCCCGCCGAACGAGAACATGATCACGGCGAGCATCATGAAAAGGCCATGAAACCCATACGGGAAGAACCCGCCCTTGCTCCACAGGTTTGAGATCGACGCCTGCGGACCGCCATGCCCGCTCAGCAGCAGATAGCCGCCGAATACGATCATGCCGATCACGGCCACGACCTTGATGATCGCGAACCAGAACTCGGTCTCGCCGTACGCCTTCACGTTCGTGAGGTTGATCGCGTTGACGATGACGAAACACACGAGCGCCGACACCCACGCCGGCACTTCCGGCCACCAGAAATGCACATAGGTGCCGACGGCCGTCAGTTCGGCCATGCTGACGAGCACATACAGCACCCAGTAGTTCCAGCCCGACAGGAAGCCAGGAAAATCGCCCCAGTACTTATACGCGAAGTGGCTGAACGAACCCGCGACGGGTTCCTGCGCCACCATCTCGCCGAGCTGCCGCATGATCAGAAACGCGATGAAGCCACCAATCGCGTAGCCGAGAATCATCGACGGTCCCGCCGACTTCAACACGCCCGCCGATCCGAGAAAGAGGCCCGTTCCGATCGCTCCGCCCAGCGCAATCAGTTGGATATGCCGGTTCTTCAGCCCGCGCTTCAGGCCGTCATGCTGCTGTCCGTTGCTCAAGATGTCTCACTCCACTGCATTGAAATACGCACTGCCCGGGCAAAACCCGTCTGGAAAAACCGTAAATTGTACCCTCCGACGTAGTGCCCACCTATCGGGCACGCCCGGCGCGTTCCGCCTCGTGGCGCGCTGCACCCGCACCGGCGCCGCCGCGACAGATTTCCACGCAACCGCCAAACCGTTGCGCAACGTGTCCGAAAACTCCGTGTGATAGCGGTTGTCACCCTGGCCTGCGTTCGGTATGTTCGCAGAATCCCGTCCAGCCGATGGAGTCGCCATGTCGCCGAAACGTCTGCTCTATGCCGTTCTCCTTGGCGCTTGCGTCGCCACAACCGGCGTGTTCGCGCAGACGGGACAACCCGCGCCAGCGGCGGCGCCGACCGCCGCACCTGCGCCGGATGTGCCACCCGCACCGCCCGCGCCGGCCGCCGCCGAGCCTGCACCGCCGCCACCCGCAGCGGCACCGGCTCCAGCGCCCGCGCCCCGCCCCGCCGCCGTAGCCGCGCCGCCGAGCGGCCCAGTGCAGAACATCGTGCTCGTGCACGGCGCGTTCGTCGACGGTTCGAGCTGGAACGGCGTGATCGCGCGGCTGCAGAAGAAGGGCTATCGGGTCGCGTCGGTGCAGATTCCGCTGACGTCGCTGGCCGACGACCTCGCCGCGACCAGACGGGTGCTCGCTCAACTATCCGGTCCGACCGTGCTGGTCGGGCATTCGTGGGGCGGCGTCGTGATTACGGAAGCCGGCTCGGGACCGGACGCGTCGAAGGTGGTCGGCCTCGTCTACGTCGCGGCTATCGCGCCGGACGTCGGCGAGTCGGCGGTCGATATCCTCAAGCGCGGCCCGCAGGCGCCCATCGGCTCGGCGATGATCAAGGACAGCACCGGCTTTCTGTGGCTCGATCCCGCGCGATACCACAGCGATTTCGCCGCCGACGTGCCCGAAACCCTGACGCGCGTGCTGGTCGCCGCGCAGCAGCCGATCGCCGCCAAAGCCTTCGACGAGCGCGCGACGCAAGCCGCGTGGCGCTACAAGCCGTCGTTTTACATCGTGACGTCGCGCGACCGCGCCGTGCCGCCTGAAATCCAGCGCTGGATGGCGCACCGGATCGGCGCAACGATCGTCGAGACGCCGTCGAGCCATCTGGTGCCCGTCGCGCATGCGGGCGCGACGGCGGATGCGATCGACCGCGCGGCGAAGGAGTTCGGCAAGGAATGACGGCCGTGCGGCGCTTGCGGCTTCAGGGCGACAGCACCGCGGCGCCGTCCGGAATCCGCGCGAGCCGCGCCGCCGGTGAAATCACGATGATCCACGCCTGCACCGCAAAGCCGAGCGCGGCCGCGACGAGGCAGGCATCCATGCCGAAGCGCGCGCTGATCGCCGCGCCGAGCAGCGCGCCCACGGGCCGCGCGCCGTAGGTCGCCGTGCTGTTGAGCGCCGACACGCGGCCCATCATGCCGGCGGGCGTGATCGCCTGACGCAGCGTCGTCGACCCGACCGTCCATAGAATCGGCCCCGCGCCCATCAGGAAGAAGCTCGCCGCCGCGAGCCAGAACGACGGCACGGCAAGCGTCGCGACCATCACAAGCGAAGCGGCCAGTCCGCAAAACGGCCCAACGAGCAACATGCGCCCGAACGCCATCCGCCGCGCGACGGAAGGCGCGGCGAGCGCACCGCACACCATGCCGATGCCGAACGCGCCCAACGTCGCGCCAATGGCCGACGCGCTCAAACCCAGCCGATGTACCGCATAAGGCACGTACACCGCCTGCAGCGTGAAAAAACCGATGTTGAAGAACACGGCCGTCGCGAGCATCGGACGCAGCAGTGCGTCGCCGAACACGAAGCGCGCTCCGTCGCGCAGTTCGAGCATGAAATGGCGCGTTGCCTTCGCCGCGCGCGGCGGCTCACGCAAGCCTGCCAGCAACGCGGCCGCGAGCGTCGAGAGCGCCGCCGCGCATCCGTAGGCCCAACCCGCGCCGATCCAGCCGACCAGCAGTCCGCCGAGCGCCGGCCCCGCCGAATAGGCGACGCTGCGCGCCAGCTCGATCCGCCCATTCGCGACGGGAAGCACATCGCGCGAAACGAGTGAAGGCACGAGCGCCGGCGCGGCGACGCTGTACGCCACCGTGCCCGTCGCGCCGAGAAAGCCGAGCACGGCGAGCAACGGCAGCGTCAACGCATGCGCCAGCACGAGCAGCAGCACGCACGCCATCGCCAGCGCGCGCACGCCTTCCGAAACGGCCATCAACGCGCGGCGCGACCGGCGGTCGGCGTAGACGCCAAGCGGTATCGACAGCAACAGGAAGGGCAAGGTCTGCGCGGTTTGCAGCAGCCCGGTATCGCGCGCGGTCGCGCCGAGCGTGAATACGGCGACGAGGGGCGCGGCGGCAAGACTGATCTGTTCGGCGGATTGTGCGATCAGGTTCGACCACGCGAGCTGGTGGAATGGCGCGGGCAAGCTCGCTCGAGATGAGGAAAACGGCAAGGGAAAGCGCATCGGCAGCCTCCGTGACGCGATGACGAAAAACCCATCGTCACGGTTTCAGCCGATCGTTACGCTCCGCTTCTTGCTCTGTGATTCCGTCAGACAACAACGTGCCGCAGGCCCGCATCAAGGCGCATACGACGACGCCATTCCGCTTTCCAGCCCGTGATCGAGCGTCGTGCGGATCAGCGCGAGGCCGCGCGCGAGCGCATCGAGCGAGACAGCTCCACTCATGCACACGCGGATCGCGTGCGGCGCGGCATTGCGGCCGATCACGAAGCTGTCGGCCGTTTTCACGAGCACGCCTTCCTGGCGCAGCGCCGCCGCGAATTCCGCCGCGCGCCACGGCTCGGGCAGCGGCAACCACAGGTGCGAGCTGGTCGTCGCGTGCCGGTACGCGACGCCTTCGAGCGCTTCGTTCGCGATCGCGTGCTCGGCATCGATTCGCGCGCGCTGCAACGCGTTGAGCCGATCCATCTCACCGCTTTCGATCCAGCGCGACACGATCTCGGCCATCAGCGGTGCCGTCATCCAGCAGTCGCTTCGGATCACGGCGGCGATCTTCGAGCACCACGCGCTCGGCGCCTGCAGATAGCCGACCCGCAACCCCGGCGCAACCGACTTCGACAGCCCCGCGATCAGGAATGCCTGCTCCGGCATGCGTACCGCGAGCGGCTCGGGCGGCGCTTCCATCAGCATCGCCGGGACGATGTCCTCGATCAGCAGCACGCTGTGCCGCTGCAGGATTTCCGCGACGGCGTCGCGCCGTTGCTCCGACATCGTCGCCGTGGTCGGATTGTGGATGGTCGGCACGCAGAAGATCGCGCGCGGATGCAGCGACTTGCACGCGAGTTCCAGCGCGGCGGGCACGAGCCCTTCCTGATCGATTTCGACGCCGACCAGATGCAGCCGCAGTTGCCGCGCGAGCGCGATGATGCCCGGATAGCTGACCACCTCGGCCAGCACCGTGTCGCCCGGACGCGTGACGGCGCGCAGCACCGACGCGAGCGCATGCTGCGCGCCCTGCGTGACGAGCACGCGCGCGGCGCTCGCCGGACTGCCCGCACGGCCGAGCCACGCGGCGCCCGCGAGCCTATGGCGCATCGAGCCGGCTTCGGGCGCGTATTGCAGCAGTTCGGCCGCGAGGCGCTGGTCGGTGGCGATCTCGGCGAGCGTCGTGGACAGCGCGGCCGCTTCTTCCGTCGATTGCGGCACGTTCTGGCCGAGGTCGATCAGTGGCGGCGCGCTGACCGCGCCAGGACGCAACGTTGCATAACCGCTGGCGGCGGGCGGCAGCTCGCGCGAGCGCGCCTGCGCCACATACGTGCCGTCGCCGACGCGCGCATTCGCGAGGCCCTGGCGTTCCAGTTCGGCATAAGCGCGGCTGATCGTGCCCGTCGTCACTTTCAGTTCACTTGCAAGCGAACGATGCGGCGGCAGCTTTTCGCCGGCGGGCAATTGCCCGTTGAGGATGGCCTGCGCGAACGCGCGCGCAATGACCTGATATTTCGGTTCGCTGCCCGCCTCGATTCTTGGCAGCCAGGCATTCATCGCCATGATGCGACGGTCTCCGGAAGTTCGTTGAGTTGTGTCATTCGGATGATACGCAACGCATATCCCAGAATTGGATGCAGTCATTTACTTTTATTGAAGCGATTGAGTTGCCTGCGTCACCTTCATAGCATGGCGTCATTCTTATCCCATTCGAAACGCATTGCGCATCGCATTGAATGCCGCACTGCGTCAATTCAGGAGGAGACGCCTGATGGATCGCGCAACAAGCGAGGCCGCAAGCCGGACCGCGCAAACGACCCGCATCACCCGCATCGAAGTCACGCACCATCAACTGGTGCTGGATCCGCCGTTCCCCGCCTCGTGGGATAGCCAGCCGCGCCGCAAATTTCCCGCGACGATCGTGCGCGTGCACGACGACGCCGGCCACGTCGGCATCGGCTCGGGCGACGCGATGTACGGCTTCGCCGACTATCAGCATCTGTTCATCGGCACCGATCCGCTCGACCTCGCGCGTCATAGCGCCGTGCTCGACAACATCGGCTTTCACGCCGGCCGTCCGTGGCCGCTCGATATCGCGCTGTGGGACCTCGCCGGAAAAATTCGCGACGAAGCGTGCTGGCAGATGGCGGGCGGGCGTAGCAACCGGATTCGCGCGTACGCGTCGAGCGGCGTGCATCGCCGCCCCGATGAAATGGCGCGCATGGCGCTGCATGTCGTCGACCGCGGCTTTCCGGCGCTCAAGATCCGATTCGGACGTTCGCAACTGAAAGACGATTTCGCCGTGCTCGCCGCCGTGCGCGAAGCCGTCGGCGACCGGATCGAACTGATGGTCGATTGCAACCAGGGCTGGCGCATGCCGTGGGACACGGCCGCGCCGTGGACCTTCGATGAAGCGCTCGCCGTCGCGCGCGAACTGGAAAAGCACCGCGTCTACTGGATGGAAGAGCCGCTGCATCGCGGCGATTACGACGGCATGGCGCGGCTGCGCAAGGCTGTGTCGCCGGCATTGCGCATCGCCGGCGGCGAGATGACGCGCGAGCGCTACGAGTTCGATCAGCTGCTCGCGCGCGATTGCCTCGACGTGTTCCAGCCGGATGTCGCGTGCTCGCTCGGCATGGAAGGGCTCCGCAAGCTCGCGCAAGCCGTCGAGGCGCACGGTAAGGTCTTCACGCCGCACACGTGGGGCAACGGCATCGGCCTCGCCGCGAACCTGCATCTGACGGCGGGCGCCGCGAGCGCGCCGTTCATCGAATTTCCGTACGACTCACCCGAATGGTCGATCGAGCGCCGCGACTTCATGCTGATGAACCCGATCGATATCGACAGCGAAGGCTGGATCACGCTGTCCGATGCGCCGGGCCTCGGTCTTTCCATCGACGAAGACATCCTTGCCGCGACGCTCAGTTCCAGTAACACGTACGGCTGACGCCTCGACCTGAAAGGCGCTCGACGACAGCGCCAACTATCCAATCACAATCGGAGACACACCATGCAGATCAGATCCCTGCTGCGCGCCGCCACGGTCGCGCTCGCCGCCGGCGCGTTATGGCCCGCCGCCGCTCATGCCGGCACCTGGTGCTCGGCGGGCAAGCCCGTGCGCTTTGCGGGCGTCACGTGGGAAAGCGGCTCGTTCACGTCGGAAGTGCTGCGCTTCATCACCGAGAAAGGCTACGGCTGCAAGACGGACACGATCCCCGGCAACACGGCCGCGACGGAAACGGCGCTGGCGCGCGACGATCTGCAGGTGTGGTCCGAACAGTGGACGGGCCGCTCGGAAATCACCGCGAAAGCGGTTGCCGACGGCCACGTGAAGCTGCTCGGCGACACGCTGCCGGGCGGCACCAATGAAGGCTGGTTCGTGCCCGAGTACGTCGTGAAGGGCGATGCGAAGCGCAACATCAAGCCCGTCGCGCCGAACCTCGTTTCGGTGACCGATCTGCCGAAGTACAAAGGCGTGTTCGAAGACGACGAAGAGCCGGGCAAGGGCCGCTTCCTGAACTGCCCGTCGGGCTGGGACTGCGAGCGCGTGAACCGGCGCCTGCTGAAAACGCTGAATCTCGACGACTCGTACACCGACTTCCGCCCCGGCACGGGCGCGGCACTCGATGCCGCGATCGAATCGGCGTATCAGCGCGGCAAGCCGATCCTCTTCTACTACTGGGAACCCGCAGCGCTGATGGCGAAGTACAAGTTCGTCCAGCTGAAAATGCCCGCGTTCAACCAGAAGTGCTGGGACACGCTGCGCGCGGATAACAGCACGTCGCAATGCGCGTCGTCGTATCTCGTATCGCATCTGAAGGTCGGCGTGTCGACGCCGTTCTATCAGGCCGAGCCGCAACTGATGGACACCTACTCGAAGGTCAGCTTCCCGATGGACTTCCTCAACAAGACCATCCTCGAGATGACGAGCAAGAAGATCGACGGCCAGACGATGGCGAAACAGTTCCTGCGCGATCACCCGGATATGTGGAAGGCATGGGTGCCCACCGACGTGGCGCAAAAGGTTCAGGCCGCGCTGGCTGGCTGATATCGACACCGACGCGTCATGACGTACCGGAGGGTTTCAACATGAATTCGATCTTCCTGCATCTGTCGATCGCCGACTGGGTGAACGACCATGTGCAATCGTTCGTCGCCGCGTACGGCGACAGTTTCCACGACTTCAGCACGGCGCTCTTGCGCTATGTGCTGGTGCCGCTCGAAGGCGCGCTGCGCGCGACGCCCGCATTGGCGATCCTGATCGCCGTCGGGCTGCTGACGCTGAACGCGACGCGGCGCATCGGCATCGCGGCGTTTTTCGTGCTGCTGCTGTATGTGATCGGCTGCTTCGGTCTGTGGGACAAGCTGATGCAGACGCTCGCGCTGATGCTCGTCGCGACCGTGCTGTCCGTCGTGCTCGGCGTGCCGCTTGGCATCTGGGCGTCGCGCAGCCCGTGGATGCGGCGCGTACTGCTGCCCGTGCTCGACATCATGCAGACGCTGCCGAGCTTCGTGTATCTGATCCCCGTGCTGATGCTGTTCGGCCTCGGCAAGGTGCCCGCGATTCTCGCGACGATCATCTACGCGCTGCCACCGCTGATCCGTCTTACCGATCTCGGTATCCGGCATGTGGATGGGGATGTCGTCGAAGCGGCCCGCGCGTTCGGCACGACGCGCTGGCAGCTGCTCGTCAACGTGCAGTTGCCGCTCGCGCGGCCGAGCATCATGGCGGGTATCAACCAGACGACGATGATGGCGCTGTCGATGGTCGTGATCGCGTCGATGATCGGCTCGCGCGGACTCGGCGAAGACGTGCTCGCGGGCATCCAGACGCTCGATATCGGCAAGGGCATGCAGGCGGGCATCGCGATCGTGATTCTCGCGATCGTCATCGACCGGATCAGCCAGGGCTACGGGCAGGACCGCCGCACGCGCAGGCTCGTCGCGCAGCGCCGCAGGGCGAAGGCGGCATCGCGCGTTCCGTATCGGAATGCAGGCGCGCCGCGTGAAGACGAAGCAACGGCAACGGGCAACGAAAACGCAACGCAGAGCGGCCTCGAAACCCGCGCGGCAGATTGACGGAGGGCACGGACATGTCATCGATCGAAGTGAAGAACGTGTACAAGCTCTTTGGCCCGGAAGCGGGACACAAGCGCGTGCTCGACCTGCTGAAAAGCGGCAAGACCAAGCCGGAAGTGCTCGCGCAAACGGGCTGCAACGTCGGGCTGAACAACGTGAGCCTGCATATCGGCTCGGGTGAGATCTACGTGATCATGGGGCTGTCGGGCTCGGGCAAGTCGACGCTCGTGCGCCACTTCAACCGGCTGATCGAGCCGACGGCGGGCGAGATCGTGATCGACGGTTCGGACGTCATCAAGCTCGATCCGCATGGGCTGCGCGAGCTGCGCCGCTACAAGGTGAGCATGGTGTTCCAGAACTTCGGCCTGCTGCCGCATCAGACCGTGCTCGACAACACCGCCTATGCGCTGCGCACGCGCGGCGAGAGCAAGGCGGAGGCGAACGAGAAGGCGCGCATGTGGCTCGGCAAGGTGGGGCTCGACGGATACGGCGACCATTACCCGGATGAGCTGTCGGGCGGCATGCGTCAGCGCGTGGGTCTCGCACGCGCACTCGCCGCCGATACCGACGTGCTGCTGATGGACGAGGCGTTCTCCGCGCTCGATCCGCTGATCCGCACGGAAATGCAGGATCAGCTTCTGCAACTGCAGGCGACGCTCAACAAGACAATCGTGTTCATCACGCACGATCTGGACGAAGCGCTGCGCATCGGCAACCGCATCGCGATTCTGCGCGACGGCACGCTGGTGCAGGAAGGCACGCCGAACGAAATCCTCACGAAACCCGCCGACGACTACGTCGCGCGGTTCGTCGAACGGCGCTCGGGCGCGCATTGAGTTTGGTCTTGCGCTGACGCTGGCGGGGCAACGCAAGGCGGCGGGTAAAATGCAGGCGATGACGGCGTCCTTCACCACGAAGGACGCCGTCGACGTTTGATACATCGCTGTTCGTCTGTGCCCTTCTGCCCGCCCCAATGAATCTCGAAAGCGTTCTCTTTTCCCAGGGTTTCGGTTCGCGCCGCCAGTGCCGCGCATTGATCGCGGATGGCCGCGTGTCGGTCGGCGGCGCGACGCTCGCAGATCCCGACGCCAACGTCGATACGAATGCGCTGGCGTTCGAAGTCGACGGTACGGCGTGGCCTTATCGTGAGCGCGCTTACATCCTGCTCAACAAGCCCGCGGGCTACGAATGCTCGCGCGATCCGCAGCATCATCTGAGCGTGTTCAATCTGTTGCCCGCGCAGTTCGCGACGCGCGGCGTCCAATGCGTCGGACGGCTCGATCAGGACACGACGGGCCTGCTGCTGCTCTCCGACGACGGCCAGTTCGTCCACGCGTACACGTCGCCCAAACGCAAGGTGCCGAAGGTCTACCTCGCGACGACCCGTCATCCACTCGACGACGCGCAACTCGCCGCGTTGCGCGAAGGCGTACTGCTGCACGGCGAAGCGAAGCCGATCGCGGCCGTCGCTGCTCATGCGCGCGGCGAACACGCGCTGGAACTCACCGTGCTGGAAGGCAAATACCATCAGGTGAAGCGGATGGTCGCGGCGGCGGGCAACCGTGTCGAGGCGCTGCATCGCGAGCGGGTCGGCGGGCTCGCGCTGCCCGCGTCGCTGGCTGAAGGCGCGTGGCAATGGCTCGATGAGTCTCACCTGGGCGCACTACGGAACGGGTAAACGATCAATGCCCGGCCTCATCGTTTCAAGTGATTGAGACTACGTGGGATTCCGAACAAAAACGCTACAAAAACCTTGCAGAACGCTGCGACGTAGCATGCTTGCTCCGAACGCCCGTCCTATACTCGGATCAACAAAGATTACAAAGCTGGCAAGGAGGCGCCATGGTCATCTACGGCAACCTGGCGGTTTCATACGCGATGATGGCGTTCATCGGGCTCGGACTTTTGCTGATTGGCGGCGTGTTGGCCGTCATGCATCGTCGGCACAGGTACGAGCCGAATCTGGTCGCTGCTCTGATCGGTGCGTTCTGCTGCTTCCTGTTGCTGGAAGCGCTACCTGCCCTCACCTGATCGCTGCGCTTTCCGTCACGGCTTGTCTGCGCGCGGCTGCGTGCGGCTATGGCTCGCTACCGTACGCAGAAAGTCGTCGACGCTCGGATAGCGCAGCCTGAAGCGCAACTCACGCTTCAGACGCGTGTTGACGAGACGCCGCGACTCGCGCATGAACGACAGCATCATCTCGCCGAGTTGCTGTTCCGCTTCGTCGCGTGCGATACGCGGCGCGCGCTCGATGCCGAATGCGTCCGCCACCCGGTCGAAGTACTCACCCATTTTCAGCGTTGTGTCGTCGGATGCGTGGATCACGCGTGACGATCGGCCGTGCGTCGACATGCGCAGCAGGATCGCGGCGAGATCGTCGGCGTGGATGTGATTCGTGTAGACGTCGTCGGCATCGACGAGCGCCGGGGTGTGTTTTTCCAGCCGCGCGAGCGGCAGCCGGTTGCCCGCGTAGATGCCCGGAATGCGTGCGATGCTCGCCGTGATTGCACGCCGAGTGGCCGCGCGCCGCAATTGCGTCTCCGCCGACACGCGGCGCTTCGCTCGCTCGTTGGCAGGCGCGACGGGGCGCGTTTCGTCGAGCCACGCGCCGCCGCAATCGCCGTAGACGCCCGTCGTGCTCGCATAGACGACGCGCGAACGCTGGCTCGGCCGATGCCCGGCCCGCGGAGCCGGATACCCCCCGTCGGGTACAATACTGGATGTTTTGCGTGCACGAATGCCGTGCTGCGCGCGCCGCAACCGCCCCGTCGCAAGATGACGGACACGCCGGACACGCGGTGCAGTCAGCGTGGCGATCAGCGCGCGCGTGCGCGTGTCGACGTCGCCTGTTCTTTGCGGAGGCGCGAGATGCAGGACGGTCGGCGCGAGACGCGCAAGACGAGCAAGGCTCGCGCGCACGTCGAGATCGCCGACGATCGGCGTGACGCCAGCCGCGCGCAGTTCGTCGCGGCGCTCCGCGTGACTGGTGAGCGCATAGAGACGCGCGCGTCCTTGCAGTTGCCGCACGCAGCGCATGCCGACATCGCCGCAACCGACGATCAGCACGCGCGGTCTGCGCAATTTTCGTGTCGCTTTCATCGTGGACGCATTGTAGCCGCGATCCACGGCACGCATTGGTTACCGACTTTCTGTATTCGAAGACTGAACGACTTATGGCATTCAATGTAACGCTCCGGCAAAGCGGCCGGCAGTTTCAGGTGGAACCCGACGAACCCGTGCTGACAGCCGCCCTTCGCCAGGGCGTCGGCCTGCCGTACGGCTGCAAGAACGGCGCATGCGGCTCGTGCAAGGGCGCGGTCGTCGGCGGCGAGGTCGAGCAGCGCGCGCATTCGTCGTCCGCGCTGTCGAACGACGAGAAGACGCGCGGCCTGGCGCTGTTGTGTTGCGCCACCGCTTGCACGGACCTCGAGATCGACATCCGCGAAGTGACGGGCATCGGCGACGTGCAGATCAAGAAGCTGCCGTGCCGCGTGAACGCAATCGAGCGCAAGGCCGACGACGTCGTCGTGCTGAAGCTGCAATTGCCCGCGAATGAGCGCCTGCAGTACATGGCGGGCCAGTACCTCGAATTCATCCTGAAGGACGGCAAGCGCCGCAGCTATTCGATGGCGAGCGCGCCGCACGCGGACGGTCCTGTCGAACTGCATATCCGCCACATGCCGGGCGGCGCGTTCACAGATCACGTCTTCAACACGATGAAGGAGCGCGACATCCTGCGCTTCGAGGCGCCGCTCGGCACGTTCTTCCTGCGCGAAGAGTCGGACAAGCCGATCGTGCTGCTCGCGTCGGGCACGGGCTTCGCGCCGCTGAAGGCGATCGTCGAGCATGCCGTGTTCAAGAACATCACGCGTCCGATGACACTCTACTGGGGCGCGCGCCGCAAGAAGGACCTGTACATGATGGAGCTCGCCGACCAATGGGCACGCGAGATTCCGAACTTCAAGTTCGTGCCGGTTCTCTCCGAACCGGATGCGGACGACGCATGGACGGGCCGCATCGGCTTCGTTCATCGGGCCGTCATCGAAGATCTGCCAGACTTGTCGGCGTATCAGGTGTATGCATGCGGCGCGCCTGTGATGGTCGAGTCGGCACAGCGCGATTTCACGCAGCATCATCGCCTGCCGGAAGACGAGTTCTATGCGGATTCGTTCACGAGCGCAGCCGATCTCGCGAACCCCGTCTGATCGTTGCGCAAGCACGCTTCGATTGTGAGAAACGGCCGGCAGTGCGTGAAGACATGCAAATTGCAGGTTTACACGGGCGCCGGCATTGTCGTATTCTTTCGCGCATGAACCGCATCCAGTCCGAACTTCGACGTCGCCGCTCGCTGCTCCCTTAGGGGCGCCGCTGGCTTCGTCACGGATTCGCGCGAACAACGCGCACGCAGTTCGAATCATGAAAGCCACGGCATGCCGTGGCTTTTTGTATTTCTGCCGTACCCGTCGTGCTTTTTTCTTTCCGTTGCTGGGCCATGTTGTCCAAGGCGGTTTTTCATCCCTGTTTGCCTGGAGCCTGTAGCCATGAACTTCAATGAGTATCCGATCGATTCGCTGATGTACATCACGAACCGGCCTGAAATCGTTTTCACGCACGGCAAGGGCTCATGGCTCTACGACAACACCGGCAAGCGATATCTGGATTTCATTCAGGGCTGGGCCGTCAATAGCCTCGGCCATTGCAACGACGGCGTGATCGAAGCACTCACGCAACAGGCGCGCACGCTGATCAATCCGTCGCCCGCGTTCTACAACGAACCGATGGCGAAGCTCGCGGGCCTGCTCACGCAGCATAGCTGCTTCGACAAGGTGTTCTTCACGAACAGCGGCGCCGAGGCAAACGAAGGCGCGATCAAGCTTGCGCGCAAGTGGGGCAAGAAGTTCAAGGGCGGTGCGTACGAGATCATCACGTTCGATCACAGCTTCCACGGCCGCACGATCGCGACGATGTCGGCAAGCGGCAAGCCGGGCTGGGACACGATCTATGCGCCGCAGGTGCCGGGCTTTCCGAAAGCTGACCTGAACGACATCGCGTCGGTCGAAAAACTGATCACCGACAAGACCGTCGCCGTGATGCTCGAGCCGATCCAGGGTGAAGGCGGTGTGCTTCCCGCATCGCGCGAGTTCATGCAGCAGCTGCGCGAGCTGACGAAGAAGCACAACCTGCTGTTGATCGTCGATGAAGTGCAGAGCGGCTGCGGCCGTGCGGGCACGCTGTTCGCGTACGAGCTGTCGGGTGTCGAGCCGGACGTGATGACGCTGGCGAAGGGTATCGGCAGCGGCGTGCCGCTGGGTGCACTGTTGTGCAAGAAGCATGTCGAGGTGTTTGAAGCGGGCGACCAGGGCGGCACGTACAACGGCAATCCGCTGATGACGGCAGCCGGCTATTCGGTGATCTCGCAACTGACGGCGCCTGGCTTCCTCGATGGCGTGAAGGCGCGTGGCGAATATCTGCGCACGAAGCTGCTCGAACTGTCTGCCGAGCGCGGCTTCGAGGGCGAGCGTGGCGAAGGTCTGCTGCGTGCGCTGCTGCTTGGGAAGGATATCGGCAACCAGATCGTCGAGAAGGCGCGTTTGATGCAGCCGGATGGGCTGTTGCTCAACGCCGCGCGTCCTAATCTGCTGCGTTTCATGCCCGCTTTGAACGTGACGACGGAAGAGATCGACCAGATGATGGCGATGCTGCGGTCGATTCTGGATACGCTGTGATTGGCGCGGCTTCCCTGTCGATCCGCGTGTTCGATGCGGCCGATACGGATGCCGTGATCGCGCTGTGGCTCGAAGCGTTTCCTGAGTATAAGGATGCGAGCCGGCCGCAGCGTAATCCGCATCTGTCGATCGCTAACAAGCTGGCTACGCAGCCTGAACTGTTCTTCGTTGCCGTGAAGGATGGGGGCATCGTTGGAACTGTGATGGCTGGGTATGATGGGCATCGAGGCTGGCTGTATTCGCTTGCTGTCGAGGCGGCGGCCAGGCGCCTTGGGATTGGGACTTTGCTTGTGCGGCATGCTGAAGCGGCGCTTACCGCGCGGGGGTGTCCTAAGGTGAATCTGCAGGTGCTGAGCGCGAAGGCCGATGTGCAGGCTTTTTATGAGTCGCTTGGGTATGTTGCTGATGCGGTGATTAGTCTTGGGAAACGGTTGGGGGCAGTGGCTTAGGTTTGGTTTTTTGGCTTCGCCTTTGTGCTGGCATCCGCGTTACGGTGTTTGCTGTTCACGCGTCGCCCCTGTGTGTTTGCCTTTTCGCTGGCATCCGCGTTTTGCCTTCGTGCTTCAAGCGTCGCCCCTGTGCGGGGCGGCACCTACTTTTCTTTGCCGCCGCAAAGAAAAGTAGGCAAAAGAAAGCGGCTAACACCGCCAACATTTCTTCTTGCCTGAGGGCCCCCAAGCGGTCCCACACTTCACACGGCAACGTCCTTGTTCGCGTGTGTTGCCAACGCGCTGAATGAGCGCCTCACCAACTTCAAACACCCGCACAAGGGCTAGCGGTAGCGAATGGTTTGTGCCGCCCAGGTGGCAAACTGTGTGTAGGTTGTCGCACCGCACAGGTGAGTGCTCTTACCAGAAACACCAACCTTGCTACTCAGTCCGGAGTGATGCGCGTATGGCGCGAAAGCCTACACACAGTTTGCCACCTGGGCGGCGGCGGAATGTCCGGCACGGCGTGCTGCGACGCGTGCACATGAAGCAGGTGAGGCGTACAGAGAGAGCGTTGGCAACGCACGTGAACAAGTGCGTTACCGTGTGAAGGACGGGGCCGTTGGGGGCCCTCAGGCAAGAACAAGAGTTAGCGGTGTTAGCCGCTTTCTTTTGCCTACTTTTCTTTGCGGCGGCAAAGAAAAGTAGGTGCCGCCCCGCACAGGGGCGACGCTTGAAGCACGAAGGCATAACGCGGATGCCAGCGAAAAGGCGAAGCCAAAACCAAAACCAATCAAAGCCCACGACAAAACAAAAAAGGCCACACGCCTGAACGTGCAGCCCTTCCTGTTAAAACAAAAAAACCAACCGCGAGAGTTACTCGCCGAGATACGCGGCCCGCACCTTCGGATCATGAAGCATCTGCTTGGCATCCCCCGACATCGTGACCATACCCGAATCCATCACATAACCGCGATCCGCAGCCTGCAAGGCAAGTCGCGCATTCTGCTCAACCAGCATGACCGTGATGCCTTCCTTGGAAATCTCGCGCACGACTTCGAAGATCTTCTCGACCATGATCGGCGACAGCCCCATCGACGGCTCGTCGAGCAGCAACAGCTTCGGCTTCGAGATAACCGCACGCGCCATCGCCAGCATCTGCTGCTCACCACCGGACAGCGTACCCGCCAACTGCGTCGCACGCTCCTTCAACCGCGGAAAGAACCCGAACATCCGCTCGACGTCCTTCTTGATCCCTTCATTATCGGTACGCAGATAAGCCCCCATCTGCATATTCTCGATAATCGACATACGCGCGAAGATCCCGCGCCCTTCCGGCACCATCGCGAGACCACGCTTCAGAAGCTCGTGCGCCGGCACGCCCTTGATCGACTGGCCCATGTACTCGATATCACCGGCCGAGTAAGGCTTCAGGCCCGTAATAGCCTTCATGGTCGTCGTCTTGCCCGCGCCATTGGCGCCGATCAGCGTAACGAGTTCGCCCTGCGCGATCTCCAGGTCAACACCCTTGACGGCCTGAATGCCGCCGTAGTTGACCTGCAGGCCCTTGATTTTCAACATTGCCGTAGCCATCAGTGGACCCCCGCACCCAGATAAGCCTCGATCACCTTCGGGTCCTTCTGCACGTCGTGCGGCAGACCTTCAGCGATCACCTTGCCATAGTCGAGCACTGTCATCCGGTTGCACAGGCCCATCACCAGTTTCACGTCGTGCTCGATCAGCAGGATCGTCTTGCCGTCCGCGCGGATCTTGTCGAGCAGCTTCGTCAGTTCGACCTTCTCCGTTGCGTTCATGCCGGCAGCCGGTTCGTCCAGTGCGAGCAGCTTCGGATCGGTTGCCAGTGCACGCGCGATTTCCAGACGGCGCTGGTGACCGTACGACAGGTTGCGCGACGTGTAGTCCGCGTACTGCAGCACGCCGACATACTCGAGCAGTTCCAGCGCGCGTTCCTTGATCTCGCGCTCTTCCTTGCGCTCAGCCGGCGTCTGGAACACGGCGCCCAGCAGACCGTGCTTCGTGCGCACGTGGCGGCCGACCATCACGTTTTCCAGCGCAGTCATGCCGCCGAACAGACGGATGTTCTGGAACGTACGCGCGATGCCCGCCTTCGCCACCTGATACACAGCCGTCGGCGTGTACGGCGTGCCGTCGAGCTTGAACTCGCCCGAGTCCGGCGTGTAGAGACCAGTAATCACGTTGAAGAACGTGGTCTTGCCAGCGCCGTTCGGGCCGATCAGACCGTAAATCGTGCCTTCTTCGATCTGAAGGCCCACGTCCGACAGCGCCTGCAAGCCACCAAAGCGCTTGTTCACGCCCTTTACGGACAGACGGATTTGCTTGTCGCTCATGTTTAATTCTCCTGTCCGTTAAGCGCGCACCGGCTTCTTGTTGCTGCGCTTGGCAATCTTCGCGATCTTGTCCTCGTGCTTCGGCGACGGCCACAGGCCTTCCGAGCGGTACAGCATGATCAGCACCATCGCGAGTGCGTAGACGAGCTGACGGATCACTTCCGTGTCGACGACTTCGTGACCGAAGATCAGGTGTTGCAGCGGACCCATCGTCGAGCGCAGGAATTCCGGCAGCACGGCGAGCAGCACCGCGCCGAGAATCACGCCCGGAATATGGCCCATGCCGCCCAGCACCACGGCCGCCAGCACGACGATCGATTCCGGCAGCGTGAACGATTCCGGCGACACGAAGCCCTGGAACATGCCGAACATCGAGCCCGACAGGCCGCCAAACGACGCACCCATCGCGAACGCGAGCAGCTTCACGTCACGGGTGTTGATGCCCATCGCCTTCGCGGCAATTTCGTCTTCGCGGATGGCGGCCCAGGCGCGGCCGATGCGCGAGTGCTGCAGACGCGTACACACCCAGATCACGAACAGCGCACACAGCACGAACACGTAGTAGTACGAGTACACCGACGGAATCGTCAGGCCGAACAGCGAGTGCGACTGCGAGAGGCTGAAATCGCCGAGATGAACGGGGTCGATGCCCGTGATGCCCTTCGGGCCGTTCGTGATGTTCGCCGGACGGTCGAGGTTGTTCAGGAAGATCCGGACGATTTCCCCGAAGCCCAACGTCACAATGGCAAGGTAGTCGCCACGCAGACGCAGCGTCGGCGCACCGAGAATCACACCGAAGAACGCAGCGACTGCCATTGCGCACGGCACGATGATCCAGAACGGCACGTGCAGCCCGCCCGGCGCGAGATGCGCGATCCATTCGAATTGCGACGACAGGTGCGGCGAACTCAACAATGCGGCCGTGTACGCGCCCACTGCGTAGAACGCGATGTAGCCCAGATCCAGCAGGCCGGCGAAGCCGACCACTACGTTCAGGCCTAGCGCGAGCATCACATACAGCATCGCGAAGTCGAGCACGCGGACCCAGTAGTTGCCGCCGGCGGTGCCGATGACGAAGGGCGCGGCGATCACGAACACGGCGGTGATGATGCCCACCACCAGCGTCTTCGTCATATTCCGTTCAGGGATGAGCGTCGTGGACGGCTCGATTGGTTGAATAGAGGTCATTGTGTTTGCTCCTTTCCCTTACGCACGATCCGCGACACGTTCGCCAAGCAGGCCCGACGGACGGAACACCAGCACGATGATCAGCACGATGAACGCGAACACGTCCTGATAGTTACTGCCGAACACGCCACCCGTGAGGTTGCCGATGTAGCCGGCACCCAGCTGTTCGATCAGACCGAGAATCACGCCGCCGACCATTGCGCCGCCGAGGTTGCCGATACCGCCGAGCACCGCCGCCGTAAATGCCTTGAGGCCGGGAATGAAGCCCATATAGAAGTGCGCGTTGCCGTATTCCGACGCGATCATCACGCCCGCCAGCGCCGCCAGCGCCGAGCCGATCATGAACGTCGCCGAGATCACGAAGTTCGGGTTCACGCCCATCAGCGAGGCGACACTCGGGTTCTCGGCGATCGCGCGCATCGCGCGGCCGAGCTTCGTCCTGTGCACGAGGAGCAGCAGGCCCGCCATCACGAGGAACGCGACGACGATGATCACGATTTCAGTCATCGAGATCACGGCGCCCGGCGTCGTGTCGGTGGCCTTGATCACGTTCAGCGGATCGGTCGGCAGGAGCTGCGGGAACGGCAGCGGGTTGCGCGACCAGATCATCATCGCGAGCGTCTGCAGCAGGATCGACACGCCGATCGCGGTGATCAGCGGGGCGAGACGCGGCGCCTTGCGCAGCGGCCGGTAAGCCACGCGTTCGATCGTGTAGCCCACCGCCGCGCAGACAATGGCCGCTATGACCAGCGCGATACACAGCGTCGGTATATTGCCGAGACCGGGAAAGTGGTTCTGCAATACCCCGATACAGGACAGGGCAACCATCGCCCCGACCATCAGGATGTCGCCGTGCGCGAAGTTGATGATGCCGAGAATGCCGTACACCATCGTGTAGCCCAGTGCGATGATGGCGTAGACGCTGCCAAGCACCAGTCCGTTGAGAACCTGCTGGATGAAAATATCCATTTAATGCTCCTTAGCCCGTGCGACTGGATTCGCGCGCTTCATCTGCCGGTTGGCACTGATGCTTCACGCAAATCGCAACGGCACTGCGGGTACTGATGTAAAAGACCGGTAAGGGTTATCTTCGTCGAGCGTCTGTAGCCACCGGGTTGCAGCGGCCCGCGCGCTCGACGCGGATGCAAAAACGGCACCGTCGGATGGTCCGGTGCCGTCAGGCTGTACGTCCCGTCATTACATCTTCACGACGTCGAGGACCGCTTTCTTGCCGTCCTTGAAGTCGTAAAGCGTAATCGCGCCTTCTTTCAGGTCGCCCTTGTCGTCGAATGCGATGTGACCGATTACACCTGTGTAGTCAGTCGAGGGCATCGCAGCGAGCACCTTGGGCGGCTCGATCGAATTGGCGCGCTTCATTGCGTCGACGATCACGTATACAGCGTCATACGTGAACGGCGCGTAAATCTGCACCGGCGTGTGGAAGCGTGCGTCGTACTTCTTTTCGAAGTCCGCTCCCCTTTCCATCTTCGAAAGCGCAAGTCCTGCTTCCGAACACACGAGGTTCTGAACGGCACTGCCCGCCAGTTCCCCCACCTTGTCGGTGCACACGCCGTCGCCGCCAAGGATTTTTGCCCTGATCCCGAGCGCCGCTGCCTGTTTCGTGAACGGCCCGCCCGTTGCATCCATGCCGCCGAACATGATGGCGTCCGGCTGGGCACTTTTAATCTTTGTGAGGATGGCCCGGAAATCCGTGGCCCGGTCATTGGTCGCCTCGCGCGCGACGATCTTCGCGCCGCCCGCTTCCGCCGTCTTCGCGAATTCGTCAGCAAGACCCTTGCCATACGCAGTCGCGTCGTCGACCACGGCGATCCGTTTCGCGCCGAGGGACTTCGTCGCGTAGTTCGCCAGCGCCGGACCTTGCTGCGCATCGGTCGCGACAACCCGGTAGGTCGTCTTGAAGCCTTGCTGCGTATAGGCCGGATTCGTCGAGGATGGCGATATCTGCACAATGCCCGCGTCGCTATATATCTTCGAGGCCGGAATCGACACACCCGAATTCAGGTGCCCGACTACGGCAACTACATGATCGTCCACCAACTTCTGCGCGACCTGCGTACCCGTTTTCGGATCGCCCGCATCGTCCTGCGCGTCGAGTTGCAACTGGATCTTGCGGCCGTCGATGGTCAACCCCTGCGTATTGATCTCTTCAATAGCGAGACGCGCCCCGTTTTCATTGTCCTTGCCCAGATGTGCAATGCCGCCCGTCAAAGGGGCCGCATGACCGATCTTCACGACAGTCACTTCGCTTGCGCTCGCCGCCGACACTGCCACCGCTGCCGACGCACTCTTGTCCGCCTCGCCTTCGTTCTTTTTGCTGCACGCGGTCAACATCGCAACAGCGGCCGCGATGGACACGGCACAAGCAAACTTGACTCGCATTAAATAGGTCTCCTGCGCCTTGCTAAATCTGGCGTCCCGAGGCGTTCAAGGCCTGAGAACGGGCGCATTGTAACTCCAATTTTGCGACGGGCAATATTGTTGGAGGCGCAGGGTTTTCCTGCATTGCAACCGTGCTGCGAGGCCCTTAGCGGCTGATCATCGCAACCTGGTTGCGCCAGTTTTCCGTGCATCAGTTGCACCACTGCTGACGCCTTGCAGCATCAGATGTTGCAGAGATTTCGCTGCGAGCCCGATGCTGCGGACTTCGGCATATCCATCTGTCTCAATATTATGTTAGTCCTCAAATGCACCGTATTTGTGCGCTTGTCCGCACATCAACGCAATTGTCTGGCGAAAAACGGGGCGCGATCGGTCTCATTCACCCAAATTACGCCCCGGAAAACAAAAAGAATGTTCGCCTCGACACCGTCCCTGGTTTGTTTTTCGGTGATATGGCACCGTTTTTATGATGATTTCTGATGTGCAAAGGCAATAAAAAAGCGCGCCCGCGGCGCGCTTTTTCAGTTGGGGACAGGTCTTCAGGCGGGCAAACCGAGCCCGCGCGGCAGTGGAAACGCAATGTTTTCCTCGATGCCTTCCAGCGCGCGCACGTTGCGCACGCCCAGCTCGCGCAGACGGCCGATCACGGCCTGAGCCAGTGCTTCCGGCGCCGACGCGCCCGCCGTCACGCCGATGCGGCGCTTGTCGGCAACCCACGCGGGATCGATCTGATCCGGCGAGTCGACCATATAGGAAGGGACGCCGAGCTTTTCGGCCAGTTCGCGCAGCCGGTTGGAGTTCGAGCTGTTCGGGCTGCCGACGACGATCACCACATCGCACTGCGGCGCCATGAACTTGACGGCATCCTGGCGGTTTTGCGTCGCGTAGCAGATGTCCTGCTTCTTCGGTTCCTTGACGTTCGGAAACTTCGCCTTCAGCGCGGCAATGATCTGCGCGGCGTCATCCACTGACAGCGTGGTCTGCGTCACGTAGGCGATGCGCTCAGGGTCGGCGAGTTGCAGCGCCTGCACGTCGTCGATATCTTCGACGAGATACATGCCCTCGGCCGTCTGTCCCATCGTCCCTTCGACTTCGGGGTGGCCCTTGTGGCCGATCATCACGATGTCGAAGCCTTCCGCGCGCATCTTCGCGACTTCGATGTGAACCTTGGTGACGAGCGGACAGGTCGCGTCGTACACGCGCAGGCCGCGCTCGTCGGCTTCGGCACGCACGGCCTTCGACACGCCATGCGCGCTGAAGATCACCGTGCTGCCCGACGGCACTTCGTCCAACTGCTCGATGAAGATCGCGCCCTTCTTGCGCAGGTCTTCGACGACATACGCGTTATGAACGATTTCGTGACGCACGTAGATCGGCGAGCCGTACAGCTTGATGGCGCGTTCGACGATCTCGATCGCCCGATCGACGCCGGCGCAGAATCCGCGCGGCTGCGCAAGCAGGATTTCAGCTTCGGCGAGAGTCGTGTCCGTGATGCTCATGTTTACAGGATCCCGATGATTTTGACTTCGAACGTCAGCGCCTGGCCGGCGAGCGGATGGTTGAAATCGAAGAGAGCCGAGGTTTCACCCACTTCCTTCAGCACGCCCGCATAGCGACCGCCGCCCGGCGCATTGAATTCGACTAGATCGCCGGGAGAAAAATCCTCGCCGATCATCGCGTTTTCGCGCAGCGTGGCCAGCGACACGCGCTGGATCAGCTCCGGGTTGCGCGGGCCGAATCCCTGACCCGGCTCTAGCTGAAAGGTCGAATGGTGGCCCACCTTCAATCCCAGCAGAATGTCTTCCAGCGGCGGCGCCAGTTGGCCCGCGCCCAGCAGCAGCGTAGCGGGTTTGTCGTTGAAAGTGCTGACGATCTCGGCGCCATCGGCAAGCGAAAGCCGGTAGTGAAGTGTGATGTGCGAACCGGGTTTCACTTCGGAGATGTCGATGATGCTCATGCGGTACTCGTTCGGTCGTGGCGCGCGGCGCACAAACGCAGCGGCGCGGGTCGCGCGCATGGCGGGCCCATGCCATGCCGGGGGCGCCGTGCGCAAAGGATCTATTGTAAGCCACATATCCCGAGCCGGCTGGAACGTTGCTGCGCGGCGCGTCGTCGCCGCTTCATCCGAAATTCGAAGGACACAGCCATGAACGACACGATAGTCATGCCGCGCTCCGCGGCAGAAAAGCCTCCGATACGCCGTCCGCAGCCCGCGTGGCCGACCCGCGACATGCCGCGCGAGCGGCTGCTCGAGGCCGGCCCGGCGGCGCTCTCCGAAACCGAACTGGTCGCGCTCGTGCTCGGCTCCGGGCTACCCGGCCACAATGTCTTCGACGTCGCGCGCTCGCTGCTGGGGCGCTTCGGCTCGTTGCGCGCGATGCTCGACGCGACGCCCGAAGACTTCGACGGCGTGCGCGGCGTCGGCCCGGCCAAGCGCGCGCAACTGCTGGCAATCATGGAGATGGCGCGGCGCGCGCTCGCGGAAAAGATGCGCGAGCGTCCGCTGATCGACTCGCCCGAAGCCGTCGAGGACTATTTGCGGCTGTTGATCGGCTCGCGGCCGTACGAGGTGTTCATCTGCCTCTTTCTGGACACCCGGCACCGGCTGATCCGCTCGGAAGAAAACTCGCGTGGCTCGCTCACGCGCATGGCCGTATACCCGCGCGAGATCGTTCGGCGCACGCTGTCGGTCAATGCGGCAAGCCTGATCGTCGCGCATAATCACCCGTCCGGCGCCGTCAAGCCGAGCGCCAGTGACCGCCAGCTCACGCGCGTGCTGCGCGACACCCTCGCACTGATCGACGTGCAACTGATCGACCATCTGGTGATCGGCGCGAACGAGACGTTTTCTTTCGCGCGCGCGGGCTGGCCATGAGCCGCAGCGCAATGAGCACACAGCGGGAAAGGCGCGGGCGGCGGCGTTGCGCATCCGTCCTGTCCGTCGCAAATAAGGTTTGATATTTCGGCTTTTTTTCTGCTAGAATTTCGATTTGCCTCTTTCCAACCCCTGTTCCGAAGCCTCAAGGCCTTTCCGGAAAGCGAGAGATTAAGTCGGCTACGGCTTGGTTCTTATGTTTTCCCGGGAAACTTCACGGCGTTCCGAACTCAGAATTAGCGTATTAGGAGTGCTCTCATGGCACGCGTATGCCAAGTAACTGGGAAAGCGCCGATGAGCGGCAACAACGTTTCCCACGCCAACAACAAGACCAAGCGTCGTTTTCTTCCGAACCTGCAGAACCGCCGTTTCTGGGTTGAAAGCGAAAACCGTTGGGTGCGCCTCCGCGTCTCGAACGCCGGCCTGCGCCTGATCGACAAGAACGGTATCGACACCGTGCTCGCAGATCTGCGCGCACGTGGCGAAGCCTAAGGAGTAAATCATGGCCAAGGGCGCACGCGACAAGATCAAGCTGGAATCGACCGCTGGTACGGGTCACTTCTACACGACGACGAAGAACAAGCGCAACATGCCGGAAAAGATGGAGATCATGAAGTTCGATCCCGTCGTCCGTAAGCACGTGGCGTACAAGGAAACGAAGATCAAGTAATCTGGTCTTCTACCTGTCGAAAAAGCCCCGCACCATGCGGGGCTTTTTGTTTTCCGGCTACCGGCTTTGCGGTGGCCCTCTTCACCATCCCCTCCTCTTGCGACGCGCGCGCAATAGCCTACGCCGATCGGTCAGCTTTTCCTCGGCGGTTTCAACGCGTATGCTGTTCTGTTTCCCAATCGAACGGTCTTGGCGGCGCTCGCCGCACCGGCCGCGCAATACGACGGAGAGAGGAGATGAATTTCGATGTAGCGATTGTCGGCAGCGGACTGGCCGGTTTGAGTGTCGCGCTGAATCTCGCGCAGACGCGGCGCGTCGCCGTGATCGCCAAGCGTTCGCTGACGGAGGGCGCCAGCGACTGGGCGCAAGGCGGCATCGCCGCCGTGCTCGATTCTGCCGATAGCGTCGAGAATCACGTCGACGACACGTTGATCGCCGGCGGCGGCTTGTGTGATGAAGCGGCGACGCGCTTTATCGTCGAGCATGGCCGCGAGGCGATTCAATGGCTGATCGACCAGGGCGTGCCGTTCACAAAGGACGACGCCGCCGAGCTCGGCTTCCACCTGACGCGCGAAGGCGGCCACAGCCATCGGCGCATCATCCACGCCGCCGATGCAACGGGCCACGCCGTCGTCGCGACGCTGAGCGAGCGCGTGCGGCAACATCCGAACATCACGCTGCTCGAAGACCACTACGCGATCGACCTGATCACCTCGGACCGGCTCGGCCTGCCGGGACGCCGCTGTCACGGCCTCTACGCGCTCGATCTCGCGAGCGGCCGCACCGTCACCATCGAGGCGCCGCATACTGTGCTCGCCACGGGCGGCGCGGGCAAGGTCTACCTGTACACGACTAACCCCGACACCGCGACGGGCGACGGCATCGCAATGGCCTGGCGGGCCGGTTGTCGCGTGTCGAACATGGAGTTCATCCAGTTTCACCCGACATGTCTGTTTCACCCGTACGCCAAGTCCTTTCTGATCTCAGAGGCTGTGAGAGGAGAAGGCGGCATTCTTAAGCTGCCCGACGGCACGCGCTTCATGCCGGCTCACGACGAACGCGCCGAACTGGCGCCACGCGATATCGTTGCGCGCGCGATCGACTTCGAAATCAAGAAGCGCGGTATCGACTGCGTGTATCTCGACATCAGCCATCAACCGCCAGAATTCCTGCGCGAGCACTTCCCGACCATTCTCGCGCGCTGCCTCGAGTTCGGCATCGACATCACGAAAGAGCCGATTCCCGTCGTACCCGCGGCGCACTACACGTGCGGCGGCGTCGTCACGGATCTCGCCGGGCGCACCGATCTGACCGGGCTTTACGCTGTCGGTGAAACGTCGTGTACCGGCCTGCACGGCGCGAACCGGCTCGCGAGCAATTCGCTGCTGGAGTGCCTCGTGATCGGTCGCTCGGCCGCGCAGGCGATCGAAGAAGAAGGCTTCGGCGCAGCCGTGCATGCGCCGCTGCCCGATTGGGACGAGAGCCGCGTGTCCGATCCCGACGAGGAAGTCGTCGTCGCGCACAACTGGGACGAACTGCGCCGCCTGATGTGGAATTACGTCGGTATCGTGCGCACGGACAAGCGGCTCGCGCGCGCGAAACACCGTCTGACGTTGCTGCGCGACGAAATCCACGAGTACTACGCGAACTTCAAGGTGAGCCGCGATTTGCTCGAACTGCGCAATCTGGTCGATGTGGCGTCGTTGATCGTCGAAGGCGCGCGTTCGCGGCGCGAGAGCCGCGGGCTGCACTACAGTCGTGACTGGCCGAACGCGCTGCCCAAGGCGCTGCCAACCGTACTTTCGCCGGAGCGTGTGCCGAACCGCAACGTGTAGCCGTCGCGTGCGCGCATGAAAAAAGCCATCGCCAGTCTGACTGGCGATGGCCTTTTGCTTGAGTCGTTTAACTGCGGCGTATCAAACGATGCGCATCGAGAAATCCGTTGCCCGCACGTCCTTGGTCAACGAACCGACAGACACGCGATCGACGCCCGTCTCCGCAATCTGCCGGACCGTGTCGAAGTTCACACCACCGGACACTTCGAGCACCGCGCGACCTGCCGTGATCCGCACGGCGTCGCGCATCATGTCGAACGAGAAGTTGTCGAGCAGAATCGACTGCGCGCCGTGTGCGAGCGCGGATTCCAGTTGTTCCAGCGTTTCGACTTCGATCTGGATCGACACACCCGCATTCAGTGCGAGCGCCGCCTGCATCGCCGCGCCGACGCCGCCCGCCGCCGCGATGTGATTCTCCTTGATCAGAATGCCGTCGTAGAGCGCGAGACGCTGGTTTGCGCCGCCGCCCACGCGCACCGCGTACTTCTGCGCGAGACGCAGACCGGGCAGCGTCTTGCGCGTATCGAGCACGTGTGCACGAGTATGCGCGATCGCATTGGCGAACTTGCGCGTCGCGCTCGCCACGCCGGACAGCATCTGCAGAAAATTGAGGCCGTTGCGTTCAGCCGTCAGCAGCGAGCGCGCCGGGCCGCGCAGCGTGCACACCACGGAATCTGCCGCCATGCTGTCGCCCTCGCGATAGCGCCATTGCACGTCGATGCGTGGATCGACGCGGCGCATCACTTCGTTGAACCACGGCACACCGCACAGCACAGCCGCCTCGCGCACGATGATGCGCGCGTCGCGCATTTCGTCAGCGGGAACGAGCAGGCCCGTCAAGTCGCCGCTGCCGACATCTTCCTCAAGCGCATCGCTGACATTGCGCGCGATCGCGGCAGCAAACGCTTCGCCGTACTGCGCCTCGATTTCCGCGAAGAGCGGCGATACCGCGTCCTTCATCTCCTGTTGGTCATTCGCGCCCATCAAGCGGCTCCAACGTTAGAGAACAGCGCCGTATCGCGCGCGAGATCGCCGCTCGTCTGCACGCGCTTCTTGTGACGCGCGGCGAAATCGAGCATCCGGTCGATCGGCAAACGCGCGCGCTCGCCGAGCGACGGGTCGACAAAGATTTCGTTGTGGCCGCGCTCCAGCACATCCGCGAGATTACGCAAGCCGTTCATCGCCATCCACGGACAATGCGCGCAGCTCTTGCACGTCGCGCTGTTGCCGGCCGTGGGCGCTTCGATGAAGGTCTTGCCAGGCGCCGCGAGCCGCATCTTGTGCAGGATGCCGAGGTCCGTCGCGACAATGAAGTGCGTCGCGTTGCTGTTCTTCGCGGCGTCGATCAGTTGAGTCGTCGAGCCGACCACATCCGCCAGTGCAACCACGCTTTCCGGCGACTCCGGATGCACGAGCACTTTCGCGTCCGGATATTCGGCGCGCAGCAGATCGAGCTCGACGCCCTTGAATTCGTCATGGACCAGACACGAGCCTTGCCACAGCAGCATGTCGGCGCCTGTCTTCTTCTGGATATAGCTGCCCAGGTGACGGTCCGGCGCCCAGATGATCTTTTCGCCGCGAGCGTGAAGATCAGCAACGATTTCCAGCCCGATCGACGACGTCACCATCCAGTCGGCTCGCGCTTTCACCGCCGCACTCGTATTCGCGTAGACGACGACAGTGCGGTCCGGATGCGCATCGCAGAAAGCGGAAAATTCGTCGACAGGACAGCCGAGATCGAGCGAACAGGTTGCGTCCAGATCGGGCATCAGAATGCGCTTGTTCGGGCTGAGAATCTTCGCGGTTTCGCCCATGAATCGCACGCCGGCAACGACCAGCGTCTGCGCGTCGTGATCGCGTCCGAAGCGCGCCATTTCAAGCGAATCGGCCACGCAACCGCCCGTCTCATCCGCGAGTTCCTGCAGTTCCGGATCGACGTAGTAGTGCGCGACGAGCACCGCCTTTTCACGCTTGAGCAAGCCGCGAATACGCTCCTTCAGCGCGAGCCGTTCCTGCGTCGACGGTGCGTCGGGCACCTTCGCCCAAGCCTGTCCCACACCGCAGGCCGCGCCTTGCGGACGGTCGTACTCGACGCTCCTGATCGCCTGATTCATGATCTCCTCTGCCCTGCTGATTCCGCCGCCGACAGCCATTTCGGCGGCCCAAAAAGAAAAACCCCGCCAACGCGGGGTTTTGTGACGTAACGAAAGTTTAATAGATTTCGTCGCGTATCAGGCGTAGCGCCGCAGGCGCATCGCAAATTCCTGCAGGGCCTTGATGCCGCTTTGTTCAGCGCGATGACACCAATCTTGCAATTGCACCAGCAGTTGTTCGCGCGATGCGTTCGAACGCTCCCACATTGCGGCGAGTTCATTGCGCAGTTCGATGTACGTGCGCAATTTCTGGCTGTTAGCGAAAATCTGCGGCAACTGGCGACGCTGCGGCTCGTCCAGACCCGCCTCTTCCTTGTGGAACCAGCCACGGGCGCCGCGCATAACTTGATACTTTTCACGCGCGCCCACTTCCTTCAGATGCGCCAATTCCTGACGGTAAGCGCGCTTGATCGCCTTCGCGTAGGTCGCCATCACTTCATAGCGGTTCGCGAGCACGGCTTGCAGCGTGTCCTGATCCAGCACGAGCTTGCCCGTGGTCAGACGCGGCGTCGGTGCGATCTTCTTCACCTTGGCAAGACGGAACGCCGACATGATGCGGATATACATCCAGCCGATATCGAACTCGTACCACTTGTTCGACAGCTTCGCGGACGTCGCATACGTGTGGTGATTGTTGTGCAGCTCTTCACCGCCGATGATGATGCCCCACGGAATCAGGTTCGTGCTCGCATCCGCGGAGTTGAAGTTGCGATAACCCCAGAAGTGTCCGAGACCGTTGACGACGCCCGCTGCCCAGAACGGGATCCAGATCATCTGCACGGCCCACACGCTCAGACCGACGATGCCGAACAGCGCGACGTCGACGACCATCATGATGCTCACGCCGAGGATCGGGTACTTCGTGTAGACGTTGCGCTCGATCCAGTCATTCGGCGTGCCGTGGCTGAACTTGCGCATCGTTTCTTCGTTCTTCGCTTCGGTGCGATACAGCTCCGCGCCTTCGAGCAGCACCTTCCAGATGCCGCGCGTCTGCGGGCTGTGCGGATCTTCTTCCGTCTCGCACTTCGCGTGGTGCTTGCGGTGAATCGCAGCCCACTGACCAGTAAGCATGCCCGTGGTCATCCACAGCCAGAAGCGGAAAAAGTGGGCCGCAACGGGATGCAGGTCCAGCGCACGGTGCGCCTGGCAGCGGTGCAGATAGACAGTGACGCCAATGATCGTGACGTGCGTGACGGCGAGCGTCCACAACACGATTTGCCACCACGAGAAACGCAGTGCGCCGTGGGCAAGGAAATCAAGCAAGGAATTCAACAAGGCCATTTACCTAGGAACGGAAGACATTCGCAGAAGGATACAACGGCGGATGTCAAGAAAGTGAAAGCAACGAGTTATTTACGACGATATTCTACGCGAACGGTTCCAAGTATCTGTAACAAATAAGGAAATTGTTGTGCTGCATCAACCGGTTGCCGTTGAAAAAGGGGCGAAATCCGGCTGAATGCCCCCCGCAAAGACCCGTTTCAGGCGGCACTGCCCGATTCGTTCGCGATGTGCCCGGTCATTGTTACCGCCTGCGACATGATGTCGCTGGAGCCGGCGACGATGCGCACTTCGCGTTGCGCATACGGGATCGCGATGCCGTTCTCCGAAAAGAGCCGCCAGATGTTGCGATTCACGTTCGAGCGCACGGCGGACGTGCCCGTCGCTGCGTCCTGAATCCAGTAGCCGAGTTCGAGATTGATGCCGTCCGGCCCGAAGCCCGCCAGATAAGGCGTCGGCGCCGGTTCCTGCAGCACGCGGTCGACACCGTGGGTGGCCTCGACGAGCAGCGCCATCGCCTTTTCGACATCGGTCGAATACGAGATCTGGAGCGTCGCCTTCGCGTTGCCGCGCGTCAGGTATGACGATTGGTTCTGCACGACGTCGGTGATCAGCTTTTCGTTCGGAACCAGCGTTTCGATCCCGTCGAGCCCGCGCACCACCGTATAGCGCGTCCGGATCTGCGTGACCATGCCTTGCAGGCCGCTCACGTTGATCGTGTCGCCAATGCGCAGCGACCGGTCGATCAGGATGATGAAGCCGGACACGTAGTTGCTCGCGATCTTCTGCAGACCGAAACCAAGGCCCACGCCGAGCGCACCGCCGAACACACCGAGCACCGTGATGTCGATGCCGACCAGCGACAGGCTGATCAGGACTGCCCCGAGTATCAGCAGCGCCCGGCCAACGCGCGACAGCACCACTTTCAGGTTCGCGTCGAGCGCGCCCGAGCGCATCAGCCGGTCTTCGAGCGCCGCGCCGAGCCACATCGCGACGATCATCGTCACACAGACCCACAGCAGCCCCGACAGCAGCGACAACAGCGTCACATGCGTGTTGGCGATCCTGAACTGCACGCTCGCCATCCACTTGAGCACGTCGTTCTGGATGCCCATCACGGTCAGCACCATGCCGACCCAGACGATCAGCGACACGACCTTTTCGACCAGCGACAGCCACGTGTGCGCGCTGTCGTCGCGGCCGAACACGCGCCGCGCGAGATAGAACACGATGTAGATCAGCCCGATGCCGAACAGCGGCACCAGCGCGAGATCGAGCAGCGACGTATGGATGAACTGCCCGGCGATGGCCCGCGCGATCCACACGAGCACGCCGCCCAGCAGCGGAAAGAGCGCGCGGTTGAGCGCCTCGGCGCCGAAACGCAGCGCGCCGTAACGGGTTTCGCGCTTCGCATCGAGCGCGCGGCGCATGAGTCGCGCGAGCAGATACGCGAGTGCGAGCGTGCCGAGCAGCACGCCGACCTGCCACAAAATGACAGGCTGGCCGAAGTCGCGCACGACGTCGCCCAGCATGTGGAAGAAGAGATGGTTTTGCATGATGTTTCCAGCGGCCGGCGCGGCGCTCACACAGCGCGCGCCGGCCAGACCGGGTCAAGCCCGGCCGTTCGCGTGGCAGGCCTTAGCCGCGGCGTTCCAGCACGGCCGCGAAGAAGCCGTCCGTCGCATGACGATGCGGCCAGAGCGACAGGTAATCGCCCATTTCCAGCTCGATGCGCTGCTCGGCGAGCACGTCGCGCGCGGGCACGAGCGCGAAATCCGGGTGATCGGCGAGAAACTGCTGCACGACACCTTCGTTTTCCGCATCGAGGATACTGCACGTCGCGTAGACGAGGCGGCCGCCCTTCTTCACGAGACGCGCCGCGCTCGTCAGGATGGACAGCTGCTTCGGCGTCAGTTCGGCGATCGATTCCGGCGACTGGCGCCATTTCAGATCGGGATTGCGGCGCAGTGTGCCGAGGCCGCTGCACGGCGCATCGACCAGCACGCGATCGATCTTGCCAGCGAGCCGCTTGATCTTCGCGTCGTGTTCGCTGTCGATCAGCACCGGGTTCACGTTCGACAGCCCGCTGCGCGCGAGGCGCGGCTTGAGCTTCGCGAGGCGCCGGTCGGAGATGTCGAAGGCATAGAGACGGCCCGTCGAGCGCATCATCGCGCCGAGCGCCAGCGTCTTGCCGCCCGCGCCCGCGCAGAAGTCGACGATCATCTCGCCGCGCTTGGGCGCGACCAGCGAGCACAGCAGCTGGCTGCCCTCGTCCTGCACTTCGAGCCAGCCGTCCTGGAACGCGTCGAGCTTGGTGAGCGGCGGCTTGCCGACCACGCGGACGCCGAACGGCGCGAACGGCGTCGCGCCCGCCTCGATGCCCGCCTTCGACAGCGCGGACAGCACTTCGTCGCGGCTCGCCTTGATCGGGTTTGCGCGCAGATCGAGCGGCGCCGGGTAGTTCAACGAGGCGGCCAGGTGCGCGAGTTCTTCGGCTTCGAAGCGCGTGCTGAGCGCCTGATAGATCCAGTCAGGCAGATTCAGGCGGATGCGCAGCGGCAAGCTCTGCGGATCGATCTTCGCCACGTGCTCGAGCCACGCGTTCTCCGCATCCGACATGAACGGCTTCAATGCCGTGCGGCCCGCCGTCTGCATCAATCCGAGCAGCGTAAGGCGCCGGGTAGGACTGCCCGTGCCGCCTTCCGCCAGATGCGCAAACTCCATCCGGCGACGCAGCACCGCGAACACCGCTTCCGCGATCACGCCGCGCTCGCCGTGGCCGAGCTTCGAATGCGCGCGGAAAAAGCGGCTGGTCGCGGCATCGGCGGGGCCGGTGAACTTAAGAACCTCGGCGAGCAGCGTCTCGGTTTGTCCAATCAAAAATCCATGCAGTTTCATTCGCCCTCCCCGGCGGTGTTCTGGCTTGTTGTATCAAGGAAGAGCCATTGAGGCTCGGGTGGCGTCACGGTGACGCGCAGGCCGTCGACGGCAATACGCCCTTCGACGAACCAGCGCACTGCGCGCGGATAAATAACATGTTCGGTTTCGAGCACGCGCGCGGCGAGCGTCGCGGCATCGTCGCCCGCCAGCACGGGCACGGCCGACTGCAGCACGATCGGCCCGTGATCGAGCGTCGGCGTGACGAAATGCACCGATGCGCCGTGCAGCCGCACGCCGGCGTCGAGCGCCTGCTGGTGCGTCTTGAGGCCCGGAAAGCTCGGCAGCAGCGACGGGTGCACGTTGATCATGCGCCCCGCGTAACGATCGACGAATGCGTCGGTCAGCACGCGCATGAAGCCGGCGAGCACGACGAGATCGGGCGCGAAGCCGTCGATTTCGCGCGCGAGCGCGGCGTCGAAGCTGTCGCGGTCGGGAAACTGGCGGTGGTCGACGACCTTTGTGGCAATACCTTGCGACGCCGCGAATTCAAGCCCCGCGGCATCAGGACGGTTGGCAATCACGGCGGCGATACGCGCCGGCCAGCCTTCGTTCGCGCATGCGCTGACGATGGCCTCCATGTTGCTGCCCCGTCCGGAAATCAGAATGACGAGATTTTTCATTTGCGGATTTTATCATTCGGCCAGGCCACAATCCGCGCGCCGGCGCCGTCTGGCGCCCTGTGCGTTTATAATCGATTGTTTTGCGGCATCTGGCCCGCTCAAATCCTTCATCTCTATCGTGAGAGTCTTCCGCGGTCTTCCCAATGCCGAGAGCCGTGCGCCGTGCGCACTGACCATCGGCAACTTCGACGGTGTCCACCGCGGGCATCAGGCGTTGCTCGCCCGCGTCCGCGCGGCCGCTGACGCGCGCGGCCTGCCCGTCTGCGTGATGACCTTCGAGCCGCATCCGCGCGAGTTCTTCAATCCCGCCAGCGCGCCGCCGCGCATCGCGATGCTGCGCGACAAGCTCGAAGCGCTGCGCATGAACGGCGTCGATCGCGTGGTCGTCGAGCATTTCAATCACACGTTCGCAAGCCAGTCGCCGGATACGTTCGTCGAACGCATCATCGTCAACGGCCTGCATGCGCGCTGGGTGATGATCGGCGACGACTTCCGCTACGGCGCGAAGCGCGCTGGCGATTTCGCGTCGCTGAAGGCGGCGGGCGAGCAATACGGCTTCGAAGTCGAGCAGATGGCGACCGTCGCCGATCCGTCCGGTGCGCGCATCTCCAGCTCCGGCGTGCGCACGTCGCTGATCGCGGGCGACCTCGATTCGGCACGCGCCGCGCTCGGCCGCGACTATCTGATCAGCGGCCACGTCGTGCACGGGCTGAAGCTCGGCCGCGACCTCGGTTTTCCCACGCTGAATCTGCCCATCGCGCACAAGCGTCCCGCGCTGTCGGGCATTTTCATCGTGCGCGTGCATGGCATCGCAGACGAGCCGCTGCCGGGCGTCGCGAGCCTCGGCTTGCGCCCCACCGTCGACGACTCCGGCCGCGTATTGCTCGAAGTGCATCTGCTCGACTGGCATGGCGACGCGTACGGCAAGCTCGTGCGCGTCGAGTTTCTGAAGAAGCTGCGCGACGAAGAAAAATTCGTCGATCTCGAAACGCTGACGGCCGCGATCGCGCGCGACGTCACGAACGCCCGCGCATGGTTCGAGGCAATCGGTGACGCGCCGGGCAGCCGTTCCACTGGTTTCGCCACGTCGGCCACCGATCGAATTAGATGACCGTCGCGGTACGTGCGCAGCGCTTGCGCGAACCACGTACCGTCCGCCGCGCATCGACGGGCGCCGCACGCAGCATGTGCAACGGCCCGCGTCGTGCGCGACGCAGGGCGCCGCACGGCGCCACTCAGGTCCTCGCGCATGCCGCGCCCTAACACCGTATTCACCGCTACCTCACCATGAGCAACAAGAAAGCCGATTCGAAACCGCAGGCCCGATATCCCGTCAACCTGCTGGACACGCCCTTCCCGATGCGCGGCGATCTGCCCAAGCGCGAGCCGCAATGGGTGAAGGACTGGCAGGAGCGCAAGATCTACGAGCAGATCCGCGCCGCCTCCAAAGGCCGCAAGAAGTTCATCCTGCACGACGGCCCGCCGTATGCGAACGGCGACATCCACCTCGGCCACGCGGTGAACAAGATCCTGAAGGACATGATCGTCAAGGCGCGCAACCTGGCGGGCTTCGACGCCGTCTACGTGCCCGGCTGGGACTGTCACGGCATGCCGATCGAAATCCAGATCGAAAAGCAGTTCGGCAAGTCGCTGCCCGCCGCCGAAGTGATGCAGAAGGCGCGCGCCTACGCGACCGAACAGATCGAGAAGCAGAAAGCGGGCTTCCGCCGTCTGGGCGTGCTCGGCGACTGGGATAACCCATACAAGACGATGAACTTCGCGAACGAAGCGGGCGAAATCCGCGCACTCGCGAAGATCATCGAAAAGGGCTACGTATTCCGCGGCCTGAAGCCGGTGAACTGGTGCTTCGACTGCGGCTCGGCGCTGGCGGAAGCGGAAGTCGAGTACAAGGACAAGACCGACCCGACCATCGACGTGCTGTTCACGTTCGCCGAGCCCGAAAAGACGGCACAGGCGTTCGGCCTCGCGTCGCTGCCGCGCAACGAAGGCGGCATCGTGATCTGGACAACCACGCCGTGGACGATCCCCGCGAACCAGGCACTCAACGTGCACCCGGAGATCGTGTACGCGCTCGTCGATACGCCGCGCGGCCTGCTGATCCTCGCTGAGGAGCGCGTCGAAGACTGCCTGAAGTCGTATGGTGTCGAAGGCAACGTCGTCGCGACGGCGCTGGGCGCGAAGCTCGCGAACCTGCGCTTCACGCATCCGCTCGCGTCCGCGCATCCGTCGTACAAGCGCACGGCGCCCATCTATCTCGGCGACTACGTGACGACGGAAACGGGTACGGGCATCGTGCACTCGTCGCCCGCGTACGGCGTCGAAGACTTTATTTCGTGCAAGTCGCACGGCATGGCCGACTCGGACATCATCAGCCCGGTGATGGGCGATGGCCGCTATATCGAATCGCTCGCGCTGTTCGGCGGCCTGTCGATCTGGGACGCGAACCCGAAGATCGTCGAAGCGCTCGACGAAGCGGACGCGCTGCTGCGCACCGAAAAGTACCTGCACAGCTACATGCACTGCTGGCGCCACAAGACGCCGATCATCTATCGCGCCACGTCGCAGTGGTTCGCCGGCATGGACATCAAGCCGAACGACACCGACAAGACGCTGCGCGAAACGGCGCTCGAAGGCATCGAAGCGACGGCGTTCTATCCGTCGTGGGGCAAGCAGCGCCTGTTCGCGATGATCGCGAACCGTCCCGACTGGACGCTGTCGCGTCAGCGTCAATGGGGCGTGCCGATGGCGTTCTTCGTGCACAAGGAAACAGGTGAACTGCATCCGCGCACGCTCGAACTGCTCGAAGAAGTCGCGAAGCGCGTCGAAGTGTCGGGAATCGAAGCCTGGCAAACGCTCGATCCGCGCGAGCTGATCGGCGACGACGCGAACATGTACGAAAAGAACCGCGACACGCTCGACGTGTGGTTCGATTCGGGCACGACGCACTGGCACGTGCTGCGCGGCTCGCACAAGGACCAGCTGCAGTTCCCGGCCGACCTGTACCTCGAAGGCTCGGACCAGCATCGCGGCTGGTTCCACTCGTCGCTGCTGACGGCGTCGATGCTCGATGGCCGTCCGCCGTACAACGCGCTGCTCACGCACGGCTTCACCGTCGACGGCGAAGGCCGCAAGATGTCGAAGTCGCTCGGCAACGGTATCGATCCGCATGAAGTCGCGAACCGTCTGGGCGCGGAAATCATCCGTCTGTGGATCGCATCGACCGATTATTCGGGCGAACTGGCGATCTCCGAAGAGATCCTGAAGCGCGTGACGGAAAGCTATCGACGCATCCGCAACACGCTGCGCTTCCTGCTCGCCAACCTGTCGGACTTCGACTTCGAGAAGCACGCGCGCCCCGTCAGCGAGTGGCTGGAGATCGACCGTTATGCGGTCGCGCTCACCGCCAACCTGCAAGCGGACATCCTGTCGAACTACGACAAGTACGAGTTCCACCCGGTCGTTGCGAAGCTGCAGACGTTCTGCTCGGAAGACCTGGGCGGCTTCTACCTCGACGTGCTGAAGGACCGCCTGTACACGACGGCGCCCGATTCGAACGCGCGCCGCTCGGCGCAGACCGCGCTGTATCACATCGCGCACGGCCTGCTGCGGCTGATGGCGCCGTTCATGTCGTTCACGGCCGAGGAAGCGTGGAAGGTGTTCCAGCCGCAAAGCGAGACGATCTTCACGGAGACGTACCACGCTTATCCGGAAGTGCCGGACGCATCGACGCTGCTCGACAAGTGGACGCTTCTGCGCGCGGTGCGCAGTGACGTGACGAAGGCGCTGGAAGAAGCCCGCGTCGCGAACCAGATCGGTTCGTCGCTGCAGGCGGAAGTCGAAATCCGCGCGAGCGGCGCGCGTCATGATGCGCTCGCGAGCCTCGGCGCCGACCTGAAGTTCGTGCTGATCACGTCGGGCGCGACGGTCGTGAAGGTCGACAGCGAAGCGGAAGAAGGCGTCGACGTGATCACCTCGAAGTATCTGAAGTGCGAACGCTGCTGGCACTATCGCAAGGAAGTCGGCGAAAACGCCGAGCATCCCACGCTCTGCGGCCGCTGTATCAGCAATCTGTTCGGCAACGGCGAAACGAGGAGCGCGGCATAATGTCCAGAACGCTGTCGAAACCGGCGGGCGGATCGCTCGCACCGTGGCTGGGCGTCGCGGTGATCGTGATCCTGTTCGACCAGTTGACGAAGATCGCGGTGGCGAAGGTGTTCGCGTACGGCTCGTCGCATGCCGTTACGCCATTCTTCAACCTCGTGCTCGTCTACAACCGCGGCGCAGCGTTCAGCTTTCTCGCGATGGCGGGTGGCTGGCAGCGCTGGGCATTCACGGCGCTCGGCGTCGCGGCGGCACTGCTGATCTGCTATCTGCTCAAGCGCCACGGCACGCAGCGGCTGTTCTGCGCGGCGCTCGCGCTGATCATGGGCGGCGCGATCGGCAACGTGATCGATCGCCTTATGTACGGGCACGTGATCGACTTCCTCGATTTCCATGTCGGCACGTGGCACTGGCCGGCGTTCAACCTCGCGGACAGCGCGATCACGATCGGCGCGGCGCTGCTGGTGTTCGACGAACTGCGGCGCGTGCGCGGCGCGCGCTGACATAACAACGGGCGGTGTGCGGCGCGGTGATGGCCGCATACGCCGCTCACGCAGTCTTGCAGTACGAAGCCGGCGCGCTTCACCGATGCGCCGGCCATCACGTCTTGTCGGAGGCATCAGTTGGCCACAGAACTCGCCGGAAAACACATCGTCCTCGGCATGACAGGCGGGATCGCCTGCTACAAGATCGCTGAACTCACGCGTCTGCTGGTCAAGGCGGGCGCGACCGTCCAGATCGCGATGACGGAAGCAGCGACGCAGTTCATCACCCCCGTCACGATGCAGGCGCTCTCCGGCCGTCCGGTCTACACGAGCCAGTGGGACGCACGCATCGCGAACAACATGCCGCATATCGATCTGTCGCGCGAAGCCGACGCGATCGTGATCGCCCCCGCCTCCACCGATTTCCTCGCCAAGCTCGCGCACGGCCTGTGCGACGACCTGCTGTCGACGCTGTGCATTGCGCGCGACTGTCCGCTGCTCGTCGTGCCCGCCATGAACCGCCAGATGTGGATGAACCCGGCGACGCAGCGCAACGTCGCGCAGTTGCGCGCAGACGGCATCGAACTGCTCGGTCCTGACTCGGGCGCGCAGGCGTGCGGCGAAGTCGGCGACGGGCGCATGCTCGAACCGGAAGCCGTCTATGAGGCGATCGCCTCGTTCTTCACGCCGAAGGTGCTGGCCGGCCGCCGCGTGCTGCTGACAGCAGGCCCGACCTTCGAGCCGCTCGATCCCGTGCGCGGCATCACGAACCGTTCGAGCGGCAAGATGGGCTTCGCGCTTGCGCGCGCGGCGCAGCAAGCCGGCGCGGATGTGCACCTCGTCGCGGGCCCGGTCGGTCTGGACACGCCGTGGGGCGTCTACCGCGAGGACGTGCAGACGGCGCAGCAGATGCACGACGCCGTGATGCGCGCAGTGACCGAATACGACATCTTCATCGGCGTGGCGGCCGTCGCCGACTGGCGCGTCGATCACATCGCCGAGCACAAGATCAAGAAGACAGCCGATCACGCGATTCCGTCGTTCGCGTTCGTCGAAAATCCGGACATTCTGGCTTCCGTCGCGAAGATGCCGCATCCGCCGTTCTGCGTCGGCTTCGCAGCGGAAAGCGGCGATCTCGACGTGCACGGCGAAGAGAAGCGCAAACGCAAGAAAGTGCCGCTGCTGATCGGCAACCTCGGCCCGCAGACGTTCGGGCTCGACGACAACGAAGTCGTGCTGTTCGAAGCCGCCGGCACGACGAAGCTTCCGCGCGCGGACAAGCAGACGCTCGCGCGCGCGCTGATTGCGGAAATCGCAAAGCGCCTGCCGGATGCGAGCGTGATCGGTTGAGCGCGTCGCGCTGCTTGCCGCGCGCTTCGCCACAGTGAATCACCACGCTCGAATGCAATCTTTCAGCTAACGCCATGGTGCTGTCATGACCCTGCTCTCCGTCCTCGACCAGACACCCGTGATCGACGGGCATACCGTGGCCGACGCGATCGCCGCGACGGTCGAACTCGCGCAACTCGCCGACGACCTCGGCTACACGCGCTACTGGTGCGCCGAACATCACGGGCTGTACGGCGTGTCGAACCCGTGCCCGGAAGTGATGCTCGCTCGCCTCGGCAGCGTGACCAGGCGCATCCGCATCGGCTCGGGCGGCATCATGCTGCCGTACTACAGCCCGTTCAAGGTCGCCGAGCAATTCCTGATGCTCGAAGCGCTGTTTCCGAACCGCGTCGATCTGGGCGTCGGGCGCGCGCCGGGCGGTGACATGCGCACCGCGCAGGCAGTCGCAGCGGGCGACTACAATCGCGGCGAACTGTTTCCGCAGCAGGTCGCCGATCTCGTCGCGCTGATGAGCGGCACGCTGCCGTCCGATCATCTCGCGCACGGCGTGCTGCTGCAGCCGCAAGTGGAAACTCGCCCGCAATTGTGGGTGCTTGGCTCCAGCGATTTCGGCGGCATGCTGGCCGCGCAACTGGGCATCCGCTTTTCATTCGCGCATTTCATCAATGCGCACTTCGGGCATGCTGTCGCACACGCGTATCGCGAGCGCTTCAAGCCGGGCAACGAGCAGAAGCCGTATCTCGCAGCCGCTGTATTTGTGATCTGCGCGGACACGGAACAGGAAGCCGCGGACCTCGAAAAAGCCGTCGATCTGCGCCGCGTGCAGATGGCCTATGGACTGAACGAGCGAGTCCCTTCCATCGCACAAGGGCTCGCGCAGGAATACGGCGAGCGCGAGCAGCTGATCATCGACCGGGAAAAGCCGCGCAGCATCGTCGGCACGCCGGAGTCCGTCACGGAACGGCTGCACGCATTGCAGGAACAGTTCGATGCCGATGAACTGATCGTGCTCTCGGTCACGGGCAGCTATCGCGCGCGGCTGCGCTCGTATGAACTGCTTGCCGACGCATTTGAACTCGGCAAGTCATGAATCGATCACGGCGGTCCGTCGCCATGACGCGCGCCGCCACTTCCTCAACCTCTCACTGAACTGCATGAAACTCGACCTGAAGATTCTCGACCCGCGCATGCGCGAACAACTTCCCGCCTACGCCACGACGGGCAGCGCGGGTCTCGACCTGCGCGCGTGCCTCGACGCGCCGCTGACGCTCGAACCCGGTCAAACGGCGCTCGTGCCGACCGGCCTCGCGATCCACGTCGCCGATCCCGGCTATGCAGCGCTGATCCTGCCGCGCTCGGGCATGGGCCACAAGCACGGCATCGTGCTCGGCAACCTGGTCGGCCTGATCGACTCGGACTACCAGGGCCAGTTGATGATCTCGACGTGGAACCGCGGCACGACCACGTTCACGCTGAATCCGATGGAACGCCTCGCGCAACTGGTGATCGTGCCCGTCGTGCAGGCGACGTTCAATATCGTCGATGAGTTCGAGACGAGCGATCGTGGTGAGGGCGGGTTCGGCAGCACTGGCAAGCACTGAGGCGTTGCTCAGGTTTCGTCTGTCACGTTCGACATTCGCGACGCGTAGCAAATAAAAACGGCGTGGGTTCTGAAACCCACGCCGTTCTTTTTTGCTTCGGACAATTCGACGCTTAGTCGACTTCCACCGCTTCCGGATTCGGATTGCGCGGCGGTGTCGAGTTTTCGTCGAACGTCAGCGCGACCTTGTCTTCCGCATCGACGTCGACCGTCACGCGGCCGCCACTCATCAGCTTGCCGAACAGCAGTTCGTCGGCCAGCGCGCGGCGGATCGTGTCCTGGATCAGACGCTGCATCGGACGCGCGCCCATCAGAGGATCGAAGCCGTGCTTCGCGAGATGCTTGCGCAGCGCGTCGGTGAAGAGCGCGTCGACCTTCTTCTCATGCAGTTGATCTTCCAGTTGCATCAGGAACTTGTCGACCACGCGCATGATGATTTCTTCATCGAGCGAGCGGAAGCTGATCGTCGCATCCAGACGGTTGCGGAACTCCGGCGTGAACATGCGCTTGATGTCGGCCATTTCGTCGCCCGACTCGCGGCGTGTCGTAAAGCCGATCACCGACTTGCCCATCGCTTCGGCGCCCGCATTCGTCGTCATGATGATGATGACGTTGCGGAAGTCCGCCTTGCGGCCGTTGTTATCCGTCAGCGTGCCGTGGTCCATCACCTGCAGCAGCACATTGTAGATATCCGGATGCGCCTTCTCGATTTCGTCGAGCAGCAGCACGCAGTGCGGCTTCTTCGTCACGGCTTCCGTCAGCAGACCACCCTGGTCGAAACCGACGTATCCCGGCGGCGCGCCGATCAGACGGCTCACCGCGTGACGCTCCATGTATTCCGACATGTCGAAGCGGATCAGCTCGATACCCAGCGTGAACGCCAGTTGCCGCGCGACTTCCGTCTTGCCGACGCCCGTCGGGCCGGAGAACAGGAACGCGCCGATCGGCTTGTCCGTCTTGCCGAGACCTGCGCGCGCCATCTTGATCGAAGCGGACAACGCATCGATAGCGGGATCCTGACCGAACACGACGGCCTTCAAATCGCGGTCGAGCGTCTGCAGCTTGCTGCGATCGTCCTGCGACACGCTTTGCGGCGGCACGCGCGCGATCTTCGAGATGATTTCCTCGATCTCGCTCTTGCCGATCGTCTTCTTCTGCTTCGACTTCGGCAGGATGCGTTGCGCCGCGCCCGCTTCGTCGATCACGTCGATAGCCTTGTCGGGCAAATGACGATCCGTGATGAAGCGCGCCGACAACTCAGCCGCTGCCGACAGCGCACCCGACGAATACTTCACGCCATGGTGCTCTTCGAAACGCGACTTCAGGCCGCGCAGGATCGCCACCGTCTGCTCGACGGTCGGCTCGGTCACGTCGATCTTCTGGAAACGACGCGACAATGCCGCGTCTTTTTCGAAGATGCCGCGGAATTCCGTGAACGTCGTCGCGCCGATGCACTTGAGCGTGCCCGACGACAGCGCCGGCTTCAGCAGATTCGACGCGTCCAGCGTGCCGCCCGATGCGGCGCCCGCGCCGATCAGCGTATGAATTTCGTCGATGAACAGAATCGCGTTCGGACGTTCCTTCAGTTCCTTCAGAACCGTCTTCAGGCGCTGTTCGAAATCGCCGCGATACTTGGTGCCAGCGAGCAACGCACCCATGTCGAGCGAATAGACCTGCGCATCCACCAGAATGTCAGGCACTTCGCCGCGCGTGATGCGCCATGCGAGCCCCTCGGCGATCGCCGTCTTGCCGACGCCGGCCTCACCAACCAGCAGCGGATTGTTCTTGCGGCGACGGCACAGCACCTGAACGACGCGCTCGACTTCCGGCTCGCGTCCGATCAACGGATCGATCCGGCCGTCCTTCGCCATCTGGTTCAGGTTCTGCGTGAATTGCGCAAGCGGCGTTTCTTTTTGCGCAGCGGCTTCGTCCGATTCCGCACTTGCGTCGGTCGACTTCGCAGCTTCAGAGCTGTTGGTCTTCGCGATGCCATGCGAAATGAAATTGACGACGTCCAGACGCGTCACGCCCTGCTGCTGCAGGTAATACACCGCGTGCGAATCCTTCTCACCGAAGATCGCCACGAGCACGTTCGCGCCCGTCACTTCCTTCTTGCCGTTCGAGGTGGACTGGACGTGCATGATCGCGCGCTGGATCACACGCTGGAAACCCAGCGTGGGCTGCGTATCGACGTCGTCGGTGCCCGGAACGGTCGGCGTGTTGTCGTGAATGAAGTTGCGCAGGTTCTGACGCAGGTCTTCAATATTGGCCGCGCACGCGCGCAGCACTTCGGCCGCCGTCGGGTTGTCCAACAGCGCCAGCAAAAGATGTTCGACCGTTATGAACTCATGCCGCGCCTGGCGCGCTTCCATGAACGCCATGTGCAGGCTGACTTCCAGTTCCTGGGCAATCATGCTTCCTCCATCACGCACTGCAGCGGATGCCCTGCCTGCCGCGCGTGGGTAACGACTTGCTCGACTTTGGTCGACGCGATGTCCCGCGTGTAGACCCCACAAACTCCCCTGCCCTCTCGATGGACCTTCAACATGATCTGCGTTGCGGTCTCACGATCTTTATTGAAATATTCCTGCACGACCATCACGACGAATTCCATCGGCGTGAAATCGTCATTCAACAACACCACCTTGAACATGGCGGGCGGTTTCAGCTTTTGATCCTGCCGCTCCAGTACGGTGTTGTCCTGCTTGTCCGGGATAATCGCCATACACCCATTCTAAACAACTCGGACAGGCCCGCAATCCTGTCAAAACCCGACCGGCTGGCCGGACATCTGTTCCCTCCGGCCCTGTGGAGCGGCCTCTCGCGGGTGCGCCCTGCGCCGGGCCGCATGCGGTAGCGGCCCTCCGGTATATCCGTGTTGCAGCTTGATGACTGCAGTCGGATCGAGTATCGCACAACCCGGGCCAGCAAGCTGATGACACGCCAACCCGCAAACTGCCTCTTACCGCTGAACTGCATGTGAGTCGATTATGCGACTTTTCAAGACGCGCCGCTTGCGCCACCGCACATAAGAAAAGCGGGAAAAACCCTGGAAATTGGTTCTTTACAACGAAGAAATGGGCGTCTCAAAATTTTCTTGACACTCGAATAAAGAGACTCAACAATCAAGCTGGCACTTTTTTCAACAAGCCGTTTATACGAAAAAATGCCGTTGGTGAGCTTGTGAGGAGGGACGACTGCAATCCGTGGTCGTTGAGCTTTTCGAGGGCTCGTGGCAGCTTTTGAGTTACAGGGGAAGTTGGTATGGCAACTGGTACGGTCAAGTGGTTCAACGACGCGAAAGGTTTCGGATTCATTACGCCCGACGAAGGCGGTGAGGATCTGTTTGCACACTTTTCGGCTATCCAGATGAACGGTTTCAAGACCCTCAAGGAAGGCCAAAAGGTTAGCTTCGAGGTCGTTCAAGGCCCGAAGGGTAAACAGGCATCGAACATTCAGTCCGCAGCCTGAGACGTTCGATCCGCAGCCTTGAAAACCCGGCTTCTGCCGGGTTTTTTCGTTTCTGGCCTGTGCACTGCCTCTATCGATAACTACGGCAGCATTCAGACAACCTTGAGGGTTGCCATCATGCCGAGATCCTCGTGTTCCAGTATGTGGCAATGGAACATCCGCTCGCCCGCGTCGCGCTGCACCGTCGCGATGCGCACCGTCTCGCCGGGCTGCACGTTGACGGTATCCCGCCATGCGAGAAACGGCTCGCGCGTGCCGGCGCCGCCCCGCTCCCGTCCGATCACCTGAAACTGCGTGCCATGCAGATGGAACGGATGATCCATGTCGGTGCGGTTTTCGATCGACCACGCCTCGACTTCGCCGCGCCGGCTGGTGAGCGCGACGCGCGACGGATCGAAACTCGCGCCGTTGATCAAGAACCGCATGCCAGGCGGCAGCGCCGACATCGACGCGCCAGGACGGTGCATGGCGGTCATGTCCATCGCTTCGGTGAAAACGACGGATTTTTGCGGGGCTTTGTCGGCGGCGTTGTCAGCGGCTGGCAGGAGCGGCGCGATTGGACGCAGCGTCGGCGGCACGGCGCGCACCGCGCCGCCCGGCGAGCCGGGCACGAAGCGCACGTCGGCGAGCGGTTTGGCGGGGTCGGCGGGCAGGCTTTTACCCTCTGTCATCGTCATCTTGCGGCGGTCGTATGTGACAGCGGTGAGGATCGCCGCCGACGCCTGCGCACCTGCACGCACGATGATCTCGGCGCGCTCGCCCGGCGCGAGCATCAATTCCGTCAGCCCGTCGCGTGGCTTGTCGAGCAGCCCGCCATCGGTGCCGACTTGCGTGAAGGTATGTTCACCGCCCAGCGACAGTCTCAGATAGCGCGCATTACACCCATTCCACAGACGCCAGCGCTCGTCCTGCGCGACATCGATGCGCGGGCGGCGCGCGCCGTTCACCAGCACGAACTGCCCTTCGCGGCCGTTCATCCAGTCCATCATGTCGTTCGGCGCGATCGACGCGTCGTTTGCCAGCTTCAGGTCTGAGAAGAACAGATGACGTTCGGGGAACGCGGCGAGCGGATCGTCAGCGGCGCGCACGACGATCGGCCCAGCCAGGCCGCGAAACACCTGTTCCGCCGACATCATGTGCGGATGCGGGTGATACCAGTACGTGCCGGCGCTGCCGGGCGGCAGCGTGAAGCGGTAGACGTGCGACGCGCCCGGCGCAACGGGGCTCATCGGATTGCCGTCCTGATCGGGCGGCACGGGCAGACCGTGCCAGTGGATCGTCGACGGCTGCGGCAGACGGTTGACGAAGCGGATTTCGACGGTGTCGCCTTCGCGCACGTCGATGAGCGGACCGACGATCGGCCCTTGCGCGGCGTCGCCGTACAGCCATAGCGACGTCGAACGTCCCGGCATCAACTGGCGGCGCACGGGTTGCGCGACGAGCGTCGCGCGAAAGACGCCAGCCTCGCTGCTCTCATTCGCGAGCTTGCGCAATGCGGCAAGCGGCGCGCCGGCGGGCAGCGCCGTTTCAGGCGCGAGCTTCGGGGTTGCGTGGGCGGCGTGCGAGTTGGCGGCATGCGTCGACGACATGCCAGGCATGTCGTCCATATCGGTCATGCCGGACATGCCGTGCATCGAGTGCTGCGCGAAGACGTTGCGCGCGAAGAGCGACGCGACGGCAACGCTCAATGAGCGGGCGAGAAAATCCCTGCGGATCATGGATCGATTCCTTGCTGATGCGGCGCGGCAACGCGGTTGCACGCAACGCATTGAACATGTGACGGAGGCGAGCGTGACGGATTCAGTCACGCATCGGTTTCTTGTGCGCCATTCGAATGAGCGCCGACATGAAACCGTCACACGATCGGCGGACGCACCGGCGGTGCGCGCGTGACGCTCGCGCGCGCGGGGTCGCTATCGGCGCCCGGCACATCCGACGACGCAATGCGCGCCGCCACGCCGATGTTCGACAGCAGTGCGCCGCAATGCGCGCCGCACGCCGTCATGCAGCAAAGAGAATGCGTGCGGTGGCAAGACGAGTTTGAATCGCTCGTGTTCGTCGACGTGTCGCGATGAACCGCATTCGTATGCATGCTCATCGCTTGCAGCGCGGCATCGTGATGATGCTCGCACGCCGACGCGCCCTGCATGCCGAGCAAGGCGAACGTCAACACGATAAAAATGCGCCACAACGATTTCATGCCTGTCTGTCGATGCGAACGAGCGCGAGATGCAAAGGGAGTGAACCGATCATAACGCAGCCACGTTGCCGCGCAGATGACGAAAGCTCAAAACAAAACCCCGGTTTGCTGTCGCGCGCCGGGGTTTCGTTGAAGATGAAAGCGCTACGCCGCGCTCACATGTTGTCGATCATCACCTGACCGAAGCCCGAGCACGACACCTGCGTCGCGCCTTCCATCAGGCGCGCGAAGTCATACGTGACACGCTTCGACAGAATCGACTTTTCCATCGACTTCAGAATCGCATCCGCCGCTTCCGTCCAGCCCAGATGGCGCAGCATCATCTCCGCCGAAAGAATCTCCGAACCCGGATTCACATAGTCCTTGCCCGCGTACTTCGGCGCCGTGCCGTGCGTCGCTTCGAACATCGCGACGGAGTCCGACATGTTCGCGCCCGGCGCAATGCCGATGCCGCCAACCTGCGCGGCCAGCGCGTCGGAGATGTAGTCGCCGTTCAGGTTCAGCGTCGCGATCACGTCGTATTCGGCGGGACGCAGCAGGATCTGCTGAAGGAACGCATCGGCGATCACATCCTTCACGACGACATCGTTGCCCGTCTTCGGATTCTTCACCTTCATCCACGGGCCGCCATCGATCAGCTCGGCGCCGAACTCTTTTTGCGCGAGCGCATAGCCGTAGTCACGGAATGCGCCTTCCGTGTACTTCATGATGTTGCCCTTGTGCACCAGCGTGACCGTGCGGCGATCGTGGTCGAGCGCATACTGGATCGCCTTGCGCACCAGACGCTCGGTGCCTTCGCGCGACACCGGCTTCACGCCGATACCCGACGAGTCCGGGAAACGGATCTTCTTCACGCCCATTTCTTCGCGCAGGAACTGGATGACCTTCTTCGCCTCGGGCGAACCCGCCGGCCATTCGATACCCGCGTAGATGTCTTCCGAGTTCTCGCGGAAGATCACCATGTTGACCTTCTCCGGCTCGCGCAGCGGCGACGGCACGCCTTTGAAGTACTGCACGGGGCGCAGGCACACATAGAGGTCCAGTTCCTGGCGCAGCGCGACGTTCAGCGAGCGGATGCCGCCGCCGACGGGCGTCGTGAGCGGCCCTTTGATCGACACGATGTAGTCCTTCACCACCTGCATCGTTTCTTCCGGCAGCCACACGTCGGGACCATAAACTTTGGTCGCCTTCTCGCCCGCGAAGATTTCCATCCAGTGGATCTTCTTCTTGCCGCCGTAGGCTTTTGCGACGGCTGCATCGACGACCTTGATCATCACGGGCGTAATGTCGACGCCCGTGCCGTCGCCTTCGATGTACGGAATGATCGGCTGATCGGAAACGTTGAGCGAGAAATCCGCGTTGACAGTGATCTTGTCACCGTCAGCCGGAACCGTGATGTGCTGATACGCCATGATCGGACTCCAGTGATAGCCGTACTGTGAGAACAGGTTGGAAATACGAAACCGGGGCGCCCCTCTTGCGCGCGACGCGGTGCAGCGCCGATTCGAGTGCTGATGCCAGATACCGATGCAGCAAGCGGCCAGGCGGCTATTCTAGCCCACGTCGGCACAAGGCCGCGCTCGGGTCGTGCACGTATACCAGCGCACCGGCGGGACTGCATGAGAGTTAACACACTGTCTTATGTCTTATATAAGATATAAGACTTGTTCTGACGCATTATGCATTAAGATCTCGCCATTCGCTATCCGACGCAGCCGTCGAGACTCGCAGCGCGCTTCGACGCCATGGCTGCGATCCCGCGGTTGACGCATCCGCACTTCGCCTCGTTCACGCATGACTCTGCTCGCTCTCAACAAACCCTTCGGCACGATCTGCCAGTTTTCGGCGCACGAAACGCGCGCGTCGCTGGCCGATTGGGTAAAGATGCCCGGCATCTACCCCGCAGGGCGCCTCGACTCCGATAGCGAAGGTCTACTGCTGCTCACCGACGACGGCGCACTGCAGGCGCGCATCGCGGAGCCTCGTCACAAGCTCGTGAAGCGTTATTGGGCGCAAGTGGAAGGCGCGCCGACAGACGACGTTCTGAAGGCGCTCGCGCGCGGCGTCGATCTCGGCGACTATGTGACGCGCCCCTGCCGTGCGGAATTCGTCGAACCCGGCGAAGCGCTATGGGCCCGCACGCCGCCCATTCGATATCGCGCGGCGATTCCCACCACATGGATCGAACTGTCGATCACCGAAGGCAAAAATCGCCAGGTGCGCCGCATGACGGCGGCCGTTGGTTTTCCGACGTTGCGTCTCGTGCGGGTCGGCGTCGGCGCGCTCGATATTTTTTCGCTTGGATTGCCGCCTGGCGAATGCATCGAGCTACCTTCGCGCGCGCCCTGGGAAGGTTTCGCATCGTCGTGAATGCGCCCGCGAAAAACCTGCCGATATTCCGCTAAGCCGTTGTATCGACATGCGTTTTCTATTCGATTGCGTCATTTGAAAAATGCGCGCGAAATGCGCTAAAAAGTACCGATCTGCGACGCGTTATCACACTCACAAAATTTCCTGAAAATTTTCGTCAACCGCGTCGCGCGCTCATGCGTTACTCGACGCAGATGCCGATAAAGCTGTCCGGCATTCAGCCTCAAGAGCCTTTGCACATGCCGCTCCAACGAGCTGTAAGAAGGTGTCTGAACGCTCGCAGCCGCAAAGAAAAATTTCTTCGATGCGGATGTCAACCGAAAGGTGGACGGCACGTTTAAGGACATGACTCAACCTAATCGGGTCATTGGGTTAATTAACTAAAGCTGAGGATTCGCAAAATGAACAAACTGATCGCCGCTCTGGTCGCTGGTCTCTTCGCAACGGCAGCATTCGCACAAGCTTCGGCACCGGAAGCAGCTCCGGCAGCTCCGGCAGCAGCTTCGTCGCACAAGGCAACGAAGAAGGTTTCGCACAAGAAGTCGCACAAGAAGGCAGCAGCTCCGGCAGCAGCTTCGGCAGCATCGGAATAAGTTTGTTGCAATAACGCAGTCAAGAATCAAGCAGTTTTGCCGTTCTTACGGCGTTGAAAGGCAGATGGCCACAAGGCTCTCTGCCTTTTTGTTTTTGACGCGCTCGCGTAACATGCGCGGATCATATTCAGCAAGGAGCTATGTCGTGCGATTTTCATTGCGCTCGTTGATCGCGCGCTTCGCGATTGCAGTTGCATTGCCTGTTGCCGCATTGTCGGCCGTGTCGCTGGCGGCGATGTCCGCGCAAGATGCGCATGCGCAGCAGATGCCCCAGGGCGCAAAACAACCCGGCGACTTTCCGCGCGCCAAGCTCTCGGCAGGCATGTTCGTCATCGACGCCGCCGTCGCCGCGAACGATGCGGACCGCGAGCAAGGTTTGATGTACCGCACGCAACTCGCACCGAACGAAGGCATGCTCTTCGTGTTCGGCGAGAATGCCGTGCATTGCTTCTGGATGAAGAACACGCTGATCCCGCTGTCGATCGCATTCATGCGCGCGGACGGCACGATCACCGACATCGACGAAATGCAGGCGGAAACCACCAACAACCATTGCCCGAAGAACAACGGCGTCTACGCGCTGGAGATGAGCAAGGGCTGGTTCACGTCGAAGGGCATCAAGCCCGGTATGAAGATGCAGGGACTGCCGGCGCCGCAATAAGCGAACCCGCCTGCCACACACGAACCGGACGAAAGCCGGCGCAGCCGCAAGGCGCGCCGGCTTGTTTTTATCCGCCGCGCCGCAATGTATGGCGGGCACCATCTCTGGCGGCTTCTGGCAGGATTCCTGCAAAAGCCAGGCCGACACGCTATTCTTATAGTCTCACCAGCAGCACCGAGATCGTCCGGGCCGCGCAGCACATGCCAGCAGAAGGCCCGGCGCCAGCCACCGGCGCGCTAACACATGGAGGTTCACGTGCCCCGCAAGACTCCTATCGAGCGATACCGGAACATCGGTATCAGTGCTCACATCGATGCCGGCAAGACCACCACCACCGAACGCATTCTTTTCTACACCGGCGTGACTCACAAGATCGGCGAGGTTCACGACGGCGCGGCGACGATGGACTGGATGGAACAGGAGCAGGAGCGCGGCATCACGATTACCTCGGCGGCCACGACAGCCTTCTGGAAAGGCATGGCGGGCAATTATCCGGAGCATCGGATCAACATCATCGACACGCCGGGCCACGTCGACTTCACGATCGAAGTCGAACGCTCGATGCGCGTGCTCGACGGCGCGTGCATGGTGTACGACTCGGTCGGCGGCGTGCAGCCGCAGTCCGAAACCGTGTGGCGCCAGGCGAACAAGTACAAGGTGCCGCGCATCGCGTTCGTCAACAAGATGGACCGCGTCGGTGCAGACTTCTTCCGCGTGCAGCGTCAGATTGGCGAGCGCCTGAAGGGCGTCGCGGTGCCGATCCAGATTCCCATCGGCGCGGAAGAGCATTTCCTGGGCGTCGTGGATCTGGTCAAGATGAAGGCGATCGTCTGGGACGATGAGAGCCAGGGCATCAAGTTCTCGTACGAAGAGATTCCCGACAACCTCAAGGATCTCGCGCATGAATGGCGCGGAAAGATGGTCGAGGCGGCGGCGGAAGCGAGCGAAGAGATGCTCGAAAAGTATCTGACCGATCACGAGAGTCTGACGGAAGACGAGATCAAGGCGGGCTTGCGCAAACGCACGATCGCCAACGAGATCGTGCCGATGCTGTGCGGCAGCGCGTTCAAGAACAAGGGCGTGCAGGCGATGCTCGATGCCGTGATCGACTATCTGCCCTCGCCTGTCGACGTGCCCGCGATTCTCGGCCACACGGAAGACGACAAGGAAGCGGAACGTCACCCGAGCGACGACGAGCCGTTCTCCGCGCTCGCGTTCAAGATCATGACTGACCCGTTCGTCGGTCAGCTGATCTTCTTCCGAGTGTATTCAGGCGTCGTGAATTCGGGCGATACCGTCTACAACCCGGTGAAGGAAAAGAAGGAGCGCCTCGGCCGTATTCTTCAGATGCACGCGAACGAGCGCAAGGAAATCAAGGAAGTGCGCGCGGGCGACATCGCGGCGGCTGTCGGTCTGAAGGAAGCGACCACGGGCGACACGCTGTGCGACCCGAACAACATCATCATCCTCGAACGGATGATCTTCCCTGAGCCGGTGATCTCGCAGGCCGTCGAGCCGAAGACGAAGGTCGACCAGGAAAAGATGGGCATTGCGCTCAACCGTCTCGCGCAGGAAGACCCGTCGTTCCGGGTGCAAACGGACGAAGAGTCTGGACAGACGATTATTTCGGGCATGGGCGAACTGCACCTGGAAATTCTCGTCGACCGGATGAAGCGCGAGTTCGGCGTCGAGGCGACGGTCGGCAAGCCGCAGGTCGCGTATCGCGAGACGGTGCGTATCAAGGTTGAAGGTGTGGAAGGCAAGTTCGTCAAGCAGTCGGGCGGACGCGGGCAGTATGGTCATGCCGTCATCACGCTCGAGCCTGATCCGGGCAAGGGCTACGAGTTCGTCGATGCGATCAAGGGCGGCGTGATTCCACGCGAATTCATTCCGGCTGTCGACAAGGGTATTCAGGAAACGCTCAAGGCTGGCGTGCTGGCGGGTTATCCCGTTGTCGATGTGAAGGTGACGTTGACCTTCGGTTCGTACCACGACGTCGACTCGAATGAAAACGCGTTCCGCATGGCTGGTTCGATGGCGTTCAAGGATGCGATGCGCAAGGCGAAGCCGGTGCTTCTTGAGCCGATGATGGCTGTTGAAGTGGAGACGCCTGAGGACTTCATGGGTAACGTGATGGGTGATCTTTCCGGCCGGCGCGGCATTGTGCAGGGCATGGAGGATATTGCCGGCGGTGGCGGCAAGCTCGTGCGCGCTGAAGTGCCGCTTTCGGAGATGTTTGGGTATTCGACGTCGTTGCGGTCGCTTACGCAAGGGCGTGCTACCTATACGATGGAGTTCAAGCATTACGCTGAGACGCCGAATAATGTCTCGGAGGGGATTATTAATTCGAAGTCCAAGTAACCCGGTTTGGTTTGCTTGGTGCGAAGGCCTGTTCCTGTTGGGATGGGCCTTTTTTTTGCTGTCTGCGACGCGGGGGTGGTTTGCTTGTGCTTTTGCTGGCATCCGCGATTTGGCTTCGTGGCGTGGCCGGGTTGGTTTGCTTGTTTTGCCGCTGGCATCCGCGCTATGTCTTCGTGCTTCACGCGTTGCCCCTGTGCGGGGCGGCACCTACTTTTCTTTGCCGCCGCCGCAAAGAAAAGTAGGCAAAAGAAAGCGGCTCACACCGCCAACTCTTCTTCCTGCCTGAGGGCCCCCGAAGGGTCTTACGCTTCACACGGCAATCACGTGACTCACCTTTGTTGCCAGCGCTCTTGCGGTGCGCCTCACCCGCTTCGCGCACCCGCGTCGCAGCGAGTCGCGCCGGATATTCCTCCGCCGCCCAGGTGGCAAACTGTGTGTAGGTTGTCGCGTCGTATAGGGTAGCGTTCTTACAGGGTGGAACGCGTGCGCTATCGGTCCGAAGTGAGGCGTGTGTAGCGCTACGGCCTACACACGGTTTGCCACCTGGGCGGCAGAAACCATTCGCTGCTGTTAGCCCGTGCGTGGGTGCTTGAAGTGGGTGAGGCATTCATTCGAAGCGTTGGCAACGCACGCAAACAAAGACGCCGCCGTGTGAAGCGTAAGACCGGTTGGGGGCCCTCAGGCAAACGCAAGAATTGGCGGTGTGAGCCGCTTTCTTTTGCCTGGCGGCGACGCGTGAAGCGCGAAGGCATAACGCGGATGCCAGCGCAAAGGCCAGAACAACCAAACCGGCCGCGCCACGAAGCCAAACCGCGAAAGCTACGGCATATCCAGCGTCGCCAGACAACCCAAAACCCCAACCCCACTCAAACTTTTGTCCATGCCAGAATAACCAACCACGACGCCCCGCAAGCGCCCGGCAAGGAGACAAGACATGAGCCACGATCACGAGCACACACCTCAAGCCCCGATTGACTGGCGCGAACACGGCGTCAAGGTCATCAAGGGCGACCAGCTCGACACGAACACGCCACAAACCCCTGGCATGAACCGCGCCGCCGCGATCAACGCCGCGCGCGCCGGAGCGCAAAAGCTATGGGCGGGCACCGTCACAATCCACCCGAACGCAAAGACAGGCGCGCACCACCATGGCGCGCTAGAAAGCGTGATCTACGTCGTACGCGGCCATGCCCGCATGCGCTGGGGCGAGCATCTGGAATTCACCGCCGAAGCGGGCCCCGGCGACTTCATCTTCGTGCCCCCGTATGTCCCGCATCAAGAAATCAACGCAAGCACCGACGATCCACTCGAATGCGTGCTCGTACGCAGCGACAACGAAGCCGTCGTCGTGAACCTGAACATCGACGCCGTCGAGCAGCCCGAGACCGTCTATTGGGTCGACCCGATCCACAAGCACCCGCACGATCATTGACCAATCGCAAACTCAGGTCCAACGCCCGTATGACGCCGACCCTTTCGCTGCGCCCCCGCCTCGTCACACTGTATGCCGGACTGATCACCGCCAATCTCACCGCGTGGGCGTGGGCGCTGATCGCGTTTCGCGACTATCCGCTGCTGCTCGGCACCGCGTTGCTCGCCTACGGCTTCGGCCTGCGGCACGCCGTCGACGCCGACCACATCGCCGCGATCGACACCGTCACGCGCAAGCTGATGCAGGAAGGCAAGCGGCCGCTCGGCGTCGGACTGGCGTTCTCGCTCGGACATTCGACCATCGTGATCGCCGCCACCGTCGGCATCGCGTTGACTGCGCTGTCTCTGCATGGGCGCTTCGAGGCGTTCCACGCTGTAGGTGGGACTATCGGCACGTTGGTATCGTCGGGGTTTCTGCTGGTGCTGGCCGGCGTGAACCTCGTGATCCTGCGCGATGTGTGGCGCCGCTACCGGCACGTGCAGCAAGGCGGAGAACTGACGCACGAAGACGCCACACGCGGTGCGCCCGCCGGTCTGCTGTCGCGCGCGCTGAAGCCGCTATTCCGGCTCGTCTCGAAGAGCTGGCACATGTACCCCGTCGGCGTGCTGTTCGGTCTCGGCTTCGACACGGCGACGGAAATCGGCCTGCTCGCCATCGCCGCCGCCGAAGCGGGAAAAGGCCTGCCGCTCTACTCGATCCTCGTGTTTCCCGCGCTCTTCACAGCGGGCATGACGCTCGTCGATTCGACCGATAACGTGCTGATGGTCCACGCCTACAGCTGGGCCATGGACGACCCGAAGCGCAAGCTCTACTACAACGCGAGCATCACGTTCGTGTCGGCCGTAGTCGCGATCGCGATCGGCGGCATCGAGGCACTCGGCTTGCTATCGGACAAGCTCGGATTGAGCGGCGGCGTGTGGGACGCGGTGGCAGCCGTCAACGAACGCTTCGGCATGCTCGGCTACGGCATCGTGAGCCTCTTCATGCTGTGCTGGATCGGCTCTATTCTGTTTCATCGCTGGCGCAAGCCGGCACCGCTCAGCCGATAACACCGCCGCGTACAACGCGCCGCCTAAGCGCCGAAACAGCCGCCGCAGCGCGCCGCCCGTTGCAGCGATGGGCCGCGCCGTTGTGCGCACGACACAACTGCCGCCGGGAATCGTATGAAGGGAACCGCACGCGGCCGCGAATCCTCCCAATCCAGAGGCAATCGCTTACACTGAACCCGCATCATCGTCGCACTACCACCGCAGCGCCTCGCACAGCACGCGTGGCGTCCCAACAGAACGGATCGGACCCACCATCGATGAAGAAATCCGCGGACCCGCGTTTTGCGCCTCGCTTGGTAGAAGCACTTGACCTGGAGGCGGCACGCCGCAGCGCCGACGCCCATGGCAATCACGCCATCGACGAATTTCTCGCCGGCCGCCTCACGCGGCGCGAACTGCTGCGGTATGCGAGCGTGATCGGCATGTCGCTTGCGGGCGGCGGACTGCTCGCACCACGCAGCGCCCGCGCGCAAGGCGCGGCGGGCGCGAATGCGACGATCCGCGTTGCGCACCTGACGCCCACGGGCGCCGTCGATCCGATGACGGTCACCGACTCCGCGAGCCTCTGCCTGCTCAATCAGACGGGCGAATTCCTGATCGACGACGACGGCGAAAAACAGACGCTCAAACCCGTGCTCGCGCTGTCGTGGAAGCCGAACGACAAGGGCGACGTGTGGACCTTCAAGCTGCGCGAGAACGTGAAGTTCCACGACGGCCAGCCCTTCACCGCGAAGGACGTCGCCGCGACCTTCGACCGCCTCGCTGATCCCGCCGCCGGCTCGGCCGCGCTCTCGACATTGAAGGGCGTGCTGTCGAAGGGCGGCACGAAGGTCATCGACGATCACACGGTCGCATTCCATCTCGACGCGCCCAACGGCAACTTCCCGTACTACGTTTCGTCGGACAACTACAACGCGGTGATTCTCCCCGCGAACTACGCGGGCAACTACGAGAAAACCTTCATCGGCACGGGACCGTTCAAGCTCGAGAAGTATCAGGCGAAAGTCGGCGTGTCGTTCGTGCGCAATCCCGACTATTGGGGCGAAAAAGCGCTGCCGCAGCGCGTGCAGTTCACCTTCTACGCGGACCAGCAGGCGCAGATTCTCGCGCTGCAAGGCCATCAGGCCGACGTGATGCCCACGTTCACCGTGCAGGGCGGCCAGGGGCTGATCAACAACCCCGAGTTCAAGGTGGTCGGCGTGAGGTCGAGCGCGCACCGGCAGATTCACATGCGCGTCGACAGCCCGCAGTTCAAGGACAAGCGTGTACGCCAGGCGCTCGCGCTGTCGCTCGATCGCGAAGTGATCGTCAAGGGTCTCTTCAAGGGCCGCGCGCAGGTCGGCAACGATAGCCCGTTCGCGCCCGTGTTTCCGTCGTCGGATGCGGGCGTGTCGCAGCGCAAGATCGATGTCGCGAAGGCGAAGCAACTGCTCGCGCAGGCGGGTGTGCCGAACGGTTTCGACGTGACGCTCACGACCGAGAAGTTCATGGAGATTCCCGACCTCGCCGTCGTCGTGCAGAACTATGCGAAGGCGGTGGGCATCCGCATCAACCTGAAGGTCGAGAGCCAGTCGCAGTACTACGGCTCGGGCACGCCGGGCAAGTCGGACTGGCTCGATTCGCCGCTCGGCATCACCGACTACGGCAGCCGCGGCGTGCCGAACGTGTTCCTCAACGCGCCGTTGACGAGCACGGGCACATGGAACGCCGCGCACTTCAATAACCCGCAGTACGACAAGCTGGTCGCCGATTACGTCGCCGCGCTCGATATCGCCGCGCAGAAGAAAGTGTCCGCGCAGATCCAGACGCTGCTGCTCGACGAGACGCCCGTGATCTTCCCGTTCTTCTACGACCAGCTGATCGCCGCGCGCAAGCAGCTGAACGGCGTGCGCTTCACGGCAATCGCGCAGCTGTATTTCGATCGCGCGACGCTCGCGGCCTGATTGCGCGCGACGCTGCGAGCAAGGGATATCGATGTCGACCACGGTTTCCGCTTCCATCGCTCGTGGCCCGCGCGGCAGTGCAATGCGCGTCGTGCGCTTCGTCGGGACGCGGGTCGGCCTGTCGTTGATCACGCTGTGGCTGCTGTCGGTGATCGTGTTCGCGGGCGGCCAGCTGCTGCCTGGCGATATCGGCCGCGCGATACTCGGCCCGCTCGCCGATCCGCGCGCCGTTGCCGCGCTCAATCATCAGCTCGGCGCGGACCGTCCTCTTCTCACGCAATACACGCAGTGGATCACGCACTTCGTGCAAGGCGACATGGGCTTGTCGTACACATATCGCGAGCCTGTCGCGTCGTTCGTCGGCAGTGCGCTGGCGAACTCGGCGAAGCTCGGTTTTCTTGCGTTCATCGTGGTGGTGCCGCTCGGCATCGCGGGCGGCGTATGGGCCGCGATGCACGCGGGGCGTTGGCTCGACCGCACGATCAGCATCGTCGGTCTGTCGGCTACCGTCGTGCCTGAGTTCGTGTCGTCGATCGTGCTGATACTCGTGTTCGGCGTGTGGCTGCAATGGCTGCCCATCGACGCAACGTATCCGCCCGACGCAGGCATCTTCACGCAACTGAAGCATCTCGTCCTCCCCGTCCTGCCGCTCGTGTTCGTGTTCTTCGGCTATATCGCGCGGATGGCGCGCGCGGGCACGGTCGAGGCGCTCGACGCCGACTACACGCGCACCGCGATCCTCAAGGGATTGCCGCCGCATATCGTGATCTTCCGGCACGTGCTGCGCAATGCATTGCTGCCGACCATCACCGTCGCGGCGACGCAGCTCGGCTACATGATTGGCGGACTGGTCGTCGTGGAGACGCTGTTCCACTATCAGGGCATCGGCTCGCTGATCTACAACGCAGCGAAGGCCAAAGACTTCCCGATGCTCGAAGGCGGCGTGCTGACGATTGGCGTGGTCTACACGGTCGCCAATCTCGTCGCCGATGCGCTATACGTGCTGCTCAATCCACGCTTGCGCGTGAGGAGCGCCGAATGAGCACGATGGCTTCGCCTCCGCCCTCGTCGAACACACCCGCGCCCGCTGCGCCGCGCGCGAGAGACACACGCTACGACACGCTGCGCATGCTGCTGCGCTCGCCGACCTTCATCGCCGGCGCGGTGATCGTGCTGTGGTGGATCGTCTGCGCCATTGCGGGAACGTGGGTCGCGCCGCTCGATCCCTACGCATCCGATCCTTTGAACTCGCTCACGCCGCCCGCGGCAGGCCACTGGTTCGGCACCGATCAACTGGGCCGCGACGTGCTGTCGCGTGTGATCGTCGGCGCGCGCGACATCCTGACCATCGCGCCGCTCGCGACGCTGCTCGGCACGCTCGCGGGCACCGCACTCGGCCTCACGGTCGGTTACTTCGACGGCTGGGTCGACAACGTGATCGGACGCGCGATCGATGCCGTGCTCGCGCTCCCGCTCGTGATCGTCGCGCTGCTCGCGCTGGCCGCAGTGGGCGCGTCGAACCTCACGGTGATCCTCGTGATCGGCATCACGTTCACGCCCATCACGGCCCGCACGGTGCGCGCTGCCGTATTCGCCGAACGGCATCTCGACTACGTGGCCGCGGCCCAGCTGCGCGGCGAAAACGCGTTCTACATCATGTTCGCGGAGATCCTGCCGAACGTGCTGCCGCCCATCATCGTCGAAGCGACGGTGCGTCTCGGCTATGCGATCTTCGCGGTCGCCACGCTGTCGTTCCTCGGCTTCGGCATCCAGCCGCCTTCCGCCGACTGGGGCCTCGCGCTCTCCGAGTCGTACACGCTGATGGCGGGCGGCGCATGGTGGACCGTCGTGTTCGACGCGGCCGCGATTGCGTCGCTGGTGGTCGGCGTGAACCTGATCGCGGATGCCGTGCAAGGAGCCGTCGACGGATGAACGGCCCATCTCCTCCTCCGCCGCCCGCTTCGTTTCCCGCCTTCGATGTGTCGAAGAGCGAGCAGACCGACGCGCTCACGATCGTCGGCCTGACGGTCGCGTATCGCACCCGAGGACGCGAGCGCGACGTGCTGCAAGACGTGTCGTTTCGCATCAGGCGCGGTGAATCGTATGGTCTTGTCGGTGAATCGGGCTGCGGCAAGTCGACGGTCGCAATGGCGACGCTGCGCTATCTGGCGCGCAATGGACGCGTAAAGGCGGGACGCATTTCGATTGCGGGCAAGGAAGTGCATTCGCTCGACGCCGCCGCATTGCGCGAGCTGCGCGCGAACAGAATATCGATGGTGTATCAGGACCCGTCGCGCGCGCTCAATCCATCGCTGACGATAGCGCGCCAGGTGGCCGAAGCGTTCGAGGCATCCGGCGCGACTCGTGAAGATGCGCTGAAGCAAACGGCCGACATGCTCCGCAAAGTCCGCATCGCCGAACCCGAGCGCGTGATGGACAGTTATCCGCATCAGTTGTCGGGCGGCATGCAGCAGCGCGTCGTGATTGCGATGGCGCTCGCATCGAAACCGGCGCTGCTGATTCTCGACGAACCGACCACCGGTCTCGACGCTACTGTCGAAGCCGAAGTGCTCGATCTCGTCGCGCAACTGCGCGACGAGTTCCACACAGCCGTGCTGTTCATCAGCCACAACCTCGCGGTGATCGGCAGGATGTGCGAGCGTGTCGGCGTGCTGTACGCGGGCAAGCTCGTCGAAGAAGGCGCGACGCAGGACGTGTTCGCGCGGCCACGCCATCCGTACACGGTCGGCCTTTTGCGCTGTCTGCCGACTGTGGGCCGCAGCAAGGACAATGACCGGCTCGACACGATTGCGGGTAGCCTGCCGCAGCCGGGTTCCATCGCGCAGGGCTGCATCTATGCGGAGCGCTGCCGTCTCGCCGACGACCGCTGCCGGCGCGAAGCGCCGCCGCCGTATCGTGTGAGCGCGCGGCATGGCGATCAGATGTCGCGTTGCCACTACCACGAGCGCGCAATGGAACTGCCGCGCGCGACGCCCGCCGATGCGCCCGCTCATGCTTCCGGCAACGCGCACGAAACCCGCGACGCTTCGCCCGTGCTGCGCGCGGAAAGCGTATCGAAGACATTCCACGTCGCGGGCGCGGCACTCCGCGCCGTGGACGATGTGTCGCTCGAACTCGCGAAGGGCGAGACGCTTGGTCTCGTCGGCGAATCGGGCAGCGGCAAGACGACGCTCGCGAAGTTGCTGCTCGGTCTCGTATCGCCCGATGCGGGCAGCGTGATCGAACTCGACGGCACGCCTTTGCCGGCACGCGTCACGAACCGCAACGACGAACAGGTGAAGTCGCTGCAGATCGTGTTCCAGAATCCCGACTCGGCGCTCAATCGCGCGCACTCGGTCAGACGGCTGATCGGGCGCGCGTTGTCGCGCCTGTCCGCCCTGCACGGCGACGCGCGCGAGGAAAGGCTCGCTTCGCTGGCGCAGGCGGTCAGGCTGCCCGACCGTTATCTGACGTCGCGCACGCGGCAACTATCGGGCGGGTTGAAGCAGCGCGTCGCGATTGCGCGCGCGTTCGCGGGCGATCCGCGCATTGTCGTGTGCGACGAGCCGACTTCCGCGCTCGACGTGTCCGTGCAGGCCGCGATCCTCAACCTGCTCGCCGATCTGCAGCGCGATCGCAGCGTGAGCTATGTGTTTATCTCGCACGATCTGAATGTCGTGCGCTATCTGTCCGATCGCATCGCGGTGCTGTACGTCGGCCGCCTGCTGGAGATCGGGCCCGCGTCGGCCGTGTTCGACGGCCCGCATCATCCTTATACGGAAGCGTTGTTGTCGTCGGTGCCTGCGCTCGATCAGCGTGACGGCGAACAACCTTCCGACGCGAAGCCGCAGCGCATCCGCCTCGCCGGCGAACTGCCGAGCCCCGCCGCGCCGCCTTCGGGCTGCGTGTTTCATACGCGCTGTCCGCGCAAGCTGGGCGCGATCTGCGAGCAGCAGGACCCGCCCTACGCCGATGCCGGCGACGCGCATCGCATCCGCTGCCATATCCCCGTCGACGAATTGCGCGTGCTCCAGCGCCGCAACTGATCCCCTGTCCCCGCGCCGCATCGTCGTGCGCTGAAACGAAAAACCGCGTCATTCGAGGCCTGCGTTTCAGGTCCGAAACGTTTTTTGTGCGTTTCGATGCGCACACAACCGAGCCGTCACGCGAATGCCACGCGCGACGGGCGTTCGCGCCCAATGGCATGTTTATCGCTAAATGACGCTCACGCATGGGGTTGCGTCGGGATCGACAAATCCTCGGCAACGCTAATTCGCGCCGTCACGACGAACGGCGCAACGGCACGCAGAAAGGACAGTCGATCCCGCGTCGGGCGGATGAAGCGTCATCGCATCCGCCCGGCCATGTGGGGCTCGCACGCGGTCCGGCGCCGACAGCCAACGACAACAGGCGCCGGGCACACATCAGAAGCCGGAGGCGGCGGGATGGCAGGCAGGGAGCGTCGCGCGCGACGTGCCGTCGAAAACGGCATACGCCGCGAACCGAAAGAGCGATAAAAGCTCCGCCCGCCGCCGAACGGCTCAGCGCGTGCAATACGAACAAACGGGACAAGGCGACAAGCAGTGAATAAGAAATGACGGCTTGCGGGGGTCGTCGTTTCCTCGGGAGAGGTGCGATGAAGACCAAACCATTTGATACGTACTACTACAATGTTACACGGGGTACGGCAACCTTCGTGGTTGGCGCGGGGACTTTCATGGCGGCCCAGTTCGTTCAGGCCGCATCCGCGGACGATGTGATTCCGAAGTGGATCGTCACAGCCGATGCGCCGCTGCCTGCCAGCGGAGCGTCGGCTGCGATGCAACCCGCACAGAACGATATGGCATCGACGGGCGTGGAGTCCGGCACGACCACGGCAGCCGACGATGCGGCGTCAGTTTTTCTCCTCAAGAGTTGTATTGGCAACGCCGGCAACTGCGCGCCAAACGGCGGACGCGGCAGCGGCGCAGGCGCGAGCGCGGGTGCCGCTAGCGCTGGGTCGTCGGGTTCGTCCGGCGCGGCTTCGGGCGGCGGTGGCGGGTTTGGGGCTGCGGCGGGCCCAAGCGGCAATTCGAGCGGCGGTGGGTTTGGTGGTGGTAGCGGGAATGGTGGTGGTGGTGGCGGTGGTGGTGGCGGTGGCGGTGGCGGTGGCGGTGGCGGTGGCGGTGGCGGTGGCGGTGGCGGTGGCGGTGGCGGTGGCGGTGGCGGTGGCAACGGCGGTGGCAACGGCGGTGGCAGCAACGGCGGTGGCGGTAACGGCGGCGGTGGTAGCGGCGGTGGTAGCGGCGGTGGTAGCGGCGGTGGTAGCGGCGGCGGTGGCGGCGGCGGTGGCGGTAACGGCGGCGGTGGTAACGGCGGTAGCGGCGGCTGCGGCTGTGGTGGCGGTGGCGGCAGCGCCGGCGGCCCTGGCGGCGGCCCTGGCGGTGGCTTCGGTGGTGGCTTCGGTGGTGGCTTCGGTGGCGGCTTCGGTGGCGGCTTCGGTGGCGGCTTCGGCGGTGGTTTTGGCAGCGGCGGTTTCGGCAAAGGTGGCGGCTACGGCGGTGGCTCAGGTTCAGGCGGCGGTCACGGTGGCGGCAACGGACACTGAGATCGAACGGAACGCGCCGTCCCCATACGACGACAACCACGCAGCGCGCAGACGCTTCCCGGCCAGCGTTGGCGGTGACGTTCCGATCCCCCGGTCGAACGTCACCGCCGGGGCCGGGAACGCCGTCGAAGGTATCGCCGGAAAGGCTTTGGCAACACGAGCCGACGCGTAGCTGAGTTCAAAGCAGAAACGACAAGAGCGGTCCGGCAAAGCAGTCGGGAAAACGCATCGGAACCAAACCGCCCTGCTCGCCTCATATCTATTCAACGTTCGATATGAGGCCTTCTACATGCAACGACACTTCCCCCGCCCCGTTGCACGCATTGCTTCGGGCTTGCTGCTGGCTTCGCTGATGGCTGGCGCATCGCTAGCGTATGCGCAAAATGCGGCGCAGAATGCAACGCAAACCGCCGCACAAACCCAGGCCGCCCCTCCCGTCGATCCCACCTTCTCCGCGTGGTCGCTCGCGCAATCCTGTCAGCAGAAATCCGATAACGTCGCGCACGGCCAGTGTGTCGGTGCAATCCGCGGCATCATCCACGGCTACCAGTACGGCGTACTGTTCCTCAGCCAGCGCGCGTCGCTTGCGGCGAAGGAAACGCAGCGCGTGTCATTGTGTCTGCGCGACGTGCCCGTCTCGACGCTCGTCGACGAATTCGTGCAGGACGCGAGCCAGGTCAGCGCGGATTCGCTCAAGCGCACACCCGCCGAAGTCGCCGTGCTCGGCTCCGTGCACATGCATCACGCGTGCTACTGATCCGCCGATACAACAGCGCAAGCGCCGCATGCTCACAGCATCTCGAGCGGCCGCTTGCTGCGAGGCGGACGAAAGTGCGCATCGATAGCGGCGAGGTCGTCGGCGGAAAGCTGCAGGTCGAGCGCGCGGCGATTGTCGCGCACGTGCTCGATGCGCCCTGACTTAGGAATCGCGAACACATCGGGCTGCCGCAGCACCCACGCCAGCGCGACCTGAAACGCCGATACGCCATGCCTGTCGGCGATATTGTCGAGCGGCGAGCGCTTTGGCAGGCGCGCATGATCGACGGGGCTGTACGCCATCGCGGGCATCTTGCGGCCCGCGAGCCACGGCAGCAGATCGAACTCCGGCCCGCGCCGCGCTATGTTGTAGAGAATCTGGTTCGTCGCGCATGCATCGCCGTGCGGCACGCCGACCAGCTCTTCCATGTCGTCGACATCGAAATTGCTGACGCCCCAGTGGCGTATCTTGCCGTCGCGGCGCAGCGCCTCGAAGCCCGCGACCGTCTCTTCGAGCGGCACCGAGCCGCGCCAGTGCAGCAGATACAGATCGATGCGATCGGTCTTCAAGCGCTTCAACGACTGTTCACATGCATGCTGCACGCCGCGCTTGCTCGCGTTGTGCGGATAGACCTTGCTGACCAGAAACACGTCGTCGCGCAAGCCCTGCAACGCTTCGCCCAATAGCGATTCCGTCGCGCCTTCGCCGTACATTTCCGCGGTATCGATCAGCGTCATGCCGAGTTCGATACCGCCGCGCAGCGCCTCAATTTCGGCCTTGCGGCGCGACGGATGCTCGCCCATCTCCCACGTGCCCTGCCCGAGTTTCGGAATGGGTTCGCCGTCGGGCAACGTCACGCTGGCGATGTCCTTCGTCATGGTTGCGTCCTCGCAAGTGATGTCGTGAAGAAGCGCCGCGTCGCAGCGGCCAAACGCGACGAGTGTAGCGCTTCGCTGCGACGCGCATCGGCGTCCCGGCAAAACCCCGCTATAACGCGGGGCGCCGATGACATAGAATTGCCGCTTGCCCTACTTGCGTCCGTCACATGAACCCAGCCTCGGAAGACCGTTGGCGCGATCTGCGCCCGGACCCGGAAAACGATACGCCGCTGTATCTTCAACTCGCCCGCAAGCTCGGCAGTGCGATCCACGAGAACCGCTGGAACGCAGGCGAAGCGCTGCCGTCGGAGCGCGTGTTGTCGGATGCGCTCGGCGTGTCGCGCATCACGGCACGCAAGGCGATCGCGCTGCTCGTCGAACAGGGGTTGATTCGCCGCTCGCAGGGCGCGGGCAGTTTCATCACGCCGCGCTATGAAGATCCGCTGTCGCGTCTGTCGAGCTTCAGCGAAATGCTGCGCCGGCGCGGCTTTACGCCAAGCTCGCAATGGCTGTCGCGCGAGATCGTGCCCGCCAATCGCGATGAGGTGATCCAGCTCGGGCTGTCGCCCGCTGCAGCCGTCACGCGGTTGCGCCGCCTGCGTCTCGCGGACGGCATCGTGATGGCCGTCGAAAATTCGACGTTCCCCGCTTCCGTCATTCCCGACCCGCAGGCCATCGGCGATTCGCTCTACACGTATCTGGAGCAGCGCGGCTTGACGATCGTGCGCGCGCTGCAGCATTTCCGCGCCGTCAACGCGAGCGACGAGATCGCGCAGCAGATGAGCATCGCGCCGAACGAAGCCCTGCTGCTGATCACGCGCGTCGGCTACACGGCCGACCAGCGCGCAATCGAACTCACCGACACCTACTGCCGCAACGACTACTACGACTTCGTCGCCGAACTGCGCAAGTAGGCGCGAGGTTCAGTCTTCCCAGCGCGGCGCGTCGGAGCCGATGGGCACGGGCGGCCGCGCATAGAACGCGGGCGTCTCTGACATCCGCTCGGCGGGCGCCGCCGCCCGCACGCGGCCAAACGGCGAATCGACTTCGTGCAGACCGTCCTGCACTTCGTCGTACGTGACATCGGGCACGCGCCAGCCCGCTTCGATCTGTCCCATCGATTGCAGCCAGCGGCCCGTCTGCGCCAGTGACAGCCGCACATGCCAGCTGCCGCCCTCCTGCGCGCGCCGCGCGAGCGCGACCATCGCGCCGAATGCGGCGAGATAGCCCGTCGCGTGATCGAGCGCCTGACACGGCAGATGCTTCGGGCCGTCGACGCCCGCCGCGTGGCTCTCCGTGTACGCGATGCCGCTTGCCGACTGAACAAGGCTGTCGAAACCGCGCCGCGTCGCCCACGGCCCCGCGTGTCCATACGCCGAAATCGACACGCAGACGATACCGGGCCGCAGCCGTGCCAGCGATTTGGGATCGAAGCCGCGCGCGGCAAGCGAGCCGGGACGATAAGCCTGCATGAACACATCCGCTTGCGCGGCCAGCGCCTGCAATTGCTCGCGCGCCGTGGTCTCGCGCAGATCGAGTGTCGCGGAGCGCTTGCCGCGCCCGTTGTCGATGACGAGCGGCGCGATGTTCGGCAGATGCGGGCCGTTGATCAGCAGCACGTCGGCGCCATGCTGCGCGAGCGCGCGCCCCGCGACGGGACCCGCGATGATCCGCGACAGATCGAGTACGCGCGTGCCTGACAGCGGTCTAGTCGCGTCACCGAGCCCGGGGGCTTCGGTCGGCGCATCGCCGATCCGCTCGATCTCGAACAGCGGCAGATTCGCAATCGCCTTCGCCTGATCGAGCGCTGCCCATTCGCGCGGCGAGCGGATCAGCGCGGCGCACAGGCCGGCGTCGGCGAGTGTCTGATCGAGCTGCGCGCCGTCCCAGCCGCGAATCGCCTCGGCAACCGCGCCGGGATCGCCGTCGCAGCCGAGCACCTTCAACACGCCCTGCAGATGATGCGGAAAGTTCGTGTGCAACTGGATCCAGCGGCCGTCGCGCGTCGCGTAGAAGCCGGTGACGGGATGACGCAATTCCGTCGGCAAGTCATCGTTCACGCGCAGATAGCGTTCGCTGCGAAACGCGATCAGCGCGCGCCGCACGCTTACGTCGACATGCTGCATGCGGCCCGTGCGCAGCCTGAAGCAATTGGCGGCGGCAAGCGCCAGCGCCGAAATCGATGCGCTCGCGAGCGTCCCGACACGAAACACGGAGGGCAACGCCGGATCGTTGCCGTCGATCGACACATAGTCGAGCAAGGCCGGATCGCAACCGGCAACGGACCACAGATGATCGAGCGCGAGCTGGGGCGTCATGATGAGCGGGCTTCCTGAAGAAGAAAGACGTGACTCAGTCTAGTTTTACGCCTCGTCATGATCAATCTTGATTCATATAATCAATATATATTCATTTCTTTGGCTTTCCCGCGCCGATATGTCCAATGCGATGTCCGCCCCACGCTATCTGTCAGCCGACGAAGCCGCCGCGATGCTCGGCATCAGCGTCACGACGCTCTACGCCTACGTGAGCCGCGGCATGCTGCGCTCCGCGCCGGACGCAAACAGCAAGCGCCGGCGCTACGACGCGGACGAAGTACGCCGCCTCGCGCGCCGCAAGGAAGATGGCAAGCGCGGGGCAAAGTCGCGCAGAAGGTGCTGGATTGGGGTGTGCCCGTGCTCGAATCGTCGATCACGCTGATCGCGGACGGCAAGCTGCTGTATCGCGGCCGCGATGCAACCGAACTCGCGCGAATAGCGACATTGGAAGAAGTGGCGGCCCTGCTGTGGGAATGCAGCGCGCGGCGCATCGCCGATGCGCCCGCCGCGCCGCTTGGCGCTGCGCAATGGTCGGCGTGGCTCAAGCTGTGGAGCGACAGCGCGCCGCTCGATCGCGCGCTCGTGCTGCTGCCTGCCGCCGCCGCGCAGATGCCGCGTGTCTGGGCGCTCGGCCGCGATGCGCAACTCGACAATGCCTGCGCGCTGATCCGGCTGATGGCGGGTGCGATGATTTCGGCTGCACCGTCGAACGAACCGCTGCATAAGCAGCTCGCCAGCGCGTGGCGCGTGCGCAACCGCGCGCAGATCAATCTGCTGCGTGCCGCGCTCGTCGCGTGCGCAGATCACGAGCTGAATGCGTCGACATTCACGGTGCGGTGTATCACGTCGACGGGTACGCATCTGTTCGGCGCCGTGGTGGGCGGGCTTGCCGCGTTATCGGGACCGAGACATGGCGGGGAAACAGCGCGCATCGCCGCGTTGTTCGACGAAGCCGCGCGCGCCGCCGATCTCGACCGCTATCTGGCCACGCGGCTCGCCCAGCACGAGCAAAGCGCGCCGGGGCCTGTGCTCTCAGGGTTTGGACATCCGCTGTATCCGGACGGCGATCCGCGTGCGCGTCTGCTGCTGGAACTGCTCGATGAATGTGCACCCGCTCGCTCGCCGTTCGCCGACGTGCAGCGGCTTGCGCGCGTCGTGCGAGACACGACTGGCGCCGAGCCGACCGTTGACTACGCGCTCGCGGCCATCGAACGGGTGCTCGGCCTGCCCGCCGGCGCGGCTTTCACGCTCTTCGCGGTAGGCCGCGTGACGGGCTGGATTGCGCACGCGATAGAACAGACCAGCGACGGCCGCCTGATCCGTCCGCGCGCCAGGTACATCGGCGCGTACGAAGTGGACTGATTCAAAGACCCGCGCTTCAGGCCGTGAGCAGCCAGCGCGGCATCCACGTCCAGCGCGGCGCGCGCCGCCGCTCGACTTTCACCGTGTCGCCCACGCCGCCAGTCACCGTCAGCGAGAGCCGCACGCCGTCCCGCCCCGCGCTCAGCCACGCGACGGCGCCGCGCTTCAGTTCGAACGACTCGCCCGCTGCGAGCCAGTAATCCTCGGCGTCGCCTTCGACGGTCAGCCAGAGTTCGCCCGCCAGCACGTTCACGGCAAGCGGCTGCGCAGCCCGCCAGGCGCTTGCCGGCTCGCTGTGCTCGAGTTCGAAAGTACGGATTTCACGCATCGCTGTGCTCCTTGAAGTGCTTTTTCGCTTGCATCCATTATTGTCGTGCGATGATGACTGTCACATGCACAGTGCTGAACAGTTTCAAAAGAACTGTACAGCTAGAAAACCTGACAGTTGTCGGCGCTTCGACCATGACAGACCGTGACCGACGGCTGGCGAAGCGCTCGAAAGAAGCGCGAAGAAGGCGCTAAGGAAGGCAAGCCATGAAGCTCGACATTGAACTGAACCGCGAAAACGGCGTGCCGCTCACCGAGCAGATCGTCAGCGGCGTACAGGACTGGATCCGCTTGCGCACCGCGCATCCCGGCGCGAAGCTACCGTCGATCCGCCAGTTCGCCACCGACAACGACATCAGCCGCTTCCCCGTGATCGAGGCCTACGACCGGCTCGTGTCGCTCGGTTATCTGGATTCGCGGCCGGGTTCCGGCTTCTACGTTGCCGAACGGCACCGCGCCGCGATGAGTTGTCAGGGCGCGTCCGACCCGCGTCGCGCCGAAGACGAATCGACCCACATCCTGCAACAGTTCAATCATCCCGGCGAATCGCTGAAGCTCGGCAGCGGCTTCATTCCCGAGGCATGGCGCGACATGGACAGCCTCGCGCAGGCGATCCGCCACGTGTCGCGTACCGACGGCGCGAGCATGATCGATTACGCGACGCCGCTCGGCAACGCGACACTGCGCGAACTTCTGCAAGGACGCATCGAGCAGCTCGGCATCGAAGCGGAAGCGTCGCAGATCCTGATCACGTTCGGCGCGAGCCAGGCGATGGACCTGCTGATGCGCTACCTGCTCAAGCCCGGCGACACGATCTTCGTCGAGGACCCGGGCTACTACAATTTCAACGGCCTGCTGAAGCTGCATGGCGTGAACCTCATCGGCATTCCGCGCACGCGCACGGGCCCCGATCTCGACGCGATGCAAGCGCAGTTACAGCAGCATCGGCCGAAGCTCTTCTTCATCAACTCGGTCTTTCACAACCCGACAGGCACGACGATCGCGCCGCCCATCGCATTCCGCCTGCTGCAACTCGCGCGCGAGCACAACTTCAAGATCATCGAAGACGATATCTACGCCGACTTTCAGACCGAACCCACCGACCGCCTCGCCACGCTCGATCAACTCGAGCACGTGATCTACATCGGCGGGCTGTCGAAGACTTTGTCGTCGTCGCTGCGCATCGGCTATGTGATCGCCGATCACGCAACCATCAAGGATCTCGCCGACATCAAGATGCTGACGAGCATCGGCGGCTCGCGCTTTGCGGAAGCCGTAACCGTCGCGTTGCTCGAACGCGGGATGTATCGCAAGCATCTCGAAAGATTGCGGCGGCGCATGCGCGATGCGCTCGGCGCGACCGTGCAGACGCTCGAAATGAGCGGTTGGGAGGTGTTCGAGAATCCACTGGGCGGCAAGTTCGTGTGGGCGCGCGTGCCGCATGTCGAGGATGCGGAGCGGCTCGTCGAATGCGGTGTGCCGCTCGGCGTGACGGTGGCGCCCGGCAGCTATTTCCGGCCGAATGCGGAGCCGAGCCCGTGGATACGCGTCAACGCTGCGTTTGCGAACGATCCGCGCGCACGGGCGTTTTTTGAGGCGGCGGCGGGTTTGAAGGCGTAACGCAGGGCTCGGGCGCAACGATTGCTGCCCATGCCGGCGGCGGTGCCGTCCGTCACGCTTTTTCCTTAGAATGTGGGCTCTCCGCCCAGCCGCCCTGCCCTGCCTTCATGTCCGAATCGACCGAATCCGCATCGCCCGCCGCGAGCAACCGCACCGCGAACACCGCGCCTACTGCCCGCTCGTTGACGGTGATGCTGTGGATCGTCGCGACGGGCTTCTTCATGCAGACACTCGATTCGACGATCGTCAACACCGCGCTTCCCGCGATGGCGAAAAGCCTCGGCGAATTGCCGTTGCGCATGCAATCAGTCGTGATCGCGTACTCGCTGACGATGGCCGTGATGATTCCCGTGTCCGGCTGGCTCGCCGACAAGCTCGGCACGCGGCGCGTGTTCATGAGCGCGATCCTCGTCTTCACGATCGGCTCGCTGCTGTGCGCGAATGCGCAGACGCTCACGCAACTGGTGCTCTATCGCGTGCTGCAAGGCGTGGGCGGCGCGATGCTACTGCCCGTCGGCCGCCTTGCCGTGCTGCGCGTGTTTCCCGCCGAACGCTATTTGCCCGCGCTGTCGTTTGTTGCCATTCCGGGGCTGATCGGTCCGCTGATCGGCCCGACGCTTGGCGGCTGGCTCGTCAAGATCGCATCGTGGCACTGGATCTTTCTGATCAACGTGCCTGTTGGCATCGCCGGCGTGATCGCGACGTTCATCTTCATGCCCGACAGCCGCAACCCCGATACCGCGAAGTTCGACATGAAAGGCTATGTGCTGCTGATCGTCGGCATGGTGTCGATCTCGATGGCGCTCGACGGACAAACCGAATTCTCAATCCAGCACGCGACCATGCTGATGCTGCTGATCCTTTCGCTAGGCTGTTTCGTTGCCTACGGATTGCATGCGACGCGCGCGGCCAACCCGATCTTCTCGCTCGATCTGTTCAAGATCCACACGTTCAGCGTCGGCCTGCTCGGCAACCTGTTCGCGCGGATCGGCAGCGGCGCGATGCCGTATCTGATTCCGCTGCTGCTACAGGTGAGCCTCGGCTACAGCGCGTTCGAAGCCGGCCTGATGATGCTGCCCGTCGCCGCGGCGGGCATGTCGTCGAAGCGCCTCGTCACGCGGCTCATCATGAAGTACGGCTACCGGCGCGTGCTCGTGTCGAACACGGTGCTGGTCGGCCTCGCGATGGCGAGCTTCTCGTTGACGAGCGAGCATCAGCCGCTGTGGCTGCGCCTCGTGCAGCTCGCGTTGTTCGGCGGCGTCAACTCGATGCAGTTCACCGCGATGAACACGCTGACGCTGAAAGACCTCGGCACGGGCGGCGCGAGCAGCGGCAACAGCCTGTTCTCGCTCGTGCAGATGCTCGCGATGAGCCTCGGCGTCACCGTCGCGGGCGCGTTGCTGACGACATTCACGGGCCTCATCCCGCGCGTCACGGCGGCCAACTCGCTGCCTGCCTTTCACGCGACTTTCCTGTGTGTCGGCCTGATCACGGCGGCGACGTCGTGGATTTTCGCGCAGTTGTCGGCCGATATCCGGCAGCCCGTGAGGCGCGCCGATCCGCAGGAACGCACGTGACGCACGTGAAATTCAGCGCTCGCCGTGCGACATGGGCGGAACCTTAACGGGGCGCGCGCCGCACCATCGATGTGCGCTTCGCTCACTGCGCGCATGACAGCATCGGCTGTCCCGGCGCAAAATCGATGCAACAGCGGAGGAAACGGCGCAAAACACAGCCCAATCCGCGTGACACAGGGCTAAAGCCGTAGCGCATCGTCATGCGCATGTTTCTTGCTGCCCTATCCTGTAAACTTGAATCTTTCGCGCGTTTTCGCGCGGCCCGCCTCACATCTCAACCGATGACCGACACGATGAGCATGATCGAACTCGATCCTCCCGGCTTCCAGCCTCCGCGCCCCGTAGCAGGCGACGAGGGCTCCCGCCGCACCGTCCGGTATGGCGGCTACACGGTTTTCAGCGTATTTCAGCCGGTTTTCTCGGTTTCGCACCGTCGCGCGATCGGCTATCACGCGTCGCTGCGCGCGCACGACGAGAACGAAAGGCAGGTGCCGTCGGCCGAAGTCTTCACCCAGGCCGCGCGGCGCGGCGACCTGCTGGAGCTCGGGAGGCTCGCCGAATCGCTGCATCTGGGCAACTTCAACGCGTTCGACAGTCACGACGAATGGCTCTTTCTGAGCCTTCATCCCGCCGCGCTGATGGACACGAGCTACGGCGACGCGCTGCTCGCGGGCCTCAAGTCGCTCGGTCTGCCGCCGCAGCGCGTGGTGCTCGAAGTGTCCGAGCAGGCGGGCGGGGAGACGACGCGCTTCGCCGAGATCATCGACGCGCTGCGCAAGTCCGGCTTCCTGATCGCGCTCGACGGCTTCGGCGCGAAGCATTCGAATATCGACCGCGTGTGGAACCTGCGGCCCGACATCGTCACGCTCGACCGCTGCATCCTCGCGCAGGCCAGCGAGCATTCGCATATCGAGCGCGTGCTGCCCGGCATCGTGTCGATGCTGCATGAATCGGGGCAACTGGTGCTAATGGGCGGCCTCACGACCGAGCGCGACGCGCTGATCGCGCTCGAATGCAATGTCGATTTCGTGCAGGGCACCTTCTTCGCCGCGCCGAGCGTCGAGCCCGTCGCGCGTCAGGCGACCGTGAGCCTGATGGACAGGCTGTCGGCGGCACTGCGCGAACGCGTGGCCGCACGTGAGCGCGCGCAAGCCGAGCGGCTCGCGCCGTTCGTGACGGCGCTGGAAGCCGCGAGCGCGCAGCTCGTCGAAGGCAAGCCGATGGCCGAGGCGACCGCGCCGCTGCTGGAACTGCGCGAAACGGCGCGCTGCTTCCTGCTCGACGGCTCGGGCCGTCAGATCGGCGACAACGTGCTGCCGCAAGGCCGCGCGTCGCAGCGCGCGAAACGCTTCCGGCCGCTGTTGCATTCGGAAGGCGCTAGCTGGGAACGTCGTCCGTATTTCATCCAGGCCGTGCGCGCGCCCGGCCAGGTGCATCTGACGCCGCCCTATCTGTCGATCAACGAGGCGCACCTGTGCGTGACGGCGTCGATCGCGGCGGAAACCGCGCGCGGCATGCAGGTGCTATGCGTCGATATCAACTGGGAAGTGGCCGCGCATCGTAATTGACGCGGCCTGACGGCTGACGGGCCGCAGCAGTTGCAGGACCGCCGCGCGCCCGAACACGCGCGTCGCGCTCGCCAGCCGCAGTGCGCCCGTCACGATGCGCAACGCGACGATGCGTTCGTCCTCGCCGATCGAAATGTCGAGCAGCGCGTCGATTTCGCCGTCGCGCATCAACGCCACGGCGCGCATGCCGTTCATCGTCACCGTCTCCATCTGGTCGCCACGACCGTGCATCGACAGCGTGGTCGCCGCCTGTTCGGCCGTCGCGACGGCATCGTCCGTTTCGGGCGCGTCGCTCATTACGCTCGGCACCTCGCAGAAGAGCCGCACAAGGCCCGCGCGATCCTGCGCTTCCATCGCCGCCCGCAAGCGCTCGACAATGCGCGCATGCGCGGCCGGGTCCGCCCGCTTCGCCGGCACGCCTTCGCGCTGCAAACGCGCCCTCGCGCGATGCACCATCTGCCGGCAATTCGCGGGCGTCTTCGCAAGAATCTTCGCGATCTCCGCGTAATCGCAATCGAATGCCTCATGCAGCACGAATGCCGCGCGTTCCTCGGGCTTCAGCCGTTCGAGCAGCAGCATCACGCCATACGACATCTGCACGGCCTGCAACGCGAGGTCTTCCGCCGATGGCGCGAGGTTCTCGACCCACGGGTCCGGCATCCAGCCGCCTGAACGCGTCGTACGCTCGATCTGCAGATGACGCAGCCGGTCGATCGCGAGGTGTGTCGTGATCGTCGTGAGCCATGCGGCCGACGAACGCAGTTCGCTCGCGTCGGCGGCATGCCATTTGAGCCACGCGTCCTGCACGATGTCTTCCGCTTCCGCGCGGCTGCCGAGCATCCGGTACGCGAGCGCAAAGAGCCTCGCGCGCACCGCCTCGAAATCCGCCGACTTCTCTCCGTTCATTTCCATGCGAGCCGCTCCTGTGGCGTTGTCTCCGGGTTGACGGGCCAGCCGCACGCGATGTGACACGTCCACGCAAAAATTCTTTTGTCACACCGTGCCGCGCGTTCGCGTCATGCGACTGAAACCCGCCTCGTGCGGGCCTTTTCACGGGTCTTTTCAGTCCACCAGCGAGGAACGCATGCATCGACACTTCACTTCACCCGCCGCGTCGGGCTTCAATTTCGTGCCGACCGTCATCGAGCAATCGGGCCGCGGCGAACGCGCCTACGACATCTATTCGCGCCTGCTGCGCGAGCGGATCGTGTTTCTGGTCGGCCCCGTCAACGACCAGTCGGCGAGCCTGATCGTCGCGCAGTTGCTGTTTCTCGAATCGGAGAATCCTGACAAGGATATTTCTTTTTACATTAACTCGCCGGGCGGCTCGGTCTACGACGGCCTCGCGATCTTCGACACGATGCAGTTCATCAAGCCCGACGTATCGACGCTCTGCACAGGCTTCGCGGCCAGCATGGGCACGTTCCTGCTCGCAGCGGGCGCGCCCGGCAAGCGTTTTGCGTTACCGAACGCGCGCATCATGATCCATCAGCCCTCGGGCGGCGGACAGGGCACCGCGTCGGACGTCGAGATCCAGGCGAAGGAAGTGCTGTATCTGCGCGAGCGCCTGAACACCGTGCTCGCGGAAAGAACGGGGCAGAGCATCGCGCAGATCGAGAAGGACACGGATCGTGACAATTTCATGTCAGCGGATGCGGCGAGAGCCTATGGCCTCGTCGATGACGTGCTGACAACGCGCGTGCCTGCTGTTGCCGAAGCGGCGCACAGCGCGATGTAGCGCTTTTCTTCTCGCGCTCAATGCAGGCGCGCGGCGAGATACGACGAAACGACCAGCCTGTACTCGTCGACCAGCGCCTTGCGATCTTTCGGTTTCGCCGCTGCGTACAGCGGATTCAGGCTTTTCACGACCTGCAACACGACCTCGGCGACGCGAAACGCGTCGTCGTCCGATAACGCCGGGCTGTAGCGCTGAAACAGCTCAGCGAACCGGCCGCGCAAGCGGTTGCGCGCGGCCGCGTCGCGCCGGAAGTTCAGCGTCACCGACAGCAGCGGCAGATACGCAGGCCGCGCCGCGATGAAGTCGATCATCAGCGCGAAGAGGCGCTCGACCAGCTCATCGACGCTCCATTCATGCGCCGCTTCGCCCAGCGCGCTCCATTGCGCGTCCATTTCGTCGCCATAGCGCGTACGCAGCGCGAAAACAAGCGCATCCTTGTTCGGAAAGTATTGATAGACAGCACCAATCGACGCGCCCGCGCGTTCGGCGATCGCCGTCATCGTCGCGGCGTCGAAACCGCGCTCCGCGATCACGTTGCCTGCGGCGTCGAGCAGCGCATCGACACGCTTTGCCGCGCGCTCCTGCTGGGGAATACGCCGCACTTTCGGATTATCTGAGGACAGACTCATGTTTATCGCTTATCATGACATGAGGACATCCTCACATATAGGTGACATATGGCGCAAGCGCTTTCCATCGATCCGCGCAGCACGGCCATCGTGCTGATCGATCTGCAGCACAGCAATGTCGGCCGGCAACTGGCGCCGCATTCCGCCGCCGACGTCGTCGCGCGTTCCGTGCGCGCCGCCGATGCACTGCGCGCGGCGGGCGGCACGGTCGTGTTCGTACGCGTCGATGTCGCGCAACTGCTGTCGTTGCCCGCCGATGCGCCGCTGCGTCCGCGCGATGCGCCCGCTCCGCCGCCGCAGGCATCGGACCTCGCGCCCGAGTGCAATGTGCAGGCCGGTGATCTCGTGGTGACGAAACGCCAGTGGGGCGCGTTCTACGGCACCGATCTGGAACAGCAATTGCGACGCCGTCACATCAACACCATCGTGCTGACGGGCATCGCGACGAACTTCGGCGTCGAGTCGACGGCGCGCGCGGCGTTCGACCAGGGCTACGAGCTGATCTTCATCGAAGACGCGATGTCGGGCCTGTCTGGCGAAACGCATGCCTTTCCCATCGAGCATATCTTTCCGCGCATGGGCTTCGTGCGCTCGACAGAGGAATTCATCAGCGCCGTTGCCGAAACAGGGACGTTCGGCGGCGCCTGAGTGCGTTGCAGGCCGATCGTCATGCAAAACCTCGATCGATACCGCGTTGTGTGAGACGATCGAGCCTGCACTTCATTGGAGAAGCATATGGCGTCATCCCAGGATACCGTCAGCATGGCGCTGTTCTGTGATTTCGAAAATGTCGCGCTCGGCGTGCGCGACGCGAAATACGAAAAATTCGACATCAAGCTGGTGCTCGAACGGCTGCTGCTCAAAGGCAGCATCGTCGTGAAGAAGGCGTACTGCGACTGGGACCGCTACAAGGGCTTCAAGGCCGCGATGCACGAAGCGAACTTCGAGCTGATCGAAATTCCGCACGTACGGCAATCGGGCAAGAATTCCGCAGACATTCGCCTCGTCGTCGATGCACTCGACCTCTGCTATACGAAGTCGCACGTCAATACGTTTGTCATCATCAGCGGCGATTCGGATTTCTCGCCGCTCGTGTCGAAGCTGCGTGAAAACGCGAAGCAGGTGATCGGCGTCGGCGTGCAGCGCTCGACGTCGGATCTGCTGACGGCCAACTGCGACGAATTCATTTTCTACGACGATCTCGTGCGCGAGAACCAGCGCGCAGCTGCGAAACGCGACGGCGCCAAGGCCGCGCAGCAGGCGGCGCAACAGGCCACGAAGCGCGCATCCGACGGTGAAAAACGCAAGGAAGACCTGGAAACGCGCAAGACGAAAGCGGTCGAACTTGCTGTGCAGACCTTCGATGCGCTCGCGTCGGAGCGCGGCGATAGCGGCAAGATCTGGGCGTCGGTGCTGAAAAACGCGATCAAGCGCCGCAAGCCCGATTTCAACGAGACGTACTACGGTTTCCGCGCATTCGGCAATCTGCTCGAAGAAGCGCAGTCGCGCGGGTTGCTCGAAGTGGGCCGTGACGAGAAGTCGGGCACGTTCGTGTATCGCAGCGGGTCGTCTGGTGTCGCTGCGTCGGCCGAAGTCGCAAGCCCGCGCGAGACAGGCGACGAATGGGCGGCCATGCCTGCTGCCGCCGAGATCGTCGATCTGGAGGAAGCGACTGTCACGGCTGACGTCGAAGACGATGTGCCCGCTGATCAGGCGCTCGAGGATGCGCCGCCGGCCGTATCGACCGGTCATGCGGACAACGGCAAGGGCGAGACGCGCCGCAAGGGACGCGGCACGCGCAAGCCCGCTGCAAAGAGAGCGAAGAAGAAGACAGAACGCGTCGAAGCGGCCGAAGGCGAAACGGATTCGTCGCTGGCTGCGGATACGCGGCATGTGCCGGAACAGGCCGCTGTATCTGAGGCTCACGCGCCTGTGCACGAAGCGGAACATCCCGCAACGGAAGCACCCGCTGCGAAGAAGAAACCCTCGCGCAAATCGACGACGCGCAGCCGCCGTCCGCGCAAGACCGAGTCGGCCAACGACGCGGAGTAAGTGAGGCTTTAGGTGAAAACGCCGCTCGTTCGAGCGGCGTTTTGCTTTCCGGACCACACAGCGTGCTTCACAAGTTCGGATAGTTCGGACCGCCGCCGCCTTCAGGCGTCACCCACGCGATGTTCTGCGTCGGGTCCTTGATGTCGCAGGTCTTGCAGTGCAAACAGTTTTGCGCGTTGATCTGCAGACGGTCTTCGCCGTCTTCGGTTTTGATGAACTCGTACACGCCCGCCGGGCAGAAGCGCGCTTCAGGGCCAGCGTAAGTTTGCAGATTCAGCGTGACGGGGATGCTCGCGTCCTTGAGCGTCAGATGCGCCGGCTGATTCTCTTCGTGGTTCGTGTTCGAGATGAACACCGAAGAGAGGCGGTCGAACGTGAGCTTGCCATCCGGCTTCGGATACTCGATCGGCTTGCATTGCGATGCCGGCATCAGCATCTCGTGATCCCAGCGCTGGTGATGCAGCGTCCACGGCACGTTGCCGCCCAGCAGCTTCTGTTCGATGCCGACCATCAACGCGCCGAGATACAGACCCTTGCTCATCCACTGCTTGAAGTTGCGTGCTTTGTTCAACTCCGTATGCAGCCATGAAGCTCTGAACGACTCCGGATAAGCCGTCAGTTCGTCGTTGTGGCGGCCTGCCTGCACGGCGTCGAATGCGGCGTCGGCGGCGAGCATGCCTGTCTTGATTGCCGCGTGCGAACCCTTGATCCGCGACGCGTTGAGGAAGCCTGCGTCGTCGCCAACCAGTGCGCCGCCCGGGAAAGCGAGCTTCGGCAGTGACAGCAGACCGCCTGCCGTGATCGCACGCGCGCCATACGACACACGCTTGCCGCCTTCAAGGAATGCACGAATCGACGGGTGCGTCTTGTAGCGTTGGAACTCCTCAAACGGCGACAGATACGGATTCGAATAACCGAGGCCGACGACAAAGCCCACCATCACCTGGTTATTGTCGATGTGATATAGGAACGAGCCGCCGTAAGTCCGCGTATCGAGCGGCCAGCCGGCCGTGTGGATCACGAGGCCGGGCTTGTGCTTCGCCGGATCGATTTCCCACAGTTCCTTGATGCCGATGCCGTAGACCTGCGGATCCGCACCGTCGCGCAGCTTGAAGTTGTCGGAAAGCTGACGTCCGAGATGCCCGCGTGCGCCTTCGCAGAACAGCGTGTACTTCGCGTGCAGTTCCATACCGGGCTGGAAGTTTTCGGTCGGCTCGCCGTCCTTGCCGATGCCCAGATTGCCCGTCGCGACGCCTTTAACCGAGCCATCTTTGTTGTAAAGCACTTCAGCGGCCGGAAAGCCCGGAAAAATCTCCACGCCCAGCGCTTCGGCCTGCTGCCCGAGCCAGCGGCACAACGGGCGCGCCATCGGCAGGTCCGATGCCGGACAACACGCCGGACAGCGCGATGTAGTTCAGATCGTGGCCGGCGCGCGCCGCAAGCGGGCCCGTTTGACCCCAGCCCGTCATGCGTCCGTAGACGAGCTTCGGATTGCGCGCGAAGGCCTCGCCGGGGCTGAGTCCGAGACGCTCCATCGTGCCGGGCCGATAGCCTTCGATTACGACATCCGCGCGCGCCATCAGATCGAGCGCCGCTGCCGCCGATGCCGGCTGCTTCAGATCGAGCGTGACCGAACGCCGTCCGCGACCCGTGATGTCGATGCGCTTGCCGTTGGTTTTCGGCCCGAGATCGTCGGGCGCAGCCGGCCGGTCGATGCGCAGCACGTCCGCGCCCATATCGGCGAGCAGCATCGCGCCGAAGGGCCCGGGACCGATCGCCTCGAATTCCAGCACTCTGATTCCGTTCAAAACGCCCATCGTCCACCTGTCTCCATGGAAATGCGGCCCCGCTGACGGGTGCCAGCCGGGCCTTGCTGTCGGTTGTGAGTGTCGGGGCGACAGAATGCCCCTTGATCGTAGTAAGCCCTGGCGGGCAGCGGACAGGACCACCCCGAACGGGTGGCGAAGGGAGTGGGCGTTTTGTTTCGACGGATACTGGTAAGTGTGAGCATTACCACAATTCATCTATTAATTCGGATGGCGAATTAATAGATGCCAAAAAGAAAAAGCCCTCACAAGTGAGGGCTTTTCCATTCAGTCTGCGCTTGCCGGTTTTTCAACCGCTTACCGGATCGAGCAAAGACTTACGCGAAGTTCTTTTCCGCGAAGTCCCAGTTCACGATGTTCCAGAATGCTTCGACGAACTTCGGACGCGCATTGCGGTAATCGATGTAGTACGCGTGTTCCCACACGTCGATCGTCAGGAGCGCCTTTGCGTCCGTGGTCAGCGGCGTGGCGGCGTTGCTGGTCGACACCAGATCCAGCGAACCGTCTGCCTTCTTCACGAGCCATGCCCAGCCCGAGCCGAACGTGCCGACTGCCGTCTTCGTGAATTCTTCCTTGAACTTGTCGAAGGAACCCCACTTCGCGTTGATCGCTTCGGCGACCTTGCCCTTCGGCGCGCCACCACCTTGCGGCGACAGGCTGTTCCAGAAGAACGTGTGATTCCAGATTTGCGCGGAGTTGTTGAAGATACCGCCCGACGACTTCTTGACGATCTCTTCCAGCGACAGGTTCTCGAACTCAGTGCCCTTGATCAGATTGTTCAGGTTGGTCACATAGGTCTGATGGTGCTTGCCGTAGTGAAACTCGAGCGTCTCTTCCGACATGTGCGGAGCGAGCGCGTTCTTCGCGAACGGCAGCGGCGGGAGCGTATGTTCCATGGTGCTATTCCTTTGTATCTGTTTATGGGGAGTCTGCGGATAACGCTGCGGGAGCACTCGATTGTAGGCGACTTGGAATAACCCCGCAAACGCAAGCCCTTTATGGCACGCATTGCGAAAACGCGCTGCGCGGGCAGCGTAATTAATGCTCGCGCGGCGGCTTTTCAGCTGTCATACGAAGGTCAAAACTACTGTGCCCAATGGCGCTTCAAAGCACGATTAAAAGCCATCCGTAAGACGCGGCTGAACATCCGACAGCGCGATATCCGCCGAGCCTTCAGCGAGGTGAACGGTCATGCGGCGGCCCGGCTTCAATGCCGATGGCGCTCGCACTGCGCGGCCGTTTTGCGCATCGAGCAATGCCGCGTAGCCACGTTCGAGCGTGCGTTGCGGGCTCAGTACTTCGAGCCGCGCGGCAAGCGTTTCCACGCGCGCAATGTGTCTTTCATGTTGACGCAATAATGCGCGCTCGAGCCGCTCGGCAAGGCCGTTCACTTGCGAACGATGCAGCGAGAGATCGGGACGCCAGCGCTGCCAGCGCATCTGCACGAGCGCGAAACGCCCGCGCGCGTCGCGCACGGGCCGCGCACCCGCCGACGCGAGCCGAACGCTCAGTTGCTGCAGATGCGTGTGTTGCCGCGCGAGCCTTTCGGCCGGCGACACGAGACGCCGCGCGAGCCAGTCGAGCTGCTGCGCGCGCCGCTCCATCATGCGACCGAAGCCGCGCGCGAGCGTCGCATGACGATGATCGAGGTCGCGCAGCAGCAGCACGCGTTGCGGGCTGACGAGTTCGGCGGCGCCCGTGGGTGTGGGAGCGCGGACATCGGCGGCGAAGTCGGCGATCGTGAAGTCGGTTTCGTGACCGACGCCGCTCACGACGGGCATCTTGCTCTCCGCAATCGCGCGGGCCAGCACTTCTTCGTTGAAAGCCCACAGGTCTTCGATCGAGCCGCCGCCGCGACACACGATCAGCACGTCCACTTCACCGCGCCGGCTCGCCGTCTCGACCATCGCGGCCAGCTTCGCGCTGACGCCCGCGCCCTGCACGGGCGCGGGATAGACGATCACGGGAATGTGTGGCGCGCGACGCGCCAAGGTTGTCAGTACGTCGCGCAATGCGGCCGCCTGCAACGACGTGACAATGCCGATCGCGCGCGGATGCGCAGGCAGCGCGCGCTTGCGCTCCGCTTCGAACAGGCCTTCTGATTCGAGTTGCGCCTTCAGCCGCAGGAACGCTTCGTACAAACGGCCTTGGCCCGTGCGGCGCACGGCCTCGACATTCAGTTGAAGCTCGCCACGCGGCTCGTACATCGTGACGAGCGCGCGCACTTCGATCTTGTCACCTTCGCGCGGCGTGAACTCCGCATATTGCGCGCGGCCGCGGAACATCACGCAGCGCATCTGCGCCTGCGCGTCCTTGATCGAGAAATACCAGTGCCCGCTCGCGGCACGCGTGAAGTTCGACACTTCGCCGGAGACCCAGACGAGCGGGAACGAGCGTTCGAGCATCGTGCCGATCGCGCGGTTGAGTACCGAGACGGGAACGACGGCATCGCCAGCCGCGCCAGCGGACGACGAGAAAGGACTTTCGGAATTCATGCGAGGAATGGGTTTAAACAGGCCGGACAGACGATAGACCGATCGGCCAGTCAGGTCCAGCGCGTTCTAAACGTCTTTAGCCGGATTGTTAAAAGTGTCCACATGTCGGGAGTACCGCGGAGAGCGGACTCAAAACGGCCCCAGAGCCCACTTAATACCATTTAAGCTATTGATTTCTATCACATTTTTAGTCGATAAAAGTTCCCCATTGCCGAGCCGATGCTTGCGCGACGGCCTTCCCGACAAATTGCAAGGCACGTTCTCCACAAAGTTATCCACAGGCTATGGATAAAGCATCGCTAGTGCGAGACCCGCATCTGGTGGCCTTTCCGACTTGCAGCTAACGCCGCCCGCGCGCTAGAGTGCCGGGTTCTGGCGGAATCTGTCGGACGCGAACGAGCGCGCTTGCGCGAATGGGCGCGAAGGGTTTTCGCCGCCCCTAACCGTCCTGTTGTCCTGTTGTCCTGTTGCTGTTCCGTCGTTGTCCGCGTTTCGTGGTTCTCGTGGTTCCCTTGGTCTTTCAACCGTCGGTGCAACCGACTGCCCGGAGATGCCTGCTGATGCTCGCCCTGTCCGTCCTGACTGACGCGCCGCGCAAGCCGGCCGCCTGCCGATGAGCGAACTCGCTTCCCGCCTCGAAGCGCGCATCGCGCGCGAGTGGCAGCAGCGCGGCCCGCTCGCGTGGGCGATGACGCCGCTCGCCTGCGTGTTCGGCGCGGTCGCGCTCGCGCGCCGCGCGGCGTTCAGGCTCGGGTGGCTGAAGTCGGTGCGCGTTCGCGTGCCCGTCGTGGTGGTCGGCAACGTGACGGTGGGTGGCACGGGCAAGACGCCGACGGTAATCGCGCTCGTGCAGGCGCTGCGCAGCGCGGGCTTCACGCCGGGCGTCGTGTCGCGCGGCTACGGCGTGAAGATCACGCTACCGACGCTCGTCACGCCGACTTCGAAGGCGTCACAAGCGGGCGACGAGCCGCTCCTGATCGCGCGCCGCACGGGTGCGCCCGTGTTCGTCTGCCCGGATCGCGTCGCCGCCGCCGAGGCGCTGTGCAAGGCGCACCGAAATGTCGACGTGATCGTCAGCGACGACGGCTTGCAGCACTACCGGCTGGAGCGCGACGCGGAGATCGTCGTGTTCGATCACCGGCTGGGCGGCAATGGCTTCCTGCTGCCCGCCGGCCCGTTGCGCGAGCCGCTGTCGCGCGAGCGCGACGCGACGCTGATCAACAATCCGTACGACCGCGCGCTGCCGCCCTGGCCGAACACGTTCTCGCTGGAACTCGCGCCCGGCGACGCATGGCATCTCGACAATCCGCGCCTGCGCCGCCCGCTTGCGCAGTTCGCCGGCGAGCGGGTGCTCGCGGCGGCGGGCATCGGCGCGCCCGAGCGTTTCTTCGCGACGCTGCGCGCAGCGGGCCTCTCGCCGCAGACGCGCGCACTACCCGATCATTACGCCTTCAGCACGAATCCGTTCGCCGACACGGACGCCGACGCGATCCTGATCACTGAAAAGGATGCGGTAAAATTGGGGTCCTGGCATGATGCGCGGCTCTGGGTCGTCCCCGTCGAAGCCACGCTCGATCATCGCCTCATTGCACTCGTTGTGGAGAAAGTCCGTGGACGCTCGCCTGCTTGAAATTCTCGTTTGCCCGATCTGCAAGGGCCCGCTCAGCTACGACCGCGCCGCGCAGGAGCTGATCTGCAACGCAGACAAGCTCGCCTATCCGATCCGCGACGGCATTCCCGTGATGCTCGTCGACGAAGCGCGGCAAACGGTCGAAGGCACGCCCGTCGATCTCAACCCCGGCTCCGTCGCCTGAGCGCCGCTGCGCGTGACGCGGTGCATCGAACCACTCGTTGCACGCCGCCACTGAACACCCACACCGCGCCGCCGATCAGGCGGCGCGTCTTTCTCGGCCCGCACAAGGCCTGATGTGACGCTTCCGATGAACGACACCCTGCACACTCCGCCCTTCATCGCCGTCGTTCCGGCGCGCCTCGCCTCGACCCGCCTGCCGAACAAGCCGCTGGCCGATATCGGCGGCAAGCCGATGGTCGTGCGCGTCGCGGAACGCGCGCTCGAGTCGGGCGCGCAGCAGGTGCTGGTCGCGACCGACGCGCAGTCCGTCTTCGACGTCGCGCGCGCGCATGGTATCGACGCGATGATGACGCGCGCCGATCATCCGTCGGGCACGGACCGTCTCGCGGAAGTGGCCTCGCACTACGGCTGGAGCGACGACACGATCGTCGTCAACGTGCAGGGCGACGAGCCGCTGATCGATCCGGCACTGGTGCGCGGCGTAGCGTCGCACCTCGCATCGACGGATGGCTGCGCGATCGCGACGGCCGCGCATCCGATCCACGAGCCCGCGGAGATATTCAATCCGAACGTCGTCAAGGTCGTGCTCGATGCGCGCGGCGTCGCGCTGTACTTCTCGCGCGCACCGATTCCATGGGCTCGCGACGCCTACCAGCCGCACTGGCCGAATGTCGCGCAGATGCCCGCTCCGCCTGCACCCGCTGCCGTGTATCGGCACATCGGGCTGTATGCGTATCGCGCGAAGTTCCTCCGTACTTACCCGAACCTGTCTATCTCTCCGATCGAGCAGGCCGAAGCACTCGAACAGCTGCGTGCGATGTGGCACGGCGAGCGCATCGCGGTACTCGTCACGCATGACGCGCCGCTGCCGGGCGTCGACACGCCTGATGATCTGGCCCGTGTACAGGCGTTTTTCGGGTCGTCGGCGTAAAAAGCCATGGCATAATCGATCGTTCGCGCGATTCACCCGATGTCGATGCGCGTTGATCGATATCACCATTCGCCCGTTTTTTTATCCGCCTGTTTTGCCGTTTGCTTCGCAGCGCCGTGCATTGCGTGCAGCGCGAAGTCGGCAGCGAAAAGCTGCCCGGTCATCACAGCGGCAACAAAGAATCAAGAGCGTCGACCGCAGCATGCATGCAATGACTTGCGGCGCGCCACACAGAATTGACATAGATCTGGAGATATCACATGCGTTTGATCCTGTTGGGCGCACCTGGCGCGGGCAAGGGCACCCAGGCGAACTTCATCAAGGAAAAGTTCGGCATTCCGCAAATCTCGACGGGCGATATGCTGCGCGCCGCCGTCAAGGCAGGCACACCGCTCGGCATCGAAGCGAAGCGCTACATGGATGCGGGCGAACTCGTCACGGATGAACTCATCATCAATCTCGTGAAGGAACGTCTGCAAGACTGCGACTGCGAAAACGGTTACCTGTTCGACGGCTTCCCGCGCACCATTCCGCAAGCGGAAGCGATGAAGAACGCGGGCGTGGCCATCGACTACGTGCTGGAGATCGACGTGCCGTTCGACGAGATCATCACGCGTATGAGCGGCCGCCGCATGCACCCCGCGTCGGGCCGTACGTATCACGTGAAGTTCAATCCGCCGAAGGTCGAAGGCGTCGACGACGTGACGGGCGAGCCGCTGATCCAGCGCGACGACGACAAGGAAGAGACGGTGAAGAAGCGCCTCGACGTGTACGTCGCGCAGACCAAGCCGCTGATCGAGTACTACAACAGCTGGGCGCAGAAAGGCGATCCGTCGACACCGCTGACAGCGCCGCAATATCGCCGTATCTCGGGGCTTGGCAGCGTCGACGAAATCCGTGCTCGCGTGTTCGAAGCGCTGAAGTAAGCAGCGCGTATTTTTTGCGCTGGCATCCGCGGTTTGTCTCTGGTTTGCTAGCGTTGCCCCTGTGCGGGGCGGCACCTACTTTTCTTTGCCGCGGCGTAACTATTCAGCGCTTGTAAACTGCTACCAGGCTATGCATAGTGAGGGACATGACGAAGATGCCCGACATCAAGGACCTGACACCGGAGCAGAAGGACGCACTCATCGTTGATCTGGTGAGGCGTCTGAACGAGCTTGAGGCAAAGCTTGAGAAGGACAGTCATAACTCCAGCAAGCCGCCGTCAAGCGATGGTCCAAGACGCAAGCCGAAGTCATTGCGCGGCACGAGCGGCGCCAGGCCTGGCGCGCAACCGGGGCACAAGGGCAAGACGCTCAAACGCGTCGCGCAACCCGATCACATCGAGATTCACCCGGTGACGCGGGTGTGCGATGCATGTAGGAGGCGGATCGCGGCAGCCAGCGTCACCGTGTTGCCCGAAGGCCGTCAGGTGATCGATCTGCCGCCCACGCGCTTTGAGGTGACCGAGCATCGCGTGCAGATCGCGCAGTGCCGCTGCGGCAAACATCACTCGGGCGCATTTCCCAAGGGCGTGAGCCAGGCGGTTCAGTACGGCCCCCAGATTCGCGCCGCGGCCGTCTATCTGACGCAATACCAGCAGTTGCCGGTTGCGCGTACCGCCCAGGCGTTAAAAGACCTGTTTGGTCTGCATGTGGGTACGGGAACCGTCCAGCACAGCATTGATCAGGCCGCGCAGATACTGGCGCCGGCGGTCGAACAGATCGAGCAGGCGCTACGCGGGCAACCCGTAGTGCATTTCGATGAGAGCTGTATGCGCGTGGGGCGCGAGTCCCACTGGCTGCATGTCGCCTCGACGCACGCGTTGAGCTGGTATGGCGCGCACCGCAAGCGCGGCAGCGAGGCGCTGGACAGCTTCGGCATTCTTCCCGGCTTTACGGGAATCGCGGTCCATGACGGCTGGCGGCCATATGCCGGCTATGAGTGTGAGCACGCGCTGTGCAATGCTCATCATCTGCGCGAACTGGTGTTCGTCCAGGAGTCCACGCAGCAACCTTGGGCCCAGCAGATGATTGATCTGCTTTGCCAGGCAAAGCGCGAGGTCGACCTCAGTCGGGCGTCAGGAAACACCGCGCTGAGCCAGGCGCGCCAACGCTATTACGCACGGCGCAGCCGCGTCCTGATCGCACAGGCGCGCAAGCTCAATCCGCAGCAGGCACGTGAGCCCGGGCGCCAGGAACGCCGCGGCAGGATCAGGCAAAGCTTTACCTGCAACCTGCTCACACGGCTTCACAAATATGCCGATGAGGTGTGGCGTTTCATTACCGATCACCGCGTACCGTTCGACAACAACCAGGCCGAACGCGATATCCGCATGCCCAAACTCAAACAGAAGATCTCCGGGTGCTTCCGCTCGGAATCGGGCATGGAGGCGTTCTGCACAATCCGCTCCTACCTTGCCACCTTACGCAAGCAGAACCGTTCGCTGATCGATGCGCTGGCATTGGGCTTTGCCGGATTCGTCGTTTCGCCTCTGGTTACCGCTGAATAGTTACGCCGCGGCAAAGAAAAGTAGGCAAAAGAAAGCCGCTCACACCGCCAACCCTTCTCCCTGCCCACGGGCCCCCTACGGCCCCGTCCTGTTCGCGACAGCATTCTTCTCGATGCCCGCTGCCAACGCTTCGAATTAACGCATCACCCGCTTCACGCTCCCGCGTCGCTGCATGCGCGATCAATTTGCACGCGTTCTATATCGGCAAACTTTGTGTAGGCTTTCGCGGCACACACGCATCGCTCCGGACTGAAAAGCACGATCGGTGTCGTAGGAGCGCCAACGCGTGAAGTGCCACGACCTACACACAGTTTGCCACCTGGGCGGCACAAACCATTCGCTGCCGCTGTTTGCTCTACGGGTGATTGAAGCGGGTGAGGCGTTGATTCGCGGCGTTGGCAACGAGCGGGAACTGAGAAGTCGCCGTGTGAAGGATAGGAACCGTTGGGGGCCCTCAGGCATTAACTAGCACTGGCGGTGTTAGCCCGCTTTCTTTGCTTACTTTCTTTGCGGCGGCAAAGAAAGTAAGTGCCGCCCCGCACAGGGGCAACGCCTGAAGCACGAAGGCATATCGCGGATGCCAGCGAAAAACGACCTGTGCCGCGTAGGCGCCACGCGGATGCCAGCACAAGAAAAAGCCAATACACCAACCGCTTGCGCGGTTTGACGCGCGAGAGCGAGCCGTTAAAATCGTTGAGCGACAACTATTCCAATCACGCGATCAACGCATCCATCAAGGAGAAGACATGGACATCAAGGACAACGTGTTTCTGGTCACGGGCGGCGCGTCCGGTCTGGGCGCCGCGACGGCGCGTCTGTTCGCGCAGAACGGCGGCAAGGTCGTGCTCGCGGATCTGAACCATGAAACGGGCACGGCGCTCGCGCAGGAACTGGGCGGCGTGTTCGTCAAGTGCGACGTGAGCCGCGAAGACGATGCCGTGCTCGCCGTCGAAGCCGCGACAAAGCTCGGCGCGCTGCGTGGGCTCGTCAATTGCGCGGGTGTCGCGCCGGCGATGAAGACGGTCGGCAAGGACGGCCCGCATCCGCTGCACTCGTTCGCGCGCACGGTGTCGATCAACCTCGTCGGCACATTCAACATGATTCGCCTCGCGGCCGCGGAGATGGCGAAGCTCGAACCGAATGCGCTCGGCGAGCGCGGCGTGATCGTCAATACGGCGTCCGTCGCGGCATTCGACGGACAGATCGGCCAGGCCGCGTATGCGGCGTCGAAGGCGGGCGTCGCGGGCATGACGCTGCCGATCGCGCGCGACCTGTCGCGCAGCGCGATCCGCGTGATGACGATTGCGCCGGGCATCTTCGAAACGCCGATGCTGCTCGGCATGCCGCAGGAAGTGCAGGACGCGCTCGGCGCGATGGTGCCGTTCCCGCCGCGCCTCGGCAAACCGAACGAGTACGCGATGCTCGTCAAGCAGATCTTCGATAACCCGATGCTCAACGGCGAAGTGATCCGTCTGGACGGCGCGATCCGCATGCAGCCGAAGTAAGCGCCGAAGTGAACGCGTCTGCCGCGCGTTACGTCGCGTCGCGCGAAGGCATGCCGCTGAAATGAAAAACGCCTGCGTATTCAAACTACGCAGGCGTTTTTGTCTGAAGCAGCGACTCGAACGCGCGTCAGTCGTGATCGTCATGTTGCGTGCGCTGCCGCAACTCGTGCAATTGCGATTCGACGACGATCGCGTCGTCCGCATCCGGGCGGTCGCCGAGATAGCGTTCGAGATCTTCGAGCGCAGGCCGCAGGTAATCGAGCCGCGCATACGCGAAGCCGCGATCGCGCACTTCCTCGATGCTCTCCGGCAGCAGGATCACGAGACGCTGCTGCACGGCAAGCAGCCGCTGCCAGCGCTCGGTTTGCAGATACGTCGCCTTCAGGTTGCGCAGCATGCGCGCGATGATCTCGCGGCGCGTCGCCGGTTGCAGCAGCATGCGCAGAGCGCGGCTCACCGATTCCCCCGCCTTCGCCACATAAGGCTCGAGCATCTCGACCATCTCCGCTTCCGACAGCGGATGACCCGTGGTCGGATCGATCATCGCGTCGCCTTCGGGCAGCGTGATGCGCAGCAGGAAGTGCCCCGGGAACGATACGCCGCGCACGGGAATATCCACCTGCGACGCCATCTCCAGATACAGCACCGCCAGCGAGATCGGAATGCCGCGCCGGCGCTTGAGCACCATGTTCAGATGGCTGTTGTCCGGGTCGTAGTAGTCGTTGACGTTCGCTGCGAAACCCAGCTCGCGGAAGAAGTAGCGGTTCAGAATGCCGACGCGTTGCTGGATGTCGGCGTCGTCGGGAATGCGGCGTTTGACGCGCAATGTGAGCTCGTCGATCTCCGCGAGCACCGCTTGCAGATCGAGGTCGGGATAGGCGTCTTGCGCGAGCGAGAGCGCCGCTTCCGTCAGTGGAAGGCCATCGTCCTCGGCAACAAGCGCGCTGAAATAGTCGAGAACCCGGGTCATCGTGATCACTTCGCTCGCCTTCTGAAATACGCGTATTTGAAGCCCATCGCCCAAAGCATACCGAAATATAACGCCGCGAACAGCACGAGGCACGCTGCAAGCAACACCATGCGCCGCAACGGCTCGGCGTGCATGCCGATCCAGTCGAAGCTGATGGCGAACCAGTGCATCACGCCCGCGAGCACGAGGCACGCGCCGACCAGTTGCACGAAAAACACCGACCAGCCCCGTGACGGCATATAGATGCCGCGCCGCCGCAAACCGATGAACAGACACAGCGCGTTGACACAGGCGCCAAGCCCGATCGACAGCGTCAGCCCTGCGTGCGAGAAGATCGGCACGAACACGTAGTTGCTCAACTGCGTGACGATCAGCACGCCGACGCCGATTTTCACGGGCGTCTTGATGTCCTGCTTCGCGTAGAAGCCAGGCGCGAGAATCTTGATCAGGATGATGCCGATCAGCCCGATGCCGTACGCGGCCAGCGCGCGCCCCACCATCACGACGGCATTACCGTCGAACTTGCCGTAGTGGAACAGCGTCGCCGTGAGCGGCTCGGCGAAGAAGAACAGCGCGACGGCGCTCGGCGCGGCGAGCAGGAACGTCACGCGCAAGCCCCAGTCGAGCAGCGACGAGTATTCGTGCGCGTCGGCGTCGACGTGCGCTTTCGACAGGCTCGGCAGCAGGATCGTGCCGAGCGCGACGCCGAGTAGCGCCGTCGGGAATTCCATCAGACGGTCGGCGTAGTTGATCCACGACACGGCGCCCGGCCCGATGTGCGACGCGATGTTCGTGTTGATGATCAAGCTGATCTGCGCGACGGAGACTGCGAACATCGCCGGCAGCATTTTCGCGAGCACGCGTTTGACGCCGCGATGCGCAAGCGCCTTGAGCGGATTGAGCCCGATGCGCGGGATCATGTCGATCTTCTTGAGCCCCGGCAACTGCACGATGAACTGCGCGATGCCGCCCGCGATCACCGCCCACGCGAGCGCGTACACAGGCACTTTCATTAGCGGCGCGACGAACACGGCCGCGATGATGAACGCGACGTTCAGCAGCACGGGCGCGAACGCGGGCAAAGAAAAGTTCTTGTATGTATTCAGCACGCCCGACGCCAGCGACGTCAGCGAGATGAACACGATGTAAGGGAACATGATCCGTGTCATCGACACGGCGAGCGTGAAGGCCTGGCCGTCGCTGCGCAGGCCGGATGCGACCACCAGCACGACCCAGGTCGCGCCTGCCACGCCGAGCAGCGACAGCACGGCGAGCGCCCAGGCGAGCACGGTCGAGGTCGCGTCGACCAGCGCCTTCGTCGCGTCGTGGCCTTGCTGGTTCTTGAACTCGGCGAGGATCGGCACGAAGGCCTGCGAAAACGCGCCCTCCGCGGAAATGCGGCGCAGCAGGTTCGGAATGCGGAACGCGACGTAGAACGCGTCGGTGTATTGGCTCGCCCCGAATGCGCGGGCGATCAGGGTCTCGCGGGCCAGTCCGGTCACGCGCGAAAGCAACGTGAAACCGCTGACCGTCAGCAGGGCACGGAATAGATTCATGGGGCGCTTATTATACGGGTGCGTCCAGGGCGGTCAGCATGTCAGGGGCATGATTCGTGGCAATTCGAAGCGTTTGGGACCGATTTGCAGCAGAGACGTTCGATTTGACGACGAATTTGTGGGGAAATGTCTCGCCCGACGGGTCCCACGTGTACGCAATGCCTTGCCTTCGCACCGCTGCGCCAACGCAAATGCGCGCCCGCCGCGCCGCCTCGCGCGGACTCGCCTGGAAGGCCGGCACGCCGCGCGGTTGCCACGTGCCTGATTTTGTTGCTATAATCACCGGTTTCGAAGCTCGCTCAGCCTTTTGCCTCGCCTGCCTTGTTCAAATTCAGGGCAATCCGAGCCGGAACGAGCGGGATTTCAAGTAGTTCTCAGTCGTTTGTCTATTTTTTGCGCCCTTGAGCAATCGCTCTCAGGGGTTCGATAAAAGCAGCGCCTGCCTTCGTATGAAAGCGGGCACTGGAAACAGGAACAGGATAAGGAACCGTCATGGCTAACACCGCACAAGCACGCAAGCGCGCCCGACAAGCCGCCAAGGCAAACTCGCACAACTCGGCGCTGCGCTCGAAGTACCGCACGGCTGTCAAGGCTGTCCGCAAGGCAATCGAAGCCGGCGACGCAGCGCAAGCCGCTGAAATCTTCAAGGCATCGGCAAAGACGCTGGACATCATTGCCGACAAGAAAATTGTTCACAAGAACAAGGCAGCTCGCCATAAGAGCCGCCTCGCTGCAGCCGTCAAGGGTCTGCAAGCGCCCGCAGCGCAGTAAATTTACGAATCCGGTGGCTCGCTCACGCGAGCCGCTTCCTGTTTCCGCTGCGTCATGAAAGCCCGCTTTTGCGGGCTTTTTTGTTTTCTGCGCGCAATCGCCGACGCGCCCGAACACAAACGCGGACACAAAAAAACCCGCCGATGCGGGTTCCATTGCGTTCACCTCCCTGCCGATGCCGCGAAACGCGGCGCCCAGCGCTACGAAGATTTGCGCGCTTCATGCTCCGGCGGAAGCTCGCAAGCCTCGGTCACGAGCAGATCGTTGTCTTTCGCGAAGTTCATCACGAAGTCGAACGCCATCGGCTCGATGTCCCGCAACCGCGAATCCACAATCACGACCTTCACGTCGCCGATCAGCGTAGGGCGAACGTAATGAGAATACTGAAGGCGGGCATTCGGCCCTCTCGCGCCCGGACCGTAACACGACATCACGCCTGCCAGCCGCTCCGACCAGTCGCTTGGACGAAACTTTCGCCCATTCGACGTGATGCCTTGAATGAAATATTCGGTTGGGGGTGTGTCGGCCATGTACGAAACCCTGAGTGACTGCCCAGCGATCTGCCGGTAAAGAGCCCGCGAAGGATGTTGCCAGAAAACGCTGTCGAAATACGTTTCGCGATCACGCGAACTAGCAGTAAGCCTGATGTTCGTTCGTCGCGGAAAGCCAGCGAGGGCACCTTGGGCAGCAGCCATGAAAGCACACTGCGCGACGCATACCAGGTACGCCAGCGAGTGCGCGAAAGCCGTGTCCTGCAAGCGTGGAGCCTGCCCGCGGGGCTTTGAGAAAACTCCGAGATTATAGCGCAGCGAGGGTTTTTCCGCACCGCACCCAAGCGCCCTGGAACAGTCCTTTGCAGCTTCCGATAACTGGGACACGCCGTCTGGCTGACTCGTCAAAACATTCAAAATCCTTTATGCTGGACTGAGTTACCACAAACAACGGCGGCCCAGTCCGGCAATTTCGCCCGGCTGAATCCGCCGTATTTGTTTCATGACCGCCAAGAAAATCCGCCACTATCTGCAGTTCAACGATTTCTCGCTGGATGACTACGAGTACGTGCTCGAACGCGCGCGCATCCTGAAGCGCAAGTTCAAGAACTACGAGACGTATCATCCGCTGCACGACCGCACGCTCGCGATGATCTTCGAGAAGAACTCGACGCGCACGCGCCTGTCGTTCGAAGCGGGCATCTTCCAGCTGGGCGGTCACGCCGTCTTCATGAGCACGCGCGACACGCAGCTCGGCCGCGGCGAGCCGATCGAAGACGCAGCGCAGGTCATCTCGCGGATGGTCGACATCATCATGATCCGCACGTTCGGCCAGGACATCATTCAGCGCTTTGCGGAAAATTCGCGCGTGCCCGTCATCAACGGTCTGACGAACGAATTTCATCCGTGCCAGGTGCTGGCCGACATCTTCACGTTCTACGAACATCGCGGGCCGATTCGCGACAAGACGGTCGCGTGGGTCGGCGACGCGAACAACATGCTGTACACATGGATCGAAGCCGCGCAGATTCTCGGCTTCAAGCTGCGCCTCTCCACGCCGCCGGGCTACAAGCTCGACCGCGCACTGGTCGCGGCCGAAAGCGCGCCGTTCTACGAAGAATTCGACGATCCGAACGAAGCCTGCAAGGGCGCCGACCTCGTCACCACCGACGTCTGGACCAGCATGGGCTTCGAAGCGGAAAACGAGGCACGCAAGAAGGCGTTCGCGGACTGGTGCGTCGATGCCGACATGATGTCGCGCGCGAACAAGGACGCCCTCTTCATGCACTGTTTGCCCGCGCATCGCGGCGAAGAAGTGAGCGCGGAGGTGATCGACGGGCCGCAGAGCGTCGTGTGGGACGAAGCGGAAAACCGTCTGCACGTGCAAAAGGCGCTGATGGAATTCCTGCTGCTCGGCAAGCTGAATCACTAAGCTTTCCGACAAGCAGATCAAACGAAAATCGCCGGCTCGAAGCCGGCGATTTTCGTTTCAGGCGCGGCGCAGACCGCTCACAGACAAACCGGCTCCGCCTCCAGCTCGACGCCGAACCGCTGCGCGACATCCTGCTGAATGGCCTTCGCGAGCGCCAGCACCTCTGCCCCGCTCGCGCCGCCGTGATTCACGAGCACGAGCGCCTGCCGCTCATGCACGCCCGCCGCGCCCATCGAGCGGCCTTTCCAGCCGCACCGGTCGATCAGCCAGCCAGCCGCGAGCTTCACGCGCCCATCCGCCTGACGATACGAAACGACCTCCGGCTCTTTCGCGCGCAACGCGTCGAACTGCGCCGCCTCGACGACGGGGTTCTTGAAGAAGCTCCCCGCGTTGCCGAGCGCGAGCGGATCGGGCAGCTTCACGCGCCGCACCGCGACGACGGCATCGAAGATCGCCTGAGGCGACGGCGTCGAATCGCCGAGGCCGACGGCGGCAAGTTCACGCGCGATGTCCGCGTAACCCGCGCGCGGTACCCACGCCTTCGGCAGCCTGAACGTCACCGACACGATCACGAAGCGTTCGCGCCCTTCCTGCTTGAAGAAGCTGTCGCGATAGCCGAAGCGGCAAGCGCCCGCGTCGAGTTCGATGGTTTCGCCCGTCGCCAGCTCGATTGCGCGCAGCGACACGAAGCGCTCGCACATCTCCAGCCCGTACGCGCCGATGTTCTGGATCGGCGCAGCGCCTACCGTGCCCGGGATCAGCGCGAGATTTTCGAGGCCGGGCATGCCCTCTGCGAGAGTCCACGACACGAACTCGTGCCAGTTCTCGCCCGCGGCCGCTTCCACGTACCATGCGTCGTCGTCTTCGCGGATCACCTTGCGGCCGCGCAGGCCGATCAGAAGCACGAGTCCGTCGAAATCGCCCGTCAACACGACGTTGCTGCCGCCGCCCAGCACGAGCCGCCGCAAGCCCGCAGCGCGCGGATCGCGCACGGCGGCAAGCAGTTGCGCCTCGCTTTCGATATGGCATGCAAGCCGCGCGCGCACGTCGAAACCGAACGTGTTGTGCGGCTTCAGCGGGAAGTCGGCGATGAACGAAAGGGGTTCGGACTGGGACATCAGGCGTTCTGGCAAGCGCTCATGAAACCCGCGCGGCATGAACACGACCCGCGCGAGCCTTGGGCAAATAGGGAAGGCGTCGGTAAAATGACACCGGTCCGTGATTATAGCGAGTGCATCGCGCGCAGCCTTGCGCGCCGCGCGCTTTGAAACAAATGGGAGAAAGCAATGCCATCGTTTGACGTCGTCAGCGAAGCCAACATGATCGAGGTGAAGAACGCCATCGAGCAATCCAACAAGGAAATCTCGACGCGCTTCGACTTCAAGGGCTCGGACGCCCGCGTCGAGCAGAAAGAACGCGAACTGACCGCGTTCGCCGACGATGAATTCAAGCTCGGCCAGGTGAAGGACGTGCTGGTGTCGAAAATGGCCAAGCGCAACGTGGACGTGCGCTTCCTCGACTACGGCAAGATCGAGAAGATCGGCGGCGACAAGGTCAAGCAGGTCGTCACCGTGAAGAAGGGCGTGTCCGGCGATCTGGCCAAGAAGATCGTCAGGCTCGTGAAGGACAGCAAGATAAAGGTTCAGGCGAGCATTCAGGGCGACGCAGTGCGCGTGACGGGCACCAAGCGCGACGATCTGCAAAGCGTGATCGCGATGCTGCGCAAGGACGTGACCGACACGCCGCTCGACTTCAACAACTTCCGCGACTGATTCTCGCGCTCAGGTGCTGCCCGTCGTGCAGCGCTAGGGCTGACGGGCGGCAAAGCGGCCTCGCCGCCCCGCCCGCTGCGGGCTCAGTGCTTGTTCGAAGCTGCCCGCGCCGCCGCTTCCGCTTTCTTCTTGTCGCCGATGCGGCTCTCCTGCCCAGCGACCAGCTTCGCGATATTCGCGCGGTGACGCCAGATCAGCAGCGCGCTCATCGCGACGATCGCCACCGCGATCACGTTCGCGCCGAACAGGAAGCCGTCGAACAGCGGCGCGAAGATCGCCGCACACAGCGCGGCCAGCGACGAATAGCGCGTAAAGAACGCGACGATCACCCAGGTCGCCAGAGTCGCGATGCCGAGGATGGGATTGATCGCGAGCAACACGCCAGCTGCCGTCGCGACGCCCTTGCCGCCCTTGAAGCGGAAGAAGACGGGATACAGGTGACCGACGAACACGGCGATCGCGGCAATCGCGACGGAGGTGTCGTCGAGTCCGAAGTGCGCCGAGAAATGCCCAGTAAGCCAGACGGCGAGCCACCCTTTGAACGCGTCGCCGAGCAGCGTGAGAATCGCGGCCTTCTTGTTGCCGCTGCGCAGCACGTTGGTCGCGCCGGGGTTCTTCGAGCCGTACGAGCGCGGATCGGCGAGTCCCATCGCGGCGCTGACGACCACGGCAAACGACACCGAGCCGATCAGGTAGGCCACGACGGCGACAATCAGGTTTTCCATGTTCAAACTCTTATCAGTGTCGGAAAGCGTACCAGGCGACGCTGGTCTCCATGCGCCGCATGCGCAAGACGCGCCGGCGCAACGGCGCACATTCTACCGAACCCTTCAGTTGCTACCACAAGCCAGTACAACGACAGCGCGCGTCATTCGACGATCGCGCATTGCACCGGCTTCGCGTGCAGCAGCGACGTCACCACGGCGGGCTCGATGCTGACCAGAAAACCGCGCCGCCCGCCGTTGATGAAAATCCGGTCGAGTTCGAGTATGGTCGATTCGACGTACACGGGCATCGCCTTCTTCGTGCCGAACGGCGACGTGCCGCCGATCATGTACCCCGAATGACGGCTCGCCACTTCCGGCTTGCACGGCTCGACACGCTTCGCGCCGATCTGCCGCGCCAGGTTCTTGGTCGACACGGTGCGGTCGCCGTGCATCAGCACGATCAGCGGCTTCGCGCTTTCGTCTTCCATCACCAGCGTCTTGACGACCTGATGCTCGTCGACACCCAACTGCCGCGCCGATTCGCCCGTGCCGCCGTGGTCGACGTAGTCGTACGGATGCTCGCCGAACTCGACCTTATGGCGACGCAGGAACTGCGTGGCGGGGGTCTCGGAAACGTGTCTGGATTTGCTCATCGGCGCATTGTAATGGCCGCGCGACACGACGACCATTGGCCGAACGGCCAATTGTGCGTGCTCCGAGGCTATGGCACGATCGTTCGGAACTGTTCTGGCGCAATGGAATGCAACAGCCACTCGCGTCGAGATCGCGTGCTTTGCATGGGACGGGAGTAAGCGCTAAAGCGCTAACTCCCGTCGACAAAGGAGACATCGTTGAATTCAGCCCAGCACTCGCCGGCCGGCGCGCAGCACGTCGATGTTGCGGCGCTTCTCGCCGCGCTCCCCGAACGCATCGCCGATATTCCAAAACTCATCGCCGCGCGCGATCCACAGCATCCCGCGTTGATCGAAGACGACCGCCGTCTGACGCGCGCGCAACTCGTCGAAGCCGTCGATGCCATCGCTGCCTTGCTCGCCGAACAAGGTGTGCGCGCTGGCGACCGCGTAATGATCGTCGCCGAGAACAGCGTCGTGCAGATCGTGCTGCTGTTCGCGGCCGCGAAACTCAATGCATGGGCGCTGGTGTCGAACGCGCGGCTGTCGGCGGCGGAACTCGATGCGATCCGTGCGCACGCGCAACCCCGTCTGGTCGCGTATGCCGTCGATGCATCGCCCGATGCGCAGCAGCACGCCGAGCGTCACGGCGCACAGCCGGCCCGCCAGATTGCGGTGGACATCGGCGGATGGTCGTACGCGCTCGACGATAAAGCGCGTGTGGAACCCGTCGAAACAACCAGCGACCGCCAATGCGCCGCGCTGATCTACACGACGGGGACGACGGGCTCACCCAAAGGCGTGATGCTGTCGCACCGCAATCTGCTGTTCATCGCGGCGATGTCGAGCACGCTGCGGCGCGTCAATGCCGACGACGTCGTCTATGCGGTGCTGCCTGTCTCGCACGTGTACGGCCTGGCGTCGGTGTGCCTCGGCAGCCTGTTTGCGGGCGCGACGCTCAGGCTCGCGCCGCGCTTCGCGCCGGAAGCCGTGCGCCGCGCGCTCGCCGAAGAACGGGTGTCGATCCTCCAGGGCGTGCCCGCGATGCACGCGAAGCTGCTCGAATACCTGCAGGCGCAACGCTTGCCGTGGTCCGCGCCGCGCCTGCGCTTTGCCTACTCCGGCGGCTCGCCGCTCGACGCCGCATTGAAGTCGCGCGTCGAAAGCGTGTATGGCGTCGCGCTGCACAACGGCTATGGGACGACCGAAAGCAGTCCGACCGTCTCCCAAACGATGATCGATGCGCCGCGCACCGACTGTTCTGTCGGCGAGGCAATTCCTGGCATCGAAGTGCGGTTCGTCGGACTGGACGGCGTCGACGTCGCCCAAGGCGAAGTCGGCGAACTGTGGGTGCGCGGGCCGAACGTGATGCTCGGCTATTACCGCAATCCGCAGCAGACGCAGGCGGCCGTCACCGTGGACGGCTGGCTCAAGACAGGCGATCTCGCGCGCCAGGACGCAGACGGCGCGCTGCATATCGTTGGACGCAGCAAGGAACTGATCATCCGCTCGGGCTTCAACGTTTACCCAGCCGAAGTCGAGCATGTGCTGAACGCGCATCCCGATGTCGTGCAGTCGGCGGTGATCGGGCGCGCGGTCGAAGGTAACGAGGAAGTGGTCGCGTTCGTCGAACTGACGGGCGGAGCCAAGGTCACGCCCGCCGATCTCGCCGCATGGTGCGAAGCGCGCCTCGCGCCCTACAAGCGGCCCGCCGAAATCAAGGTGCTTGCCGCGTTGCCGGCGGCATCGACGGGCAAGATTCTCAAGCACCGGTTGCGCGATCTCGTCTGAGCCGCGCACAAACGAGCCTGAAACTCACCCGCGCGGGTGATGCGCGGCGTGCAGCGTCCTGAGCCGCTCGCGCGCGACGTGCGTGTAGATCTGCGTCGTCGAGATATCGGTGTGGCCGAGCAGCAGTTGCACGACGCGCAGGTCCGCGCCGTGGTTCAGCAGATGCGTCGCGAACGCGTGACGCAGCGTATGCGGCGACAGCGGCGCATGCACGTGCGCCGTCATCGCGTGGCGCTTGATGATGTTCCAGAACTGCTGGCGCGTCATGCCTTCGGCGCGCGCGGTGACGAACAGCGCGTCGGTGGCACGCTGGCCGAGCAGCGCGGGGCGAGACTCGCGCAGATACCGCTCGATCCAGCCATGCGCCTCTTCGCCGAACGGAATCATCCGCTCTTTCGAGCCCTTGCCCATCACGCGCACGACGCCTTCGTTCAGGCCCACTTCAACCGTCTTCAGCGTGACCAGCTCGCTGACCCGCAAGCCGCTTGCGTACATCAGCTCCAGCATCGTGCGGTCGCGCAGGCCCAACGGCGTCGTCACGTCGGGCGCGCCGAGCAGCGCTTCGACCTGCGCTTCCGTCAGCGTCGACGGAAAACGCGGCGGCTGTTTGGCCGAGCGGATACGCAATGTCGGGTCCGCCGATGCCCGATGCTCGCGCACGGCCCACGCGTAATAGCGCCGAAATACGGAGAGACGCCGGTTCGCCGAGGTCGACTTGTCGCCCGAGCGCACGGCGCTGTATGCCGTCAGATCGGCTTCGCTCGCCGTGTCGAGCGATGAGTCGCGCGCGCTCGCAAGCCATTCGGAGAACAACCGCAAGTCGCGCCGGTACGCGTCGAGCGTGTTGCGCGCGAGGCCATGCTCGAGCCACAGCGCGTCGCAGAACGCGTCGATCGACGCGCCGCTCGTCAGCAGCAAAGGCGACGCAGGCTGCGCGTCTTCGGTCAGCACATCAGTCATGCGTAAGGTACGCCCTCGTGTTTGAGTAGCCAGCGTTTGACGTTGCGATAGTAGCCGTCGCCGCCCGTATGCGCAAAGCCGCCGATACCGCCCGCGCCGACCACGCGGTGACACGGAATCACGATCGGAAAGAAGTTCGATCCGCACGCCTGGCCGACCGCGCGCGGCACGCTGCCGATCTGCTTCGCCAGTTGCCCGTAGGTCACTACGACGCCGGGTGGAATCTCGCTGATCGCTTTCCAGACGCGTCGCTGGAACGGCGTACCGACGTCGGCGAGCGGCAGATCGAAGCTGGCCGACGCATGTTGCAGGTACTGTTCGATCTGCTCGACGGCCTGCTTCGCGAGCGCCGAATCCGGCTCGACGTTGGGCACCGAGTCGGGCAGATAGACGATCTCGCGCACCGCCTCTCCTTCCAGACGCACGCCGACCTTGCCGAACGGTGCATCGATCACTGCGTTGAACATGATGTGTTCACTCCTCTCGTTCGAACGGCGCGCTCACGCCGCTTCCAGCGCCCACTCGACATGCTCGCGCACGAGCGGCGAGGGATCGTCGGCACGCTGGCGCAGCGCGTCGACGATGGCCGCACGGGCATCGGCGGAAAGCGTATCCCGCGCGGCGCGCAGCGCGTTGCCCATGCCGACGGCGAGATTACGCAGCCAGCACTCGTAGCCGATCCGGCGGATCGCGCTGCCCTGCATGCGCGTATCGAAGTCGCTTGCGCTCCAGCCGAACAGCTCGACCAGCGACGCGCGATCCAGCCCGTGACGCACATCGAAATCGGCGACGGGCGCGGCCTGCGCAAACTTGTTCCACGGACACACGAGCTGGCAATCGTCGCATCCATACACACGATTGCCGATCAGCGGCCGCAAGTCTTGGGGAATACTGCCCTTCAGTTCGATCGTCAGATAGGAGATGCAGCGCCGCGCATCGACCTGATAAGGCGCGACGATCGCCCCCGTGGGACATGCGCCGATGCAACGCGTGCAGCTGCCACAATGCGCGCCAGGCGTTTCAGGCGCGCTTTCGGGCGATGTTTCGGCATCTGTCGGCAGAGGCACGTCGACGAAGATTTCACCGAGGAAGAACAGCGACCCCGCGTCCCGTTGCAGCAGCAGCGTATGCTTGCCGCGCCAACCCGTGCCTGCCTTTTGCGCAAGCTCGACTTCGAGCACGGGCGCCGAATCGGTGAACACGCGATAGCCATACGGCCCGATCTCCGCCTCGATCCGCTCAGCCAGTTGCTGCAAGCGGTTACGCATGACCTTGTGATAGTCCCGGCCGCGCGCGTAGATCGACACAACGGCCGCTGTTGGGTCTTCGAGACGCGCGCGTTCGTCGAGACGCCAATCATGTTGAACGTCGGCGACTGCACTTTCATCGCCCTTTCGCGCCCCTGAAGAAGCCGGTAAATAAGCCATGCGAACCGAGATCACGCGTCGCGTGCCGGCCACAAGCTCGGCTGGCCGCGCACGTTTCATCCCATGTTTGGCCATATAATCCATCTCGCCGTGGCAACCCGCGTCGAGCCAGGCTGCAAGGCCCGCTTCAGCGTGCGACAGATCGATATCGCTGATGCCGACCGCGCCGAAACCCAGTTCGCGTCCCCAGCCTTTGATACGCGAAGCGAGCGCAGCCAGTTGCGCATCATCATGGCGACGCGTGACGGGTGCTTCATTATTCGTCGTTTCGAGCGGCGAATGGGGATCGCGATGTGGGTCCGACATGGAATGCTGCTGGCCTTGGTTCATTACGTCATTTTACGAGAATGCCCGATCACACCGGTCCCGCGAATCGACCTTCCGCCGCTGTCCTGCTCGAGCGCCAGTTTGCGCTCGCGGACGAAGCCGCGACGATGGCATTCGGCGAGCGCTTCGCGCATGCGATCGACGGCGTGCGCAGCGAAGCCAGCGCGACGGTCCATGACGGATTCAACGGTCTCCAGGTGCAGCTGCACGGCGACCTGGGCGCCGGCAAAACGACGCTCGTGCGCGCCACGTTGCGCGCGCTCGGACACGCGGGCCGCGTGCGCAGCCCGACCTATACGCTCGTCGAACCTTATGCGGTCGAACGGCCGGATGGGGAACTCGAGCTGTATCACTTCGATCTCTACCGTTTCACCGATCCGGCCGAATGGGCCGACGCAGGCTTTCGCGAATACTTCGACAGCGGCGCTATCTGCCTCGTCGAATGGCCGGAGCGCGCGGGCACTCTGCTGGGCGTGCCGGATCTCGTCTTCTCGCTCGACGTCGACGGCGATGGCCGCATGCTGATCGCCCGGGCGTATAGCGAACCAGGAAAGGCATGTCTCGAAAGATGTTGATCAAACCGTTCCGCTCGATCGAATCGGCGGCCACCGCGACGCATAACTGGCGCCGCCGGCAGATTCTTCGCGCGGGCGCTTCCACGCTCGTCCTCGGGCTTGTCGCGCCGCGTCTGGCGTGGGCGCAGTCGGTGCTGGGCGTGCGCGTGTGGCCCGCGCGCGACTACACGCGCGTGACCATCGAGTCCGACCAGCCGCTGCAGAACACGCAGCAGTTGCTGCAAGGGCCCGACCGGCTGGTGGTCGATCTGAGTGGGCTCGACCTCGACCAGGCGTTGCGGGACCTCGTCTCGAAGATTGCGCCGAACGATCCGCAGATTCAATCCGTGCGAGTCGGGCAGTATCAGCCGCATGTCGTGCGGATGGTGTTCGACCTGAAGGGCTCGGTGAAGCCGCAGGTGTTCACGCTGCCGCCCGTGGGCACGTACAAATATCGTCTGGTGTTCGACCTGTATCCCGCAGTCGCGCCCGATCCGCTGATGGAACTGCTCGCGCAGTCGGAGCGCAAGCAACAGCAACTGGATGACAACGCCGCGCCACCGGCTGCGCCACCCGCCGCGACGTTGAGCGGCCCGTCTGCGCCGCCTGCCGACAACACCGACGCGTTCTTCGAGAAGTACGCGCAGAACAACGCGCCTTCGTCGCCCTCGCCCGCGCCGCGTCCGCCCGTGCATACGGCGCCTGCGCCCACGCCGCACGTTCCGTCGAAGCCCACGCCGACGCCTGCGCCGCCCGTCATCGCGCGCAATAACGACAACGATGCGGACAACGACGGCGACAGCGGCGACGACGCCTACAAGTTCACCACCCCGAAGAAGGGCAGCAACACGGTGCGCCTGTTGACGGTCGCGATCGATCCGGGTCACGGCGGCGAGGACCCGGGTGCGATTGGCGGCAGCGGCACGTATGAGAAGCACGTCGCGCTCGATATCGCGAAGAAGCTACGCGCGAAGATCGATGCGCAACCGAACATGCGCGCGATGATGACGCGCGACGCCGACTTCTTCGTGCCGCTGAACGTGCGTGTGCAGAAGGCGCGGCGCGTCGGCGCGGACCTGTTTGTGTCGATTCACGCGGATGCGTTTACTACGCCGGAAGCGAGTGGCTCGTCGGTGTTCGCGCTGTCGGAGCATGGCGCGTCGAGCGCGGCCGCGCGCTGGATGGCGAATAAGGAGAACTCGTCGGATCAGATTGGCGGCATCAACATCAAGTCCGCCGATGCGAGCGTGAACCGCGCGTTGTTCGATATGTCGACGACGGCGCAGATTCGCGATTCGATGAGGTATGGCAATTTTGTGCTGAAGGAGATTGGTGGGATCAACAGGTTGCATAAGGGGTCTGTTGAGCAGGCTGGCTTTGCCGTGCTGAAGGCGCCTGATATTCCGTCGATTCTTGTTGAGACCGCTTTTATCAGTAACCCGGATGAGGAGCGTCGTCTGAATGATGATGCGTATCGGGAGAAGATGGCTAGCGCGATCATGACCGGGATTAAGCGGTATTTTGCGGCTAATCCGCCGCTGGCTAAGAATCGGATGACCTGATCTGGGGTTTTGGTTTTTGTCTGCGACGCTGGGTGGTTTGCTTTGCCTTTCACTGGCATCCGCGTTTTGCCTTCGTGCTTCATGCGTCGCCCCTGTGGGTTTGCCTTTTCGCTGGCATCCGCGTTATGCCTTCGTACTTCAAGCGTCGCCCCTGTGCGGGGCGGCACCTACTTTTCTTTGCCGCCGCAAAGAAAAGTAGGCAAAAGAAAGCGGCTAACACCGCCAGTTCTTATGTTTGCCTGAGGGCCCCCAAAGGTTCCTACGCTTCACACGGCAATCACATGACTCATGCTCGTTGCCACCGCATTGAAAGAGCGCCTCACCTGCTCCACGCGCCCGCGTTGCGGCACGCCGTGCCAGATATTCCGCCGCCGCCCAGGTGGCAAACTGTGTGTAGGCCGCAGAGGCACACACGCCTCACTTCGGACAGATAGCGCACGCGCACCACCATGTAAGAGCGCCAGGCTATACGATGCGACAACGTACACACAGTTTGCCACCTGGGCGGCACATACCATTCGCTGCCGCTAGCCCAAGTTCGGATGTTTGAAGTGGGTGAGGCGCTCATTCGAAGCGTTGGCAACGAACGCGAACAGAAATGCCGCCGTGTGAAGTGTAGGAACCTTTGGGGGCCCTCAGGCAAGAACAAGGATTGGCGGTGTGAGCCGCTTTCTTTTGCCTACTTTTCTTTGCGGCGGTGGCAAAGAAAAGTAGGTGCCGCCCCGCACAGGGGCGACGCTTGAAGCACGAAGGCAAATCGCGGATGCCAGCGCAAACGCCAACACCGCCGCATCGCGAATACCAGCGCCCCCCAACCCACCCCAACCAACCATCACCGCGCGAGGGGCAACCTCTGCACAACCCACCCACCGAACACATTAACAGCAAGCCCCGCCATCACCAAAACCGCGCCACCAATCTCCGCACCCGACAACGACTCGCCGAGAAACAGCGAAGCCGACGCCAGCCCAACAATCGGCACGAGCAACGAAAACGGCGCAACCTGCCCCGCCGGATACTTCGACAGCAGCCGGCTCCAAAGCCCATACCCAACCAGCGTAGCAACAAACGCGAGATAAACGATCGCGAACACCGACGAAGCGCCGATGCCCGTCAGTGCAGCCCCGATCCGCTGCGGCCCTTCGAGCAGATACGACAGCACGAAGAACGGCACAGGCGGAATCAAACTACCCCACACTACGAGGCCCACCAGATCGACCTTACCGACTTTCTTGGTGACGATATTGCCGAGTGCCCACATCACAGCCGCGCACAGCGTGAGAATGAACCCGGCAAGCGTCATCGCGGCTCCGCCCTGCAGACCGATCACGGCAAGCCCGATCGCCGCGACAACGAGCCCGAGCACGTTCTGCACGCGAAAGCGCTCATGCAAAAACAAAGCGGCAAACAGGAGCGTAAAAAACGCCTGCGCCTGCAGCACGAGCGACGCGAGGCCAGCCGGCATGCCGACATACATCGCCGAAAACAGAAACGCGAACTGCCCGAGCGAGATCGTCGCGCCATAGGCGATGAGCCAGCGCCACGGCATCTGCGGCCGTTTGATAAAGAACACAGCGGGAAAAGCGGCAAGCATGAAGCGCAGCGCGCCAAGCAGCATCGGCGGAACACCATGCAGCCCAACCTTGATCACGACAAAGTTCACACCCCACGCAACGACAACGACCAGCGCCAGCAGCAGGTCTTTTGGTGACATCTACATTCCTGTGTTTGCTCTGTATCAGAGCATGAGAGTGTAGCCGAGCTATCCGGCAACGGTGCTCAGCCGTTTAGCCAGTTCTCGACGTTGAGGCCCGGATAGGCGGCGAAGTCGCGCTCGTTGTTCGTCACGAGCGTGACACCAACTGAAACGGCGTGCGCGGCAATCAGTTTGTCGAAGTGATCTTTCTTGCGCTCGCGCGTCGCCTCGCGAATCGGTCCGTAAGCGCTCGCCGCCTTGACGTCGAATGGCAAGACGGGAATGTCTTCAATCAGCGCTGCCAGATTGCGCCGCTCGCGCGCGCGATTCGCGCACACGGCGACGCCATACTCGAGTTCCGCATAGGTGATGGCCGACATGACGACATCGCCGATAAAGCACTGCTCGAACCGCCGCGCGACTTCTTCCGGCTGGTTCTTCATCAAATAAATGCACATATTCGTGTCGAGCATGAAGCGCGGCATTACAGGCCCTCCCGATCCGCCTGCTCCTGATCGCCCCGCCCTTCCGACATGAAGTCGTCGCCGAACTTCGCGAACTTGCGCAACACACCTGTCAACGGCCGACGTGCAGGCCGGATTCGCAATTCGTCGCCGACCCGCTCGATCTCCACCTCCATATCGAGGCTCTCATAAGCAAGCTCCGCAGGAATCCGCACTGCTTGCGAATTGCCGTTACGGAAAATTCTGGTCATCGGCATCATTCCTCCAGACATCATGTGTGTACGATGTATGTACTATAGCGCAATTTGCGAATCCACGTACATACATGTGTGTGCACACTGCGTCGGCACGTCCCTGAAACGCGTGTGTCGCCGCCCGGCAGTAAAATGATTCACCCTGTCCCCACCAACCGAGCCCGTCATGTCCTCATCGATCAAAGCGGTTCTGAAGCCCCACGTCCGCGACATCGGCAATCTGGCCGTGCGGCGCGTACTGCCCGCGATGGCCGCGCGTCTCGTCGGCCCGTTCATCTTCTTCGACCACATGGGCCCCGCCACGCTGCCTGCCGGCACGGGGCTCGACGTACGCCCGCATCCGCATATCGGACTCGCGACCGTCACCTATCTGTTCGAAGGCGCGATCATGCATCGCGACAGCCTCGGCTCCGAACAGAAGATCGTTCCCGGCGACGTCAACTGGATGACGGCGGGCCGCGGCATCGTTCACTCGGAGCGCACGCCGGAACCCGACCGCACGAATGGCTCGACGGTACACGGCATCCAGACGTGGGTCGCGCTGCCGCTCGCCGATGAAGACGCCGAGCCGTCGTTCGAACATCACGCGGGTGCCACGCTGCCGGAGATCGAACGCAACGGCGTCACGCTGCGCATCATCGCGGGCACGTCGTTCGGCCAGACGTCGCCGGCGCGCACGTTCTCCGGCACGCTGTATGCCGCCGCGCATTTCGCACCGGGCAGCGTGCTCGCGCTCGAACCGGAGCACGACGAGCGCGGCGTGTATCTCGTCGACGGCGACCTGTCGCTCGATGGCGAGCCGCTCGAAGTCGCGACGATGGCCGTGCTCACGCCCGGCGAAACCGTGACGCTAGCGAGCGCGAAAGGCGCGACGGTGATGCTGCTCGGCGGCGAGAAGCTGGACGGCGAGCGCTTTATCGAATGGAATTTCGTCGCGAGTTCGCGCGAGAAGATCGAGCGGGCAAAGCTCGCGTGGACCAACCAGGAAATGGGCAAGGTGCCCGGCGAGACCGAATGGATACCGCTGCCCGAGCGCAAGCCGCGCTAGACTGGCAGACATCCGCGGGGAGCGGCGCAGCGGCGCGAAAGGGCCGATGAAGCCCTGTATTGAAACGACTCAGGCCGCCCCCAACTACTTCGCCTACCGATCCAAGGAAGAGACAGCAATGGACACCACCCTCGCCACTTTCGAAAAGGACGTCATCAGCGCGTCGATGCTCGCGCCCGTACTCGTCGACTTCTGGGCGCCGTGGTGCGGACCGTGCAAGACGCTCGGCCCGATGCTCGAAAAGCTCGAGGCCGAGTACGAAGGCAAATGGCGGCTCGTGAAGGTGAACGTCGACGAAAACCAGGAGCTGGCCGCGCATTTCCAGGTGCGCAGCATTCCGCACGTCGTCGCGTTCGCGGACGGACGGCCCGTTGATCAGTTCATCGGCGTGCTGCCGGAAGGCCAGTTACGCGAGTTCCTCGACCGCCTCGTGCCGGACGGCGCGGAAGCGTCGCGCGCGGAAGCGGCCGTAGCGATCGCCGAAGGCCGCCGCGAGGATGCGTACGACGCGCTCAAGGCCGCGCTCGCCTATGACCCGGGTTTCGACGAAGCACGGCTCGATCTGATGGAGCTGCTGCTCGAAGACAACCGCGCCGAAGAAGCGCAGAAGGAAAACGATCTGCTGTCGCCCAAAACGACGCAGGGCATCGACGCGCGCTACAACGCGATCAAGACGCGGCTCGATGCCGTCGACGCCGCCTCCGACCTGCCGCCCACGGATGCGCTCGAAGCCGCCGTCGCCAGCAATCCCGACGACCTCGAAGCGCGCTTCGATCTGGCAAGCGCGCTCATTGCCCGGCGCAAGTACGATCCGGCGCTCGAGCATCTGCTTGCCATTGTCACGCGTGACCGCACGTTCCGCGAAGACATCGGCCGCAAGACGATGTTGTCCGTGTTCGATCTCGCCGCGCATCAGCCGGAACTGGTCGCGAAATGGCGCCGCAAGCTGAGTGCGTTGTTGAACTGATCGTTCTCGCTCGACCATGAAAAACGCGGCCATGTGCCGCGTTTTTTCATTCAGGCGAGAAAGCGTAAGCCGCCGCGCTTCAGGCCGCGTTCTTCGCCAGCGCGCGCAGCACATGCGCCACGGCCGCAAAGCCGAAGCTCGCCGTCACGCACACGCTCGATCCAAAGCCCGCGCAGTTCAGGCCCACAGGGCCATGATGACCGGGCGACGTCGTGACGTGCTCAGCTTCTTCGTCGATATCGCAGACGGCCGCTTCCGGATAGATCAGCGGCTCGTCCGAATACACCGCGCTCACCTTGAACTTCGCTTTCGGCCCACGCGGAAAGCCATGTTGCTTGCGCAACTGGCCGCGCACTTTCGACAGCAGCGGGTCCTGAATGGTCTGCGCGAGATCGTCGATACGGATACGCGTCGGATCGAGCTGGCCGCCCGCGCCACCGACCGTGATCAACGGCTGCTTGTGCTCGACGCACCACGCGATCAGCGCCGTCTTCGTGCGCACGCTGTCGATCGCATCGACCACGTAGTCGAAGCCGCCGCCCAGCACCGTGTCGAAGTTGCCCGGCTCGATAAAATCTTCGATCACGCGCACATCGCACTGCGGATCGATCAACCGGATGCGCTCGGCCATCGCATCGACCTTGGGCTTGCCGTAGTTGCCGTCGAGCGCGTGAATCTGCCGGTTCGTGTTGCTCTCGGCGACGTTGTCGAGATCGATCAGCGTGATCCGGCCGATCGCCGTGCGCGCGAGCGCTTCCGCCGCCCACGAGCCGACGCCGCCAATGCCGATCACGGCAACGTGCGCGCGCTCGAACGCGGCGAGCGCCGGCGCGCCGTACAGGCGCGCGACGCCGCCGAAACGCCGGGCGCGGTCGGCGGTTTCATGCGCGCTGGAGTCGGTAGTAATATCGGAATGCTCGGTGACGAGAGGCGTGGACATGATGGGTAGCTTCGCTGATTCGGACTACGGCATTGCAATATCCTGCGGATATCTGCATGCTTTCAACCCTGTATTTTGCCTGATCGCGCCGGCGCACGCCCGCGGATTGCGGCGTCAGCAGCTTCAACGCGCGGCCCACACGACACGCCTCAACGCAGAAAACTTTGTCCTTCGCTATACTGGTTCCACACTGTAGCGCTTGCATAAAAACATGAGCACTCTTGCCGACCTTCGCAAAAACTATTCGCTCGGTTCGCTGGACATTGCCGACGCCGACCCGAACCCGTTCCGTCAGTTCGACGTATGGTTCAAACAGGCCATCGACGCGCAACTCCCCGAACCGAACACGATGACGCTTGCGACGGTCGACCCGCGCGGCCGGCCTTCGGCGCGCATCGTACTGATCAAGGGTGTCGACGAGCGCGGGTTCGTGTTCTTCACGAACTACGAGAGCCGCAAGGGCCTCGACCTCGCGCAGAACCCACACGCAAGCCTCCTTTTCTACTGGATCGAACTCGAGCGCCAGGTGCGCGTCGAGGGCGCAGTCGTCAAGACGAGCGACGCTGAAAGCGACACATACTTCGCATCGCGTCCCGTCGGCTCGCGCATCGGCGCATGGGCGTCCGAGCAGAGCAAGGTGATTGAAAGCCGTGCCGCTTTGGAAGCGCGAGAACGCGAATTCATTGCACAATACGGGGACAGTCCGCCCCGGCCCCCGCACTGGGGCGGCTATCGCCTGATTCCCGACGCGATTGAATTCTGGCAAGGACGGCCTTCACGTCTGCACGACCGGCTGCTCTACACGCGTAGCGGCAGCGCCGACTGGACGATCGCCCGTCTGTCGCCCTGACACATCGATGCACCGGCGCGCGGCCCGTCCTGCTTCACATTGCATGACGCGTTGCGCCGACGGCAGAATCGCGTGCGCGCGGCTCCACATCAGACAGCGCGGCCAAGGCCGGCTCGCGCGCTGCGCACTGTGGTTCGACAGGCTTTGCTTTGATTCATTGGACACGGAGAAATCACATGTTCTGGGAGAAGAAGCTGGCGCAGTGGGTAGACGAAGTAAAAACGAAGGCCAATATCCCGGCGCGCCTGGTGTTATGGGATGGCCAGCAACATGACTTCGGCACGTTCGCCGCGCCGCAGGTCACACTGAAAGTGAATAGCGCGTCCGCGCTGCCGCTACTGCTCGAACCGAGCCTGGACAATCTGGGCGAGGCGTACGTGAAGGGCAAGATCGACATCGAAGGCAAGCTGTCGGACATCATCAACATCAGCTATTCGCTGGCGCGCAGCACGGTAACGAGCGCGAGCAAGCTCGCGCGCGTGCGGCGCTATTTCAACCACTCGAAAACGTCGGACAAGAAGGCGATCCAGTATCACTATGACGTCTCGAACGAGTTCTACAAGCTGTGGCTCGACGAGAACATGGTGTACTCGTGCGCGTATTTCGAGAACGGCGACGAAGACCTCGCCACCGCGCAGATCAAGAAGATCGATCACATCCTGACGAAGATCCAGGTGCAGCCGGGCCAGCGTCTGCTCGATATCGGCTGCGGCTGGGGCGCGCTCGTGCTGCGCGCGGCGCAGAAGTTCGGCGCGAAGTGCGTGGGCGTGACGCTGTCGCAGAACCAGTTCGACCTCGCGACGCAGCGCGTGAAAGCAGCCGGTCTCGAAGGCCAGATCGAAATCCGGCTGCAGGACTACCGTGACGTCCAGGGGCAGTTCGACCGCATCACGAGTGTCGGCATGTTCGAGCACGTGGGCCGAAAGAATATGCCCGGCTACTTCCAGAAGATTCACGACCTGCTCGCGGATGACGGCATCGCGATGAATCACGGCATCACGTCGACCGATTACAACAGCGGTGAAACGGCGCTGGGCGGCGGCGAGTTCATCGACAGATACGTATTCCCCGACGGCGAGTTGCCGCACATCAGTCTCGCGCTCGAAACGATGCAGCGCGGCGGGCTTGAAGCTTTCGATATCGAAAGCCTGCGCCGCCACTACGCGCGCACGCTCGACATCTGGGCCGAGAACTTCGAGGCGAGAGCGGCAGAAGCGAAGTCGCTCGTCGACGACGAGAGATTCCGCATCTGGCGCGTGTACCTCGCGGGCTGCGCGTATGCGTTCGAGAACGACGACGTATCGATCTATCAGGTGGTGTGCCGCAAGGCGGGCCGCAGCGCGACGACGCTGCCCTGGTCGCGCCGCTTCATGTACGAGAAGGCGCTGTAAAATCGCTGACTGGATTCCGCTTCGGGCCCGTGGCGCTCATGCATCGGCCCGAGGCGGACGTAGTTCATCAGCGTCAGCGCACTGTCTCTCGTAACGGATCGATGGAAGAAGAAGCGGCACCCGAAACGCCCGACGCCTCCCTGCAACTCGACATGTTCGGCAATCCCGTCGAGCAGGCGCCTGTCGCCGTTGCTTCCGTACCCAAAGCTTCGTCGGAAACGGCTGCCGCGCCCAGCGACGCGCCACCGAAAAAGCGCCGCGCCCGCGATGTTCTCGCCGCGCCGCCTTCCGACGAAGTCATTCACCTCGCCAGCCAGTTGCCGCCGCAAGTGCATCTCGGCACCTCGACATGGTCCTTTCCCGGCTGGAAAGGCATCGTCTACGGCGACGACTACAGCAACAGCAAGCTCTCGCGCGATGGCCTCACCGCCTACGGCGCGCATCCGCTGCTGCGCACGGTGAGCATCGACCGCTCGTTCTACGCGCCGCTCACGCTCACCGACTATCTGCGTTACGCGCAGCAGGTGCCGGACCATTTCCGCTTCATCGTGAAGGCGCCCGCGCTCGTCACCGACGCGACCGTGCGCGCCGAACGCGGCGAGCCGGTGTCGGAGAATCCCTGCTTTCTGAACGCCCAGCTGGCCATCGCCGAATTCGTGCGGCCGTGTATCGACGGGCTCGGCGCCAAAGCGGGCGCGCTCGTGTTCCAGTTCTCGCCGCTGCCGAATGAAATGCTCGCGCGGCCGGCCCTCTTCGTCGACCGGCTGACGGCGTTCCTGGCGGCGCTGCCGCCGCTCGAAGGCGATACCTGCTACGCCGTCGAAATCCGCGATGCGTCGATGCTGACGCCGCGCCTGATTCGCGCGCTAAAGGCGACGGGCGTGCGCTACTGCGTCGGCATTCACGCGCGGATGCCCGATCCGTCGCGGCAGGCCGCCGCGCTTGCGTTGCTGGATGAAGCGCCGTCAGGGCCGCTGATCGTGCGCTGGAGCCTGCACGGCGGCTTCAAGTACGAACAGGCAAAAGCAAAGTACGAACCGTTCGACAAACTCGTCGACGAAGACCCCGACACCCGCACCGCGCTCGCCGAGCTGGCGGCGCGTTACGCGATTGCAGGCCAGCCGGTGCTGATCGCCGCGAACAACAAGGCCGAAGGCTCCGCGCCGCTGACCTGCGTAAAGCTCGCGGCGCAAATCGCTGCCGCCTGCGAGCGTCTTCGCGGCGCACAAAAAGAAAACGCGGCGCAGTCCGCGTAGGACCTGCGCCGCGCAAGCTGCTACATCAATGCGCGACGATCAGTCCGCGCTCACGCGCCGGCCTTGATCCGATGCGCGAACTTCTGCCGGAACTTCGCCACCTTCGGCGCGACGACGAACGCGCAATAGCCCTGATCCGGATGCTGCGCGAAGTAGTTCTGGTGATACACCTCGGCAGCAAAATAGTTGCCGTCCAGCGGCAGCACCTGCGTGACGATCTGGCCGTCGTAGATGCCTTCGGCGCCGATCTCGCGGATCGCCTGCAACGCCGTGTCGCGCTGCGCGTCCGAGTGGGTGAAGATCACCGACCGGTATTGCGTGCCGACATCGTTTCCCTGGCGGTTAAGCTGGGTCGGATCATGGATCGCGAAGAAAATATCGAGGATCTCGCGGTAAGTGATGCGCGCCGGATCGAACTCGACATTGACGACTTCCGCGTGCCCCGTGTCGCCGTCGCAGACCTGCTCGTACGACGGATTGTCGACCTGCCCGCCCGCATACCCCGATTCCACCGACGTCACCCCATCGACGCCCAGATACACCGCCTCCAGACACCAGAAACACCCGCCGCCCAGCGTGGCGGTCTCGACTGACTGACTCATGCTCGCTCCTTGAATTTGGCTCGCCGCGACGCTTGCCCTTCGGACAAAAACGCGCTGGGCTCGCCGCAGTCACTGTGGACACCCGATGCTTCACCGCATCCGACCGGCGCAATACTCCGCCCTTTTCGGGATTCATGCAGCCCGCACGCACCATCCGTACCATGCGGCCGCCCTTGTCCCGCCACGCGCTCGCGCCTGGCCCTCTGCGATTGCAGTTAAAATTGGGACAATTCGCCGAATTTCTACATGACCTTCGAACCGTTTTTTTCCCTCTGGTCGCTTCATCAAGCGGTCCATTCGCCAGAATGCATCAGCCGATGAAGCACGCCAACCCGCCCAATTTCGACAACGGCGCTTTTCGCCGCGCGCTCAGCCAGTTCGCGACGGGCGTCACCGTCATTACGACACGTGCGCCGTCTGGCGCGTTGATCGGCATCACGGCCAGTTCATTCAATTCCGTCTCGCTGGCGCCGCCGCTCGTGCTGTGGAGTCTTGCGACACGCTCGGCCTCGATGCCCGTGTTCCGCTCGAACAGTCATTATGTCGTCAATGTGCTGGCCTCGACGCAGCTCGATCTGTGCAAGCGCTTTGCAACCGTCAAGGGCGACCGCTTCGAAGGGGTGTCGCATGCGGCGGGCGACACGGGCATGCCCGTGCTCGACGGCGCGCTCGCATGGTTCGAATGCCATAACCGCAGCCGCTACGACGAAGGCGATCACGTCATTTTTGTCGGTGAAGTGGAGCGCTGCGGCGTCCACGATCAGGCCAGCGAAACCGAACCACTCGTGTTCCAGAACGGCGATTTTCACGGCCTGAAGCGGCTCGGCTGACAGGCCGGCGCTTTTGCGTGCGACGAAAGGCGCGGTTTTCCGCCCGCCCCGGTGCCGCTAGCCTGGTTGTTGCGCCTTTGTTGAGCTCGCTACCAGCGCGACGGGCACGCCCGAATCTTCCTTCAGCGTCTGCAGCACAATGTTCGAGCGGATGTCCAATACGCCCGGCGCCTTATACAGGCGGCTGAGCACGAAATCCGAATAGTGCTTGAGATTGTGGGCGAGCACCCGCAGCAGATAATGCGTCTCCCCCGTCACGACGAACGCGCCGACCACTTCCGGCCAGTCGCGCAGCGCGTCGGCGAAGCGCTCATGCCAGTTCTCCTGGTCGTTGCGCATCGATACCTGCACGAACGCTTCCAGTTCGAACCCCAGCACTTCGCGGTTCAGGCACGCGCGATAACGCTCGATCACGCCCTGCTCTTCCAGCAGGCGCAAACGTCGTAGACACGCGGACGGCGAAAGCGAGATGCGCTCCGCCAGATCCAGATTGCTGATTCGTCCTTCGTGCTGCAGCACCGTCAAGATACGGCAATCGGTGGCGTCCAGTGAGATCGCGTTCATTTTCGGTCTCCCTTTCCCATTTGCCTCAAATTATGTTCCAAAGGGGGCGAAATAAACAGTTTTTTTAGCAAGCACATTTCGTCTGATGCCGCCTATTATCCAATGAAGGTTGCAGAACAACGGCACTTGCATGGGATCAGAGTAAGACGCTGAGGCGCCAACTGTGGTCAATAGGAGACGAATGGACACGCTTTGGGACATCACGCCCGCCGTCGATACGGCGACGCCCGTCTGGCCGGGCGACACGCCCGTGGGCATCGAGCGCGTGTGGCGGATGGAGGCAGGCTCGCCCGTCAACGTCGCGCGGCTGACGCTCTCGCCGCACACGGGCGCGCACACCGACGCGCCACTGCACTACGACGCCGACGGCGCCGCGATCGGCGCAGTGCCGCTCGATGCGTATCTCGGCCGCTGTCGCGTGATCCACTGTATCGGCGCGACGCCGCTGGTGAGCCCGGAGCATGTTGCCGCGTCGCTCGACGGCGTGCCGTCGCGCGTGCTGCTGCGCACCTACCGCGAAGCGCCTGTTACAGCGTGGGACAGCAATTTCTGCGCAGTCGCGCCCGACACGATCGATCTGCTCGCCGCGCACGGTGTGAAGCTGATCGGCATCGACACGCCGTCGCTCGATCCGCAGGAATCGAAAACGATGGATGCGCATCACCGCATCCGCGCGCACCGGATGGCGATTCTCGAGGGCATCGTGCTCGATGCCGTCGCGCCCGGCGACTACGAACTGATCGCGCTGCCCCTCAAGCTGACGACGCTCGACGCCAGTCCGGTGCGCGCCGTGCTGCGCGCGCTTCCTGAACAACGACATTCCGCTTAAACGCACTCTTTCGACCGAACGAACACCATGAATCAACGTGAAGAAGCACTCGCGCTGGATGCAGCCGACCCGCTCGCGCCGTTGCGCGACCAGTTCGCGCTTGCGCCGAACGTCATCTATCTGGACGGCAATTCGCTCGGCGTGCCGCCCGCCGCGGCTGCGCAGCGCGCGCAGACCGTGATCGGCGCCGAATGGGGCGAAGGACTGATCCGCAGTTGGAACACGGCCGGCTGGTTCTCGCTGCCGCGGCGTCTGGGCAACAAGCTCGCCGCGCTGATCGGCGCGGCGCACAACGAGGTCGTCGTCACCGACACGATTTCGATCAACCTGTTCAAGGTGCTGTCGGCGGCGCTGCGCATGCAGGACAAGCGCGACCCGAAGCGGCGCGTGATCGTGTCGGAGCGCTCGAACTTTCCGACCGACCTGTACATCGCGCAAGGGCTGATCAAACAACTGGATCGCGGTTATGAGTTGCGCCTCGTCGACGATCCGTCCGAATTGCCCGCCGCCATCACCGACGAGGTCGCCGTCGCGATGATCACGCACGTCAACTACCGCACGGGCTATATGCACGACATGGCCGCGCTGACGAAGCTGATCCACGACAAGGGCACGCTCGCGCTGTGGGATCTCGCGCATTCGGCGGGTGCCGTGCCGGTCGATCTGAACGGCGTTGGTGCGGATTGTGCCGTCGGTTGTACGTACAAGTATCTGAATGGCGGTCCGGGTTCGCCAGCGTTCGCGTGGGTGCCGCATCGTCACCAGAGCGATTTCGAACAGCCGTTGTCGGGCTGGTGGGGACATCGCGCGCCATTCGCAATGGACCCGACCTATGCAGCCGACGACGGCATCGGCCGCTTTTTATGCGGCACGCAGCCGATGGTGTCGATGGCGCTGGTCGAATGCGGGCTCGACATTTTTCTGCAAACCGACATGCAGGCGATTCGCAAGAAGTCGCTTGCGCTGACGGATCTCTTCATCGAACTGGTGGAAACGCGCTGCAAAGAATTTCCGCTCGAACTCGTGACGCCGCGCGCGCATGCGCAACGTGGCTCGCATGCGAGCTTCGAGCATCCGCATGGCTATGAAGTGATGCAGGCGCTGATCGCGCGCGGCGTGATCGGCGATTATCGCGAGCCGCATGTGTTGCGTTTCGGCTTTACGCCGCTGTACACGCGCTTTGTCGATGTGTGGGATGCCGTCGAGCATCTGCGACACGTGCTCGAGCACGAGATCTGGCGCGCGCCTGAATTTGCCGCACGCGGCGCCGTGACCTGAGGAGCCCGCGATGACCGACCACATGAAGATGACGGAAGACAAGCCCGCGCAAGGCTGCCCGTTCGGGCATGGCGGCACGCAGACGCCGCGCGAGACGCACGCGTCGCACATGGCCGCCGATGAGAGCGAAGGCTGGCACGACGCACAGCTCGATTTCTCGAAGTCGATGAGCTATGGCGACTATCTGTCGCTTGGATCGATTCTGCATGCGCAGCATCCGTTGTCGCCGGATCACAACGAGATGCTGTTCATCATTCAGCATCAGACAAGCGAGTTGTGGATGAAGCTTGCGCTGTATGAATTGCGTGCCGCGCTTGCTTCAGTGCATCGTGATGAGTTGCCGCCGGCGTTCAAGATGCTTGCGCGTGTGTCGCGGATTCTTGAGCAGCTTGTGCAGGCGTGGAGTGTGTTGTCGACGATGACGCCTTCGGAATATACGGCGATGCGGCCGTTTCTTGGCAGTTCGTCGGGGTTTCAGTCTTATCAGTATCGTGAGCTGGAGTTTATGCTCGGGAATAAGAATGAGCAGATGCTCAAGCCTCATGCGCATCACGCCGATGTGTTTGCCGAAGTGAAAGCGGCACTCGAGGCGCCTTCGTTTTATGACGAAGTGGTTCGTTTGCTGGCGAGGCGGGGGTTTGCTATTGATGCCTCACGGCTCGAGCGGGATTGGACACTGCCTACTCAGCATGATGCTTCGGTTGAAGCCGCCTGGCTTGAGGTTTATCGGAATCCTTCCCAGCATTGGGAACTGTATGAGATGGCTGAAGAACTCGTCGATCTTGAGGATGCCTTTCGGCAGTGGCGGTTTCGACATGTGACTACCGTTGAACGGATTATTGGGTTTAAGCAAGGGACTGGTGGGACTGCAGGCGCTCCTTATCTGCGCAAGATGCTTGATGTTGTGCTGTTTCCTGAGCTTTGGCATGTGAGGACGTTGCTCTAGGTTTTTTGTCTTGCGACTGCTGGTTTGGTTTGCTTGTGTTTGCGCTGGCATCCGCGTTTTGCCTTCGCGCTTCATGCGTCGCCCCTGTGCGGGGCGGCACCTACTTTTCTTTGCCGCCGCAAAGAAAAGTAGGCAAAAGAAAGCGGCTAACACCGCCAACATTTCTTCCTGCCTGAGGGACCCCAACCGGTCCCTTACTTCACGCGGCAACTTCTCGATTCAAGTTCGTTGCCAGCGCTCTTCCAGTGCGCCTCACCCGCTTCACGCTCCCGCGTTTCAGCATGCCTTGCCAGATAGTCCACCGCCGCCCAGGTGGCAAACTGTGTGTCGGCCCAAGTGCTCCACATGCCTCACTTCGGACCGATAGCGCCCGCGTCCCATCCTGTAAGAGCGCCAAGTTATACGACGCGACAACCTACACACAGTTTGCCACCTGGACGGCAGTAACCGTTCGCTGGCGCTAGCACGTGTGCGGGTGTTTGAAGTGGGTGAGGCGTTCATTCGAAGCGTTGGCAACGAGCACCGACCAGGGCACTGTCATGTGAAGCGTGGGGACGTTGGGGGCCCGTGGATAAGAACAAGTGCTGGCGGTGTGAGCCGCTTTCTTTTGCCTACTTTTCTTTGCGGCGGCGTAACTATTCAGCGCTTGTAAACTGCTACCAGGCTATGCATAGTGAGGGACATGACGAAGATGCCCGACATCAAGGACCTGACACCGGAGCAGAAGGACGCACTCATCGTTGATCTGGTGAGGCGTCTGAACGAGCTTGAGGCAAAGCTTGAGAAGGACAGTCATAACTCCAGCAAGCCGCCGTCAAGCGATGGTCCAAGACGCAAGCCGAAGTCATTGCGCGGCACGAGCGGCGCCAGGCCTGGCGCGCAACCGGGGCACAAGGGCAAGACGCTCAAACGCGTCGCGCAACCCGATCACATCGAGATTCACCCGGTGACGCGGGTGTGCGATGCATGTAGGAGGCGGATCGCGGCAGCCAGCGTCACCGTGTTGCCCGAAGGCCGTCAGGTGATCGATCTGCCGCCCACGCGCTTTGAGGTGACCGAGCATCGCGTGCAGATCGCGCAGTGCCGCTGCGGCAAACATCACTCGGGCGCATTTCCCAAGGGCGTGAGCCAGGCGGTTCAGTACGGCCCCCAGATTCGCGCCGCGGCCGTCTATCTGACGCAATACCAGCAGTTGCCGGTTGCGCGTACCGCCCAGGCGTTAAAAGACCTGTTTGGTCTGCATGTGGGTACGGGAACCGTCCAGCACAGCATTGATCAGGCCGCGCAGATACTGGCGCCGGCGGTCGAACAGATCGAGCAGGCGCTACGCGGGCAACCCGTAGTGCATTTCGATGAGAGCTGTATGCGCGTGGGGCGCGAGTCCCACTGGCTGCATGTCGCCTCGACGCACGCGTTGAGCTGGTATGGCGCGCACCGCAAGCGCGGCAGCGAGGCGCTGGACAGCTTCGGCATTCTTCCCGGCTTTACGGGAATCGCGGTCCATGACGGCTGGCGGCCATATGCCGGCTATGAGTGTGAGCACGCGCTGTGCAATGCTCATCATCTGCGCGAACTGGTGTTCGTCCAGGAGTCCACGCAGCAACCTTGGGCCCAGCAGATGATTGATCTGCTTTGCCAGGCAAAGCGCGAGGTCGACCTCAGTCGGGCGTCAGGAAACACCGCGCTGAGCCAGGCGCGCCAACGCTATTACGCACGGCGCAGCCGCGTCCTGATCGCACAGGCGCGCAAGCTCAATCCGCAGCAGGCACGTGAGCCCGGGCGCCAGGAACGCCGCGGCAGGATCAGGCAAAGCTTTACCTGCAACCTGCTCACACGGCTTCACAAATATGCCGATGAGGTGTGGCGTTTCATTACCGATCACCGCGTACCGTTCGACAACAACCAGGCCGAACGCGATATCCGCATGCCCAAACTCAAACAGAAGATCTCCGGGTGCTTCCGCTCGGAATCGGGCATGGAGGCGTTCTGCACAATCCGCTCCTACCTTGCCACCTTACGCAAGCAGAACCGTTCGCTGATCGATGCGCTGGCATTGGGCTTTGCCGGATTCGTCGTTTCGCCTCTGGTTACCGCTGAATAGTTACGCGGCGGCAAAGAAAAGTAGGTGCCGCCCCGCACAGGGGCGACGCTTGAACGGCCAACACCATCACGCGGATGCCAGCGCAAACACAAGCAACCCACCCAGCGTCGCAAACAAAACCAAACCACCAAACCCAAAAAATCACCTGGCGGTATACCCCCCATCGATTGGCAAAGTCACGCCAGTGATCATAGAAGCCGCATCACTAAGCAAAAACAATATCGGCTCAGCAACTTCCCGCGGTTCAGCGAACCGCTTAAGCGGAATAGCCTGCAACGCAGGATCGCGTTTCGAAGGCTCGCTCCATGCCTTCACCGCCATCGGCGTCAAAGTGACAGTCGGATTAACGCTATTCACGCGAATCCCATACCCCCCAAGCTCGACACACAAAACCCGCGTAATCGCATCCATCGCAGCTTTAGAAGCGCAATAACTCAAATGATCCTCAAGCCCAACAAGCGCCGCCTGGCTAGAAACATTAACAATACTGCCTGCGCGCTTGGCATCGATCATCGCCCGCGCCACATGCCGCGCAACCAGTATCGCGCCGCGAGCATTAACGCTCATCACAGAATCAAAGCTCGACGCAGTCGTATCAATCGCACGTTCAAGCATCGCCGTGCCTGCACAATTCACGAGCCCATCGAACACATCGAGCGACGCAAGCGCCTCATCAATCGCAGCCTCATCACCGACATCGAGCACCAGGGGCTCACACCCCGTCTCCTCCGCAAGACGTGCAAGTTCGCCGACATTGCGCGCCGCCGCAACAACCTGCGCGCCGCTCGCGCACAACATCTCCACCGTCACGCGGCCAATGCCGCTCGATGCCCCCGTCACGAGTATCGAGCGCCCGGAAAAATCGAAGATCGTCTTCATTTCGCTTGCAGCCGATGCATGACCGGCTTCAACGCCGGATACAGGTCCGTATAAATGCCAAAGCGCTCCGCGTACACCGCCTGCCGCGCAGGATCGGGCTTCGCGCGCTCGATCAGCTTCACCCAGCCGCCGCGCGCCGTTTCCTGCGAAATCAGCTTCGTGCCGTACGCGGCAAGCAGCGCCGCGCCCATTGCCGCTTCCACGTCCTGCTCGATCGTGTAGACGGGAAAGCCCGTGATGTCCGCAATGATCGACATCCACAGGTCCGAATGCGCGGCGCCGCCGACGACGATCAGCTTGTCGTCGAGTGACTTCGCGCCCTTGCGCCCCGCGACGATGTTGTGCTGCAACGCGTACGCAACGCCTTCGAGCACCGCGCGATACAGATGCGCCCGCGTGTGATATAGGTTCAACCCGACAAACGCACCGCTCGCCTTCGCGTCCCACACCGGGCTGCGCTCGCCCATCAGATACGGCAGGAACATCACGCCATCCGAACCCGCAGGAATCTGCGCCGCGTCCTCTTCGAGTAATCGATGCGGATCGCCATGTGGGATCGCTTTCGCCGCTTCAATTTCCGCATGGCAGAACTGCTCGCGATACCACGTCACCGACGCGCCCGCCGTGATCGCGCCGCCGAACACATAGATATCCTGCAACCCGTTGAACACGTGCGGCATGCTGATAAGGCCATGATGCGCGTCAACGCTCTGATTGATATAGCCCCAGCACATGCTCGTGCCGATCATCGCAACGTGCTGGCCAGCGCGCGTGACACCCGCCGCATATGTGGCCATCGCCGCATCGACGCCGCCCGCGACGATCGACGTGCCCGCTTCGAGTCCAAGCTGCTCCGTCCATTGCGACAGCAAACCACCCACCACATCCGATGATTCGACCAGATGCTCCGGCATCATCGTCGCGGGTATGCCGAGCATGTCGAGGGCCTCGTCGGACCAGTCGCGCTTCGCGATGTCATACACGCCGCCGATGTTGCCCGCCGAACTGTGATCGACAGCCACTTCGCCCGTCAGCAGATAGATCACGTACGCGTTCGGCGGCAGGAAGAAGCGCGTGTTCGCCCACACATTCGGCTCGTTGTCGCGCAGCCACAGCATCTTCGTGTAGCCGTAGTAGCTGTCGACGCCATTGCCCGTGATCGCATACAGACGTTCTAGATCGACGTTCGCACGCACCGATTCGACCTGTGCCGTCGCGCGCCGGTCCATCCAGATCAGGCACGGATACAGCGGCTTCATGTCGGTATCGACGGGAATGCCCGAGCCGCCATACAGACTGCTCACGCACACGGACTTGATCGCATTCGACGCGACGCCCGCTTCACGCGCCTTCGCCACACAGCGCGAGATACATTCGATCACCGCTTTCATCCACACGGTCGGCCATTGCTCGGCCCACAACGGCTTCGGTGTGTCCGGGTGATAGCCGCTCGAATGCTGCGCGACGATTGCGCCGTTCTGGTCGACGAGCACGGCCTTCGTGCTCTGCGTGCCGATATCGACGCCGATGACGTAATTCATAGTGTCTCCGTGTGCGCGCCTCGAACGACGCGCACTGTTCATTTTTTCGGACTATCGGGCCGGCTTCATCAACACCTTGATCGAGTCGAGCGAATTCGCGACCTTGATCGCTTCGTCCCACTCTTCGAGCGAAAAGCCATGCGTGACGATGCCTTTCGATGTGACGAGCCCGCGCGCCAGTAGATCGATAGCAATCGGATAACAGTAAGGGCCCAGATGCGCGCCGCGCACGTCGAGTTCCTTGCGGTCGCCGATGATCGACCAGTCCATTGTAGTCTCCGCGCCGAACACGGAAAACTCGACAAAACGCCCGAGCTTGCGAATCAGGTCCATGCCCTGATTCACGCCCACCGGCACGCCCGTCGTTTCGATGTAGACATCGCAGCCGTAGTTGTCCGTCAGCGATTTGACGATGGCCAGCGCGTCGTCGTTCTTCGGATTGATCGTCACGTCAGCGCCGTATTCGCGCGCCAGCTCCAGCCGTTCGTCGACGAGATCGATCACGACCAGTTTCTTCGGCGTCTTCAGGTGCGCGACCTGCGTCATCATCAGACCAAGCGGCCCCGCGCCCGCGATCACGACCACATCGTCCAGTTGAACGTCGCCGCGATTGACGGTGTGAATCGCGCACGCGAGCGGCTCGATGATCGCGGCATCTTCGAGCGAGATGCCATCGGGAATCTTGTGGACAATAGCCGTCGGCGGAATGCGCATGTATTCGGCCATGCCGCCGTCCGCGACCTCGCGCTGAAAGCCGAAGATGTTGTGCACTTCGCACATCCAGTACTGGCCGGATTTGCAATAGCGGCATTTACCGCACGGCACGATCTGTTCGGCGATCACGCGGTCGCCCTTCCCCACGCCGAAATGTTCGGCCGCGCCTTCACCGATTTCTTCGACGTAGCCGAAAAATTCATGGCCCGGAATCACGGGCGCTTTCACCCACGGGCTCGGGCCGCCCCAGAACATTTTTGCGCCGGAATGGCACTTGCAGTCGCTGGCGCAGATGCCGCACGCGGCGATACGGATCACGAGTTCATGCGCGCGCGCCTGCGGCTTCGTCACGCGTTCGACGCGATAGTCTTCCGGCGCGTGACACACGATCGCCGTCATGCTTTTGCTGTTGTCCTGAGTGGTCATTGCATTGCCTTGCGATTAATGGAAACAAAGGAGTATGTGATTTCACTTCTTGCGTTCGCGGCTGATGTAGATCGCGAGCAGGATGATTCCGCCCTTGATCACGTTCTGCACGTACGGATTCACGCCGACCATGTTGAGGCCGTTGTTCAGCACGCCGAGCAGCAGCGCACCGATCAGCGTGCCGATAATCGAGCCGCGTCCGCCCGATATCGACGTGCCGCCCATCACCACAGCTGCAATCGCATCGAGTTCGAAGCCGACACCCGCGTTCGGCTGGCCGCTCATCAAACGCGACGTGAGCACCATGGCCGCGAACGACGACGTCAGGCCAGCCAGCGTGTAGACGATCAGCTTGACGCGCGCGACACGCACGCCGGACAGGCGCGTCGCCTGTTCGTTGCCGCCGATCGCGTACACATAGCGGCCAAACGGCATGCGTTCGAGCAACAGCCATGCAATCGCGTAGATCACGAGCATGATCAGCACGGGCGCCTGAATGCCGAGCACCTTGCCGCTGCCGAAGAAGCTGACCCAGTCCGGCAGGCCGTCGATCGGATAACCGCCCGTATAGATCAACGCGAGGCCGCGTGCGATACCCATCGTCGCCAGCGTGACGATGATGGGCGGCATGCCAGCGAACGCGACGAAAAAGCCATTCGCAAAGCCGAAGCCAAGCCCCACGGCAATGCCGATCGCGATCGCCGCGACGCCGTTGAGGCCCGCCACCATCAGACCCGCCGCGAGCGTGCCCGACAGCGCCATCACCGAACCGACGGACAGATCGATGCCGCCCGTCAGGATCACAGCCGTCATGCCGACGGCGATGATCGCGTTGATCGACACCTGGCGCAGCACGTTCTCGAGATTCGCCGCTGACAGAAAACTGTCGCTGGCAAACACCATCACGATGCACACAACAAGCAAACCGATAAACGGATAGAACAAGGTCGAGCGTTTGATGCTCGCCCAGTTGAGGCGAAACGGCGTGCCGGGCGTATCGGATGCGACCGTCGATGTCTTGGGAGAAGTATTAGGCGTGTTCATGCTGTGTTGCTCCACGAGTTGCAGCCGATGCACCAGCCGTTGCATAAGTCATCACGGCATTCGATTCGATCTGGTCGCCTTCGAGAATCGCTTCGATGCGCCCCTGCCGGAACACGGCGACGCGATCGCACATGCCGACGATCTCCGGCAATTCCGATGAAATCATGATGATCGAGTAGCCGCGCGCCGTGAGTTCGCGCATCAGTAGATAGATTTCCGCTTTCGCACCGACGTCGATGCCGCGCGTCGGCTCGTCGAAGATAAGGATGTTCGTGTGGTGATTCAGCCAGCGCGCGATCACCACTTTCTGCTGATTGCCGCCCGACAGCGTCGCGACTTCGGTGTGCATCGTCGGCGCCTTCACGCCAACGCGCTTCATGATGTCGGCGGTTGCCTTCGCTTCGCTGCGGTGATCGATGAAGAAGCGGCCGGTGCGGTACTTGCCGAGGTTATTGATCGAGATGTTCTGCTTGATCGAGAACGATGTGATCAGCCCTTCCGTCTTGCGGCTTTCCGGCAGAATGCCGATGCCGGACTTCAGCGCGTCGGCGGGATCGGACAGGTTCGCCGCCGCGCCGTTGATGCGGATGTCCTTCACATGTGCGGCATCCGCGCCGATCACGGCGAGCGCCGTCTCCGTGCGGCCCGAGCCGACCAGTCCCGCGAAGCCGAGAATCTCGCCTTTACGCAGCGTGAAGCGGTTGGTCGGTCCGTCCTTGTGCAACTGCAATGCGTTCACTTCGAGCACAGCTTTCGCATCGGCGGGCAATGTGGGCTTCGGCGGAAAACTGTTCTCGATCTTGCGCCCGACCATCATCTCGACGAGCCGGCTCACATCCGTCTTTGCGACATCCGTCATCCCAACATACTGACCGTCGCGCAACACGGTGATGCGGTCGCACACTTCGAAAATCTCTTCGAGATGATGCGAGATGAAAATCATCGCGACACCTTGCTGCTTCAGATCGCGCATGATCGTGAACAGATGCTCGGCTTCGGCGGGTGTGAGCGTGGCCGTCGGCTCGTCGAGAATCAGGATGCGCGCATTCAGCGACAACGCCTTGCCGATCTCGACGAACTGCTGCTGCGCAACCGATAGTTCGCGGATCGGCACGGACAGATCGATCGCAACGCCGAGCCGCCCGAAAATCTCCGACGCCGCGCGCCGCATCTTCGTCCGATCGAGCATGCCGAGCCGGTTGCGCAACTCGCGTCCGAGGAACATGTTCTCGACGGCATTCAGATACGGAATCAGACTGAACTCCTGGAACACAATGCCGACGCCCGCCGCGACGGCATCGTGATAATTCGTGAAGTGCCGTTCCTGTCCGTCGATCACGATCGTGCCGTCGTCGGGCTGATAGATGCCGCTCAGAATTTTCATCAACGTCGACTTGCCCGCGCCGTTCTCGCCGAGCAACGCGTGAATCTCGCCGCGCGCAATGTCCAGGTGTATGCCTTGCAGCGCCTTCACACCCGGAAAGCTCTTCGTGATGTTGTCGAGTTTGAGAATCGTGTCCATCGCCTTTCCTTTGCGTTTCACGGGGTGACGCAGGGCTTCGCCTGCGTCACCCCATGCACGACACGTCGCTTACCAGCTGAAACCCTTCGCGTTGTCCTTGTCGACGAGCTTCACGTCGACGGGAATCGTCTTCGGCACATTGGCGCCCCACTTCTTCGCGAGCGCCACGCCGATCGCGAGGCGAATCTGGTCACGCGGAAATTGCGCCGACGTTTCGATGAACTTCGAGTTCGGCTTCTGGAGCGCGGTGATCGCTTCCGGCGCACCGTCGACGCTCGTCAGCTTGATGTCCTTGCCCGACGATTCGATCGCGGACAACGCGCCCATCGATCCGCCATCGTTCACGCTGAAGATGCCCTTCAGGTTCGGATGCGCCTGGATCATGTTCTCGGTGACGGACAGCGCCGTCGCGCGTTCCTGCTTGCCGTTCTGCGTATCGACGATCTTCACGTTCGGAAACTTCGCGAGCGCCGCCTTGCAGCCGCGCACGCGTTCGAGAATTGGCACGACGGGAATGCCATCGAGTATCGCCACTTCGCCGCTGCCGCCAATGGCTTTCGCGAGGTACTCGCACGACATCTGGCCAGCGTCGAAATTCTTCGAGCCGACGAACGAATCGACGGGACCGTTCGCGTTCGCATCCACGGCAACGACCACGGCGCCCGCCTTCTTCGCCGCCGCAACGGCGGACTGAATGCCCGTCGAATCCGTCGGGTTCACCAGCAGAATGTCGATCTTCTTCTGCAGCATGTCTTCGACATCGCTTACCTGCTTGCTCACGTCATGATGCGCGTCGGTGACGACGACCGTTGCGCCGATCGATGCGGCCGCATCGTTCAGCGCCTTTTGCATCGTCACGAAGTACGGGTTGTTCAGTTCCTGGAACGTCATGCCGATCTTCAGCGGCGCGGGTTCGGCGGCGTGCGCAGCGAGCGGCGCGCCGAGCATCACGGCGGCAAAAGTCAGCGTGGCCCGCAGGCGCAAGGCGTGCGACTGAAGCGAAGTGTTGTGCGTCATGGCTTGTCTCCGTTTTTGAGGATGAGTGCGTCCCTCACGCGGTTTCAGCGCGTGATTAGACGATGCAGCGGTGAGCTACAGAAACGCTAGAGAAAGTGCCCTAGGTCGTCGCGAGCGGCGAGCCGTGAGGCGGATACGCCGCGGGCGCGGCGCGTGGCTGACCGTGCGTATGACTGGGCGTCTGCGCGGCCGGCACGATCGAAGGCGCGTTGGCGATGCCCTTGCCGAGCGCCGCCGCCGCTTCCGAAGCGACGCGGCTCGCGTCGTTCAGTTGCTGGAAGCGGCGGAACTTCGACGGAGCCATGCCTTTCGCGGTGAGAAACTGCCGGTTGAAGTTCGACAGATTGTTGAAGCCGACCTTGTAGCAGATGTCGGTGACGCTCAACTCGTCGTCCATCAGCAACTGGCACGCGAGATTGATACGCATGCGGTTCACGTACTGCACGAACGGCAGGCCCGTATGACGGCGGAAGTAGCGCGAGAACGCGCTCACGCTCTGACCCGCGAGTTGTGCGAGATCGGATTCGCGCAGCTCCGATGCGAGGTTCTTTCCGATATACGACAGCACATGATTGATGCGCGTCGAAGCGTAGCTGGTCGGATCGATCTGATACGCGGGGCTCGCAAGCAGTTCGCGGTCGCTCGCATTCAGCAGGATTTCCATCATCGAAAGAAACAGCACGATGCGGCGCAGGCCGCGCGCTTCGAGCAGTTCCATGAAGAGCGGCTGAATCAATGCGCTGGTCTGCGGGCCGAACGACACGCCGCGCCGCGAATCGGCGAGCAGCGCTTCGAGCGTACGCCACTCGGGAAAGCTCTCCATGCAATGCGCGACGAAGTCCTGGCCGAACTGCACGACGAGATTGCGCTGCGCAATCGTCACGCCTTCGGGCACTTCGCTGACCCAGTTGTGCGGCAGGTTCGGCCCCATCAGCACGAGATTGCCCGGTGCAAAGCCGCCGATGTAATCGCCGACGAACATCTTGCCCGTCGTCGCGACGATCAGATGGATTTCGAATTCGGGGTGGAAATGCCAGCGCACCGTGCGGTAGGGAAAGCCGTGATACCACGCTTTGAACGACTCATCGCGGCGCACGCTGACCAGTTCGAGATCGGGTTGCACGTCAGTCTCCTGTGGGCGCGGTTCAGAGCGAGGGCCGCGCATATTGCGCGCATTCCGCGCGACGCACATGCAGATCCGCATGTCGATGCGCGTGCAACCAGGTAACCGGCGTGACGATGCCCTTCATCTGTCTTCCTCCTGTTTCTTCATCAGCAGCGCGAGTTGAAGGCTCGCGGCATGAACATGCTTTATTGCTCTTGTCGTGTGTACCGAAAGTTAGACCCATGGCGCAATGGCGGCCACTAGAAATGAGACCGCCGACCGATACTTTTTTGCATTCGGGTTAGTCCTGGCCTCTGCGCTGTCAAATTTGATGCAATGCAACAGTCACGCGAATGCTTGCGCGACAGCATTCCGCGCATGTCGCGTGCGCTGCAGAAGCCCGTCCCACCGCGCTGCGCCACGAAAAGCCACGTGCTGTGCCTTGACTTTCAATCGGCCGAATACGATCATTAGTTCAAATGCAGAGCAAATGCTCTCATATTCTTCTGACATCGGCTCACAACGCCGGGACACCTTCTAGACTTATCCCAAGGAACGCACGCGAAAGACCGTGCGCATTTAGGAGACACATATGAACAGCGGCCAAAGCAGCGGCGCAAGCAAGCAGGTGATCCTGCATATCGGCGCGGGCTCGTTCCATCGCGCGCATCAGGCCTGGTATCTGCACCGGCTCAACGAAGCGCGCAAGCCAGGCGATCCGCACTGGTCGCTCAGCGTCGGCAACATCCGCAGCGACATGAACGCCGTCGCCGAAGCGCTCGCCGCGCAGAACGGCGTCTACACGCTCGAAACCGTCACGCCGCAAGGCAAGCGCGCGTACGAGACGATCCGCTCGATCGAACGTGTGGTGCCGTGGTCGGAGAATCTCGATGCGCTCGTCGAAGCAGGCGCCGATCCCGCGTGCAAGATCGTCGCCTTCACCGTGACGGAAGGCGGCTATTACCTCGACGAACACGACAAGCTCGACACGGCCAACCCCGACCTCGCCGCCGACCTGAACGGTGCGCGCACCACCATCTACGGCGCGCTCGCGGCGATTCTCGAAGCGCGCATGCAGCGCAACGCGGGCGCCGTCACGCTGCAGACCTGCGACAACCTGCGCAGCAACGGCGACCGCTTCCGCGCGGGCATGACGCAGTTCCTCGAGCGGCGCGGCGCGAGCGAATTGCGCAATTGGTTCGATGCGAATACCGCGTGCCCGAATTCGATGGTCGATCGCATCACGCCGCGTCCCACACCGGATGTGCGCGAACGCGTGAAGGCAGCCACGGGCTTCGACGATGCATGCCCCGTGATGGGCGAATCGTTCATCCAGTGGGTGATCGAGGATCACTTCATCGCCGGACGGCCGGCGTGGGAGCAGGTCGGCGCCGAGTTGGTCGAATCGGTACTGCCGTACGAAGAAGCGAAAATCCGCATTCTCAACGCGACGCATAGCTGTATCGCTTGGGCGGGTACGCTCGCCGGGCTTTCGTATATCCACGAAGGCACGCTCGACGCCGAGATTCGCCAGTTCGCTTACGACTACGTGACGCAAGACGTGATTCCGTGCCTCACGCCGAGTCCGCTCGATCTCGCGAAGTATCGCGACGTCGTGCTCGAACGCTTCGGCAATCCTTATATCCAGGACACGAATCAGCGCGTCGCGGCCGATGGCTTCTCGAAGATTCCAGGCTTCATCGCGCCGACGCTGTCCGAGTGCTTCGAGCGCAAGGTCGAGCCGAACGCGACGGCAATGCTGCCCGCGCTGTTTTTCCGCTTTCTCGACAGGTGGCAGCAAGGCAAGCTGCCGTACACGTATCAGGATGGCGTGATGGACGAAGGCGTCGCGCGCGGCTTCTTCAGCGCAGCCGATCCCGTGCAGGCGTTCTGCTCGGACAAACTGCTGTGGGGCAGCATGGCGGGCACGGCTTCGCTCGAGAAGGTGGTCCGTTCGGCAGTCGGTCGCGTCGATGCGTGGCTTGCAAAGCGCAACGGCTGAGCGCATTCATACCGGCTCGTTCTGCACATGACATCCCGGCCGCGCATGGCGACGAACCACGCGCGGTCGATCCCATTGAGCGCCGTATCCGATGGATGCGATACATGCGATGCGTCAGGTCTTTTGCGCATGGCATCGCACGCGGCATGCGGCTAAAGTAGCGCATCTCCTACCGACGAAGGTTTCGCGCCCATGTATCTCGGCATCGACCTCGGCACGTCCGAAGTAAAAGTTCTGCTGCTCGCGTCCGACGGACGCGTGGTCGGCACGGCAGGTTCTCCGTTCACCGTTTCGCGTCCGCATCAACGCTGGTCGGAGCAGAACCCGTCCGACTGGTGGCAAGGCACGCGCGCCGCGCTATTCGCGCTGCGCGACCGCTACCCGGAGCAGTTCGCGCAGATTCGCGGCATCGGGCTGTCAGGACAGATGCACGGTGCCGTGCTGCTCGACAGCGAAGACCGCGTGCTGCGCCCCGCGATCCTGTGGAACGACATGCGCGCCGTCGAAGAATGCGAGGAGCTGCTTCGGCGCGCGCCGGATCTGCATCGGATCGCCGGCAATCTGGCGATGCCCGGCTTCACTGCGCCGAAGCTGCTGTGGGTTGCGCGTCACGAGCCGGAGATCTTCCGTCAAACGGCCTGCGTGCTGCTGCCGAAGGATTATTTGCGCCTGCAACTGACGGGCGACAAGGTTTCCGATCCGTCCGACGCCGCCGGCACGCTCTGGCTCGACGTCGCACAGCGAGACTGGTCCGATACGCTGCTCGCCGCCTGCGATCTGAACCGCTCGCACATGCCGCGTCTGGCTGAAGGCAGCGCGCCGTCGGGCATGCTGCGGCCCGAACTCGCGCGCGAACTAGGCTTGCGCGAACCCGTCGTGGTCGCGGCGGGCGGCGGCGACAACGCGACGAGCGCAATCGGCATCGGCGCGACGCAACCCGGCGACGGCTTCGTGTCGCTCGGTACGTCGGGCGTGTTGTGCGTGATCGGCAACAGCTTCCGCCCGAACCCCGAATCCGCTGTGCATGCGTTCTGTCATGCGATCCCCGACCGCTGGCATCAGATGAGCGTGGTGCTGTCGGCGGCGAGCTGCCTGCGCTGGGTCTGCAAGCTCACCTCCACCGACGAGCCGACGCTGCTCGCCGAAGTCGAAAAGCTGCCCGACGAAGCGCTCGCGACTGCGCCGTTGTTCCTGCCGTATCTGTCGGGCGAACGCACGCCGCACAACGATCCGTATTCGCAAGGCGTGTTCTTCGGCATGACGCACGCAACCGATCGCGCGCTGCTCGGCTATGCGGTGCTCGAAGGCGTGACGCTTGCGCTGACGGACGGCCTCGACGCGCTGCGCGCGGCGGGCACCGAAGTGAACGCGCTGTCGCTGCTGGGCGGCGGCGCGCGCAGCAACTACTGGGCGCAACTGCTCGCCGATTCGCTGAACACCACCACGCGCAAGCACGGCGGCGGCGAAACGGGTGCGGCGCTCGGTGCGGCGCGTCTGGGCTGGCTCGCGGCGGGCGGCGATCCGGCGAAGGTGCTGACCAAGCCGCCCGTCGAAATCGAATTCACGCCGAACGCGCGGCGACATGCGATGCTGCGCGAGCGGCTCGCCAGTTATCGTGCGCTGTACCGGCATGTGAAGCCGATGTTTGCGCCCGCGCCCGAAGCGGACGCGGCGTGAACGCGTGAACCACCCGTGAAGACAGCGATGAATGTCCACGGCATGCAGCGCACCAGATCGCCTGACACAGGCTTCCTGGTGACACATCGACGTTGTGCGCATTAGAGACATTAAGACCGACAACATCGTGCCCAAGTCCACTGAAAAGCTCGATCTCGCGACGCGCGCCGCCTGGCTCTACTACGTCGCCGGCAATACGCAGAACGAGATCGCGGAAAAACTGCAGGTATCGCGGCCCGTCGCACAACGGCTCGTCGCGTTCGCCGTCGAGAAGAACCTGATTCGCGTGCGCGTCGATCATCGGCTGGCGGACTGTCTGTCGCTCGCCGATCAGCTGTCGAAGCGCTATGGCCTGTCGATGTGCGAAGTCGTTCCCGTCGACAACGACAAGCCCGACGAAATCGACCGCAAGCTCGCCGTCGCGGGCGCGCAGGTGATGGAACGCTATCTCGGCGAAGAAAAGCCGATGGTCGTCGCGGTGAGCAGCGGCCGTACGCTGAAGGCCGTCGTCGATCAGGTCGGGCAACTGGAGCGGCCGCAGCATCGGCTGGTGTCGATGGTCGGTGCGATTGCGCAGGACGGCTCGTCCAACCGCTACGACGTCGCGCTGCACATCTCGGAGAAGACGGGCGGCAAGCACTTTCTGTTGCCCGCGCCGTTGATCGCCGATAGCGAAGCGGAACGCGCGCAGTGGTGCAATCACCGTCTGTACCGGATCGTCGAATCGCTGTCGGGCGACGCGGATGTCGCGTTCGTCGGGATCGGCAATATCGGGCTGCGTTGCCCGCTGCATGAAGACGGTTTCATCACATCGGATGAAGTGGAAGAACTGGTGTCTCTGGGCGCGGTGGCGGAACTGCTCGGACTGCCGATCGATGCGAACGGCGCGCGCGTCGAATCGCCGACGGGGCGCCGCGTGACGAGCTTGCGGCTCGATTCGCCGCCCAAGCGGCCCGTGATCGGCTTCGCGGGCGGCGAACGCAAGCGCAATGCGGTGATTGCCGCGTTGAAGGGCGGCTGGCTGTCGGGGCTCGTGACCGACGAGTTGTGCGCGCGCGCCGCGCTGAATCACGGCGCCGCTTAGTCCGCGCCTGCGCGCGGCTCGCTTGCGCTAGAGGGCTTCGAGCGCGCTGCGCAGCGCTTCGACGACGGGCGACCAGTCGCCCAACACCTGTTGCCGGAAAAGCCGCGCGCCTGGGTACCACGGGTTCGTCTCACCCGACATCATCCAGCGCCAGTCGGCCTGCTTCGGCAGCATCACCCATACCGGTTTGCCGAGCGCGCCCGCCAGATGCGCGACGGACGTATCGACGGTGATGACGAGATCCAGTGATTGGATCACGGCTGCCGTCGTGTAAAAGCTGTCGAGCGACTGGCCAAGCGCGCAGATCGGCCAGCGATGCGCAACGCCATCGAGTTGCGTCTCTGGCGCTCCCTTCTGCAACCCGAACCATGCAAGACCGCCGACCGACGCAAGCGGTTCCAGCGCCGCGAGCCGCGCCGAACGGTAGACATCGAGGTAATGCCCCGGATTGCCCGCCCATACCAGGCCGATCTTCTTGCGCGACCCTGCGGTCTGTTCGAGCCGCGCGCGCCATGCGGCAACCTGCGTGTCATCCACGGACAGATACGGCACTGCGCTCGGAATCGCGTCGTCGTGTAGCCACGCGGGCACGCTCATCATCGGGCAGCAGTAGTCGTAACCGGCGCCTTTGGGTAACGCCGTCAACACGTCGTTCACGCCGCGCACGCGGGCAAAGAGCGGCGCCAGTTCCTCGCTGGTCCACACGTCGACGGTTGCGCCCATGTCGTGCAGCACGCTCGCATAGCGAATGAACTGCAACTGATCGCCTGCACCCTGTTCACGCGTCAGCAGAAAGCGCTTGCCTTCGACCGGCTCGCCCCGCCATTCGGGCATCTCGCACTCTGGGTAATCGCGCAATCCGCTCGGTGTCGTCTTGCGATGCTCGTAGTGCTCCCAGCCCTTGCGAAAATTTCCGCGCCGCAACTCCGACATGCCGAGCAGCTTGTACGCATTCGAAAGATCCGGCGTGAGTTCGATTGCGCGCCGTAAGTGATGATCCGCTTCGTCGTAACGCGACATGCACGTCAGCGTGAACGCGACGTTGTTGTGCAGCGTCGGCGAATCGGGCAAGGCCTCCAGCGCGCGCTGATATCTGACGAGCGCATCCTCGAACTTCAACTGGCCATCCGTTGCAAACGCGATCCCGAACAGCGCGTGCACGTTTTCCGGTTCCTTTTGCAATGCGCGTTCGAAACAATCCGCGGCTTCCGCATGGCGGCGCACGGCGTTCAGCGTCAAGCCGAGACCCAGCAGCACGCGCAGATCGTCGGGCGCGTAACGTGCGGCGTATTCATAGGCTGCCACGGCATCATGTGGACGGGAAAGGACTTCGAGCATGTCCGCGCTGCCGAGCGCCGCTTCGAACAAGTCGTGATCGAGAGCAAGTGCGCGCTGGAAGTGGTTCAGCGCTTCTTCGGGTTTGGACAGACGCCGCAGCGCCTTGCCCAAGTTGCAGTGCGCGAGCGCATCCTGCGGCGCGCATTCGACTGCTCTTCGAAAAAAATCGGCCGCGCCTTCGTTGTCACTGCGCGAAAGCGCAGCGATTCCGCGATCGTTCAGACAGTCCGCGTCGTCAGGCCGCAGCGCAAGCGACGTATCGAAGCATTCGATTGCGCGCTCGAGATCCGCGCGCTGCAAGTACAGCACGCCAAGCATGTAGAACGTGTTCGCATCGTGGGGCTGTGCGTCGAGGATCGCGCGATACGCCTGTTCGGCGCGATCGAGCTGGCCGGCGCTGTGCAGCGCGAGCGCGTGATCGACAGCCGGTGTCGAGACGGTTTCTTGAGGTGTGAGAGTGGAAGCGTTGTGCATGGCGTCTTGAGTCGGCCGCACGCGCATGGTCGCGCGGTCTTGGGAGCAATCGCGCGGATGACGTGTTCGGGGCAATGGACGGAGAACGGACAGAACCCACCTGAAGAACCGCTCAGATGCGCGCTGTCAGACGATGCACAATTTTGATATGAGATAGGTGGCAGATAAATCGGAAAAGTCCGAGTCTGCAAATAGGAAAGGCGCCGTTGCAAAGCATGCAACGGCGCCTTCTTTGCGTGCAGGATCAGGCCGCGAGCACTTCGACGATCTTGCGATGGAACGCCTGTCCGTCGCTGTCGAACAGATGGCAGTGATCGGGCGTTGCGCCGACCCGGATCGTGCCGCCCTTCTCATGTCGCTCGAGCGGCGGAATACGCGCGATCAGGCCATCCGGCGCAACGCTGCTTTCAGCGTACAGATACGCTGCATCGCCGAGCGATTCGATCGCCATAACGCTGGCCGACACGCCATTGTCGGGCAGGTCGAGATGCAGATGCTCGGGGCGAATACCGACGGTCACCTTGTCGCCTTCTTTCGCGCGGCCCGGCTCGACCAGCACGAGCTGCGTCTCGCCCGTTTCGTACTTGACGAGCACACCGCTCGCCGACACCGACTGCACGACGCCTTCGAGGAAGTTCATCTTCGGCGAGCCGATGAAGCCCGCCACAAACCGGTTCGCCGGCGCGTGATACAGCATGTTCGGGCTGCCGACCTGCTCGAGATTCCCCGCCGACAACACGACGATCTTGTCGGCGAGCGTCATCGCTTCGACCTGATCGTGCGTCACGTAGATCATCGTGGTCTTCAACTCGTCGTGCAGGCGCGCAAATTCGAGGCGCATCTTCACACGCAGCGCGGCGTCGAGGTTCGACAGCGGTTCGTCGAACAGGAACACCTTCGGCTTGCGCGTGATCGCGCGGCCGATCGCCACACGTTGACGCTGGCCGCCCGACAGCTGCTTCGGCTTGCGTTCGAGCAAATGGTCGATATGCAGGATCTTCGCGGCGTTGCGCACGGCGGCGTCGATCTCCGGCTTCTTCGTGCCCGCGAGCTTCAGGCCGAACGCCATGTTGTCGTACAGCGTCATGTGCGGATACAGCGCGTACGACTGGAACACCATCGCGATGCCGCGCTTGGCGGGCGGCACGTCGTTCATGCGTGTACCGTCGATATTCAGGTCGCCGCCCGAGATGTCTTCGAGGCCGGCAATCATCCGCATCAGCGTGGACTTGCCGCAGCCGCTTGGGCCGACGAACACGACGAACTCGCCGTCCTGGATGTCGAGGTTGATGTTGCGCATCACCTCGTTGTCGTCGTAAGCCTTTCTGATGTTGCGCAGAGTTACGCTTGCCATGATGTGTCTCCGAATTTCCGTACTACGTTTAATCGTTTCGCCGATGCCTTCACGCCACCGTCACGCGCTGCAACCATCGCGCGACCAGTTCCGGCAATTGCGTCATGTCGTCGAATACGTGTTGCGCGCCCACGCGGCGCAGCGCGCCGACCTGATCCTCGCTCGCATGGCCGCCGCCGATGAACCCATACACCGTCATGCCCGCTGCCGTCGCAGCCGTCACGCCCGCCACGCTGTCCTCGATCACGAGGCACGCTTCCGGGTTCACGCCCAGCCCGCGCGCGGCGGCGAGATAAACGTCGGGCGCCGGCTTCGGATGCGCGACGGAATCGGCGCAGAAAAGCCGGTCGCCGAAATGCTTCACGAGGCCCGTGCGCGCCAGCGCCGCTTCGACATACGCGCGAAAGCTGTTGCTCGCGCAGGCCTTCGTCAACGGAATGCTCGCGAGCGCGGCCTCGATGCCGTCGACCATCGGTGCCTTGACGGCCGCGCGTTCGACTGCGCTGCGAATCGCTTCGACGTCGACTTCGGCGAGCGTCCTGCCGAGCGCCGATGCCGTGCCTGAGAGCACGCGTTCCGTGCGCAGGCCGAGCAACGGCATCACGACGGGCGCGACATCCGTGCCGGGCCAGCGCGCTTCCAGCTCCTCGACGAGCACCGCGGCGGCGACGGCTTCGCTGTCGATCAGCACGCCGTCGCAATCGCAGATGAGCGCAAGCTTCGCCTCTGTTCTGATCTCCGTCACTTGACCGCCCCGAAGGTAAGGCCACGCACCAGCTGTTTCTGCGAAACCCAGCCGACGATCAGGATAGGCGCGACGGCCAGCAGCGACGCCGCCGACAGCTTCGCCCAGAACAAGCCTTCAGGACTCGAATACGACGCGATGAACACCGTCAGCGGCGCGGCGTTAGAACTGGACAGGTTGATGCTCCAGAACGCCTCGTTCCACGACAGGATCACGAGCAGCAGCCCTGTAGATGCAAGCCCCGGCAACGACATCGGCATCAGCAGATAGACGATTTCCTGCCACGTCGCCGCGCCGTCGATGCGCCCCGCTTCGAGAATGTCGCGCGGAATTTCCGCGAAGTACGTGAACGACATCCACACGGCAATGGGCAGATTGATCAGCGTGTAGACGATCACGAGGCCGCTCACGCTGTCGAGCAGTCCGCTGTTCTTCCACAGCAGATAGATCGGCACCAGCACGCCGACGGACGGCATCATCTTCGTCGACAGCATCCACAGCAGCACTTTCTGCGTGCGCCGCGTCGGGAAGAACGCCATCGCGTAGGCGCACGGCACGGCCAGAATCAGGCACAGCAGCGTGACGCCAACCGAGATCAGGATCGAGTTCCACGCGAAGCCGAAGTAATTGCTGCGCGCGAACACTTCGCGGAAGCTTTCGAGCGTCGGCATGAAGAACAGCGACGACGCGTAAGCCTGCTGCTCCGTCTTGAATGCCGTGATGGTCATCCAGAAGATCGGGAAGAACAGCAGCAGCGCAATCAGCCACGCGAGGATGCCCGGAATGCTGCGCCGGACGATGGCCAACGGCGAGTTCGTTTTCGAAAGATTCGTCGTAACAGGTGTAGCGGCGACCTGGCTCATTTTTCGTACTCCCCTTTCAGGTTCTTCGCGAGCATGCGCACGAGGAAGAACGACACGATATTCGCGAGCACCACAGCGAGAATCCCGCCTGCGGACGCGAGGCCAACGTCGAACTGTTGCAGGCCGAGCGCGTAGATCAGGTACGACAGGTTGGTCGTCGCGTTGCCCGGACCGCCGCCCGTCGTCGTGTAGATTTCAGCGAAGATCGACAGCAGGAAAATGGTTTCCATCATCACCACGACCGCGATCGCGCGTCTCAGGTGTGGCAGCGTGATGAAGAAGAACATCGCGAACGGACCGGCGCCGTCGATCTTCGCCGCTTCCTTCTGCTCCTGATCGAGCGACTGGATCGCCGTGAACAGAATGAGAAACGCGAACGGCAACCACTGCCACGCGACGATGATGATCACGGCGATCAACGGATAGTCGGCGAACCAGTCGATCGGCGTCATACCGAGCGCACGCATGCCTTGCGCGATCAATCCATACACCGGGTGCAGGATCATGTTCTTCCAGATCAGCGCGGAGACGGTCGGCATCACGAAGAACGGCGCGATGGCGAGCAGCCGCGCGACGCCCTGCCCGTAGAACTTGCGGTCGAACAGCACCGAGAGCAGCACGCCGCCAACCACCGTGATCACCAGCACCGAGATGATCAACTGCATCGTGTGCAGGATCGACGGGCCGAAGGACGGGTCACTGGCAAGAAACTTATAGTTTTCGAGACCCGCGAAGCCCTTTACGTCAGGATTCAGCAGGTTGTAGCGCGAGAACGAAAACCAGATCGTCATCGCGAGAGGAATCGCCATCCACAGGACGAGAACGCCTACGGACGGCATGACGAGCCAGCGCGCGTGCGCGGCCTTGCGCTCTTCGCGCTCGTGTTCGGTTTGGGGATGGGCATGCATGAGGGGTAGACGCAAGTGTTGACGCATGATGGACCACCTCTTCGGTAGTGCGCGGTCCGCGGGGCGTGCGGCACGCTGTGCTGCCAGGGTCCGGCTGACGATGCGCTGTCAGCCGGCGCTTTCCATCTGATCCGGCTTACTTACTTCGAGGCTGCGATTCAATTCCTGGACACGCCGCGTCCGCGTAGGGATCGAGCAGACGGCATGCCATTAGGCCTTGACGCTTATTTCTGATAGCCGGCCTGCTTGACGGCGCGATCCGCCGTCGCGTTGCCGGCTGCCAGCGCCTGATCGACCGTCATCTGGCCTGCCACCGCGCCCGAAACGCTCTGACCGACCACCGTGCCGAACGACTGGAACTCGGGGATGCCGACGAACTGCACGCCCGTGTACGGCACCGGCTTCAACGTCGGATGATCGGGATCGGCGGTTTCGATCGCCTTCAGCACGAAGTCGCCGAATGGCGCGGCCTGCTTGTACTCGGGGCGCGCATAGGTCGACTGACGCGTGCCGGGCGGCACCGAGGCCCAGCCTTCATCCTTCGCTGCGAGCTCGATGTACTGCTTCGACGTCGCCCACGTGATGAACTTCTTCGCCGCGTCCGCCTGCTTCGACGACTTCGGAATCGCGAGCGCCCACGCCCACAGCCAGTGCGAGCCCTTCGGCGTGACGGCCGTCGGCGCGGCTGCAAAGCCGACCTTGTCGGCGATCTGCGATTGCTGCTTGTTGTAGAGCATGCCGGCGGCAACCGTCGCGTCGATCCAGATCCCGCATTTGCCCGACGACATCAGCGTGAGGTTTTCGTTGAAGCCGTTCGAACTGGCTCCCGGCGGGCCGTACTTCTTCAGCAGATCGACGTAGAAGGAGATCGCCTTCTTCCATTCGGGCGTCGTCAGTTGCGCGTTCCACTTCTCGTCGAACCAGCGGCCGCCGAACGTGTTCACGACGGTCGTCGCGTAGGCCATGTTCTCGCCCCAGCCCGCCTTGCCGCGCAGACAGATGCCGTAGACGCCGTTGGCCTTGTCCGTCAGCTTTTCGGCGAACTGCGCGATCTGGTCGTAGGTCGGCTGATCGGGCATCTTCAGGCCCTTCGCCGCGAACAGATCCTTGCGGTAATACGTCATCGAGCTTTCGACGTAGAACGGCAGCGCGTACAGCGAGCCGTTGTACGACAGGCCGTCGCGCGCCGTTTTCACGACGTCGTTCAGGTCGTAATCGGCGGGCAGGTTCGTGAGCGGCGTGAGCCAGCCGCGCTTGCCCCATTGTGGCGTTTCATAGGCGCCGATCGTCATCACGTCGAACTGGCCGCTGCCCGTCGTGATGTCCGTCGTGGCGCGCTGACGCAGCACGTTTTCTTCGAGAATCACCCAGTTGAGCTTGATGTCGGGATTCGCTTTCTCGAATGCCGGCGACAGCTTCTTCAACTCGATCATGTCGGGGTTGTTCAACGTGGCGATCGTGACGGTCGCCGCGTTCGCGCTGAATGCGGCGCACGCGAGTGCCGCTGCGCCGAATACGTTGAGCGCGGGTTTGCAGGTGGGCTTCATCGTTTGTCTCCTTTATTCGTACTTTGCGTTTTGGTACTTGATCGGGTACGTGACCGGCGCTTGCGGTTGTGTGGCGCCGTATTGCGGATGCCGGTGAATGAATGACGGTCAGCTCATCCAGTTGCCGCCGTCGACGTTCAGGGTTTGCGCGGTGATGTAATCCGCATCCGAAGACGCGAGGAACAGCGCCGCCCCCGTCAGATCCGCGGGCAGCCCCATCCTGCCCAGCGGCACCGCTTCACCGACGAGACGCTTCTTCTCGCCCAGCGGCCGGTTCTCGTAACGCGCGAAAAGCGCATCGACCTGTTCCCACATCGGCGTATCGACGACGCCCGGTGCGATGCCGTTCACGTTGATCTTGTGCGGCGCGAGCGCCAGCGCGGCCGACTGCGTGTAGCTCAGCACGGCTGCCTTGGTCGCGCAGTAGTGCGACACGAGCGCCTCGCCGCGGCGGCCCGCCTGCGACGACATGTTGATGATCTTGCCGCCGTGGCCCTGGTCGACCATGCGCTGTGCGACGGACTGCATCAGAAAGAACATGCCCTTTACGTTGACCGCGAAGAGCTTGTCGAAGATGTCCCAGGATTCGTCGAGTAGCGGACGCATGTCGAACAGCGCCGCGTTGTTGAAGAGAATGTCGATCTGGCCGAAGCGCTGCACCGTCTGCTCGACAATGCGCGCGATGTCTTCGCGCTTCGTGACGTCCGCGCTGAGTGTCAGCACGCGGTCGCCGTCCGTTTCGCGCAGTGCGTGTGCGAATTCGTTGGCCGGCTTCACGTCCACCAGCACGCAGCGCGCGCCCTCGTCGAGATACCGGCGCGCCACCGCTTCGCCGATACCGCTCGCCGCGCCCGTGAGAATCGCCACTTTGCCTTGCAGTCGGGCTGTCACAACCTGTCTCCGGTTCGTTTGATTCTTCGATTCAACCTGAGCTAACGCTCGGTGATCGAGCAATTGCTCTCGTTGTGATCGAATGATCGGATACGTGTCCGGTCATGTCAAGGCGCGCCGCGCAATTTCGATGGTGCAGCGCGGCAGCACCGGAATGCGCGCCTACGGTTGTTCCTTCCTAAGAATCGGCGATGACTTTGCAACGGGCAATGACATTTTTTCGAGATACGTTATATCATTGCGCCTTC